>NZ_BAXQ01000013.1:0-102406 GCF_001310615.1 Thalassobacillus sp. C254 | reverse complement strand
GTCGGGCGATCATCCGAAGGAGAACATTCAGCATTTCTTATTAACCCATTTACCTATTCATGAAGACCAAAACCCTCATACAGAAACTTACACTTTATCTTTTTCTGACTGACTTAGGTGCGTACCATTTCCTATGTCAGTCAGTTTTTCATTTCCTCAGACTCACTTTTTCATTCTGCGCTTTATATTTATCATCAAAAGCAATGAGCACACACCCAAGCTGTTCTTCAAGGGTTTGAATTTGCATTTTTTGATGATCATCAAGTTCCGCATAGTCAAAAGACATCGTTTTTCCTCCTTTTTGTATATCATGTTGTTATCCCTTTTATTTATTCCCTGGCTCTCCGTACTAATACAGTCTGTTTATAAAGATGCAGAGTATCGTGGATATCTTTTCATATTCTTCTGGCGAGGTCCTCTAAGCCACGGTCAATCCTCCTTTGAAAATTCCGCACTTCGGAATCCTTGACTCTTCCTCTCCATGAAGGTGTCTCGAGAATATATCTACTATTACATATCCTATATAAATCAACATGTACCTTTAAAGAGCCTGAAAACATAAGATCTGTATTTTATCTCTAAAAAACAAAAACCCGCCGGAGACGGGTTAATTTATAAATGTTCGATTGATTGTTTGAGCTGAGATATCTGGAAATAAGTTTTCTCAATGTGTTCCTTCGTAGGAGACTCTAAAGCCTGTTCAGCAGAATCAATCACTTTTTCTACTTGTTCTTTATGATCACTTGGGACATGGAGCAAAATATTATTTTCTAAATCAAGTTTGAGCTTTTCTATAATTTCGGTTTCATCCTCTTTTATATAGCTGCTACTATCTTTAAGATCCTTCCAGCTGTTGTATTGACTTTGAGTATCTTTCCAGACAGAAGTTCCATCTGAACTGTTGTCAGGACTTTCGATGTTCTCCCATTGATCTTTTGCTCCCGCAATCGAATGATTGTCTACAAAATTCATTGTTACTTGAGCAACGTTAAAGAACATAACCATAATTATGCCAACAGCCAGAGCCCCTGCACCACAACTGACAGCTAACAATTTGTTCATAATACCTCTCCTTTATGATCACTTGATTCTAAATAAAGACGGACAAATACCAAAAAAAGAAAAGATGAAAATTTATGTATAGCAGAACTTTAATTACTTGAACAATGTAGCATATATGACCTTTTTATACTAGCCATTTTTTCACATTGTTATCCAATCATAGAAAAATAATACACATTTTGAAGTCTGTATCTCATACATTACTATGATCAATACATTGAGGAGGACATAATCAATGAGTTATCTTTATTACTATTTCGGTAATGTCTTTACTCCCTATTATATTTGCCCGACGATTCATCCACGGAGATCCCTGTATGGTACGCTCCCAAGCTTTCCAGAATACACCGGCATGAATCGCCAGTACCCTCCAGTGGATATTAAAGACTTTCTAAACTCTGCTCTTGAAATGGAAGCTTTATTAGACGACAGTAAATCACTGCTCCATTCCATACAGGCTTCTGAAAATTTTGCTTTTCAACTTAAAGATGCTGCACAAAAAGGGGATCAGGACACCGTTGATCAATTGATTAAAGAAACAGGAGTAAATAGAGAAGTACAAACTCAATTCACTCCCACCAGTATTATTTTTCTCCTTTTTGACCCTTGCTGTGTGCTAAGGTTGCAACTGGGATGGTAAAATTGCAAAGTACATTTATTAAAAGAGACGATTGAGGATCTCTTCTTCTACTCCTTGCGGCAGAATTTCTTCAATAAGCTGGATAGCATCTGAAAGTGATTCAATAGTGATAACCAGCTCGGTTTCTATTTCCCCTTGGGTAATCTCCACAGTAGAAAAGGTAACGTTCTCAGGTAAATCTGGAAACAATATAATTCTTTCATTGTCACTGTCCAGATAAAAATAATCCTCCTCCATCTCTATTTGATTAAGAACAAACTGGTTCGGCAAAGGAATCCTTCCCATGTATGCTTCCTCTAAAGCTAAGATGAGCTGGCCGTTTTCTATCCCCGGGGTAAAGAACAATCTGTATTGAGTTGCTATAAATGGAAACATTGAGCTGTTTGCATAAACAGCTACTCTTTCCTCGTTAACTTGTATTTCTAATTCTTCGATATCCTGATCATCTTCAATGCTTTCCTGTGCCGCTGCATTTATATCTTCTTCGTTCACTTCAAACGCAAGCTCTATTGCTCTGTTTTCTAAATCGACGTTGACAGAATCAGGACCCTGCTGCAGAAAACCATTCTCTTCATTTGAGGAGACAGGTGGTTGTAATTGCTCCACTGGACGAATTAAAAAAAGAAAATGAGTGCTGAAACAATAATGCCACCTATAATGATAAGTAATGCTTTTGTTCCTTTCACCCTAACTCCTCCTGACTGCTGGATTTATATGAGTATAACTTCTTCTATTGTATCATCTGTGCAGAAATGAAAAACCCTCCAGCTTGGGAGGGATATCTATACATCGCTGCAGGATAAGGGGTTATAAACTATATGTCATGTAGTGAAAAATCGCTCATCCTTGTCTAAAATCAGTAATCCG
This sequence comes from Thalassobacillus sp. C254, assembly GCF_001310615.1. Lineage (NCBI taxonomy): Bacteria > Bacillati > Bacillota > Bacilli > Caryophanales > Bacillaceae > Thalassobacillus > Thalassobacillus sp. C254. Next base: position 99,837 of record NZ_BAXQ01000013.1, on the reverse strand, counting down.
TTTCCTTCCATAACCGGACTGTTTCCAAGGGAAACGGTACGCTTAATTAATTGGGCAAAAATCTCCGCTTCTGATAATTCTCTCCGGAATGCGTCTTCACATTGGCTGATGAGCAAAGCAGCAGCTCCTGAAACGTGAGGTGTGGCCATTGAGGTGCCTGATAACCTGGCATACGAGCTGCCTGGATACGTAGACAATACATCCACCCCCGGAGCAACCAAATCAATTTCATCATTGAAATTTGTAAAAGGGGCAAGGTTTCCCTTACTATCAACCGCTCCTACTTGGACTACTTCTTTGTAGTATCCCGGATAAGCAATTTCTGTTGTTTCTTCATTACTGTCGCCTTCATTTCCCGCTGCTGATACGACAAGAATATTATGCTCTATAGCTCTTTTAATAGCTTCATGCATGCTTGGAATGTCATCTGGACCTCCTAAGGACATAGAAATGACTCTTACTCTTTCACCATTTTCCCCTCTCCAGTCGATAGCATAATGAATGGCGTCAATAATACTTTGATAAGAACCGTATCCTTCGCCGGACAATACTTTAAGAACCAATAGCGACACTTCAGGTGCAGCACCCACCACCCCCTTGTTATCTAAGGAGGCTGCAATTGTTCCCGCTACATGAGTTCCATGTGCTTGATTATCTGAGAAATTATCCGGGTTTCCTCCATAATCCTCTGTGAAATTTTTTCCGCCAACGATCCTTCCTTTAAGGTCGGGATGGTCCGGCTGGCAGCCGGTGTCGAGCACGGCTATCACGCACCCTTTTCCCTTGTATCCTTTTTCCCACAGCTTTGGTGCCTGGATCATTTCTATCCCTTTAGGTATCTTCTCATCTGCTTTTTCCATTACCTTTTCAACACGATAAGGTATTAATCGGACTTCTTTTTTAATAACAATCTCCCCCCATTCATAAATGTAGGTACATCTTTCCATACATAATACATTTACAGGAAAAAACGTTAATTCCTTTTATAAAAGAAAAAATGAGTCTTTTTTAACAACCTAGTTGCAGAAGATAAGGCAAAATTAAAGAGCATGAATCCGATCAAACCCCGGACTCACACTCTTATGGCGGCTGCAAACCCTTATGAACAGCTGTCTTTTTTCATTTATGCCTTCCTTAAGAAGGTATTTCTCCTTTTACACTGGCAAAGGATACTGGTTGTTTGATTTTGAGTCCTTTACAGCAGGTGCATCTTTTGAATCCATTATTTTCGCAAAGTGAATCAACGACTTCACTGGAGTATTCCTTTACTCTTTTTTCTAACGATATTTGGAGAATTTTACATTGATCACCTATAAAAGAAGTATGATGAACTTCTTTATGGACAGGATCAATTAAATATGAGCTCATATATCCTTCCTCCTATCTACTATTAAGCTTAGCAAGAAAATTCAACAGGAGGCGCCATAGAGACATTTTGTTAGGAAAATGTAACATACTTCAAGAATTCGAAATAAAGACTAGACTCTTTACTTATCTTCGTTCATTCGATCGAGGCCAGCTTTCATGATTGCTGCAATAAGAAATTCAAATTCTTCTTTTTCTTCTGCTGAAGAAGCATTTTGAAGTTTTTTGTTCAGATCTTGAATGGTTGCTTTCTCCCTCGGTGTTAAGTACTTTACGGAGGATCTATCCATTTACTTGTAACATCCTTTCTCTTTCTGCATATTTACAGCAGCTGCAGCTGCCTTAGGAAAGGTAAAATAAGCGGCCAAAAAAGACAACAAAATAACAGCTGTTTTTATCTTTCTCATTGCTTGTCCCCTCCTTTTACAAGATCAATCTTGTCCACTATTATGACTTCCAACAAAAAAGAAGCAAAACTAACACTTCTTCCTTTTCCATGATATTGCAATGTTGTGTTTCCTTCAATTTGGTTACTTTTTATGTTTATTTTCAAGTAAACAGCAGAAGATATGAATTAACAAATAGTAGCAAGGGTATAGAGCATTAGCTGAAAGGAGGAATTTTAAATGAAACCAGAACAAGAAAACAACATACCAAATTACTCTTCCTCTTATTGGAGAGAGCACGAGGCAACAAGGGAATTTCCTTCGTTACAAGAGGATATTCAAGTAGAGGCTGCGGTAATTGGCGGGGGAATGGCTGGCATTCTAACGACATACTTTTTAACGAAAGAAGGTGTGAAGGTTGCCTTACTGGAAGGAGATGTCCTCTTAAACGGAACGACTGGACACACTACAGCCAAGGTAACCGCTCAACATAGCGTAATGTATGATAAATTAATTAAAAATGAAGGAGAGGATACAGCAAGGCTTTATTACGAAGCTCAGGTTGAGGCCATGAACACAATAAAGTCCCTGATTTCTGAACATGAGATCAATTGTGATTATAAGAATCAAGACGCTTATCTTCACGCAGGCACTGAATATGGAAAACGGCAGCTTGAAATAGAGAAAAAAGCTTACGAGCAGTTGGATATTCCAGGGGAGCTTGTATATGATTCCCCTCTTCCATTTGATACGAAGGCTGCACTAAAAATGCCTGATCAAGCCCACTTTCACCCAGTGAAATTTTTACAGACACTCATTGATGAAATCATTAAAAACGGAGGACTCATTTTCGAAAATACGACGGCTGTCAACCTCAAAGGAAATGATGATTCTATAAAAGTAGAAACCAGAAACAATTATAGCGTTACTTGTGACAAAGCAGTGATGGCTTCTCATTTCCCTTTTGACGACACGACGGGTTTTTATTTCTCAAGGCTTCATCCGGAAAGATCTTACGCTATGGCAGTCAAGACAGAAAAAGAAGTCCCTGAAGGAATGTATTTAGGTGTAGATGAACCAGGTTTTTCCTTAAGGCACACTGAGATTGGTGGAGAAAAGCTCGCTATATTTGGAGGGGAAAACCATAAAACCGGGAAAAGCGAAGATACTTTGCGGCACTTTAATAACATTAAAGCATTTGCTGACAGGCATTTCGGAGTACAGTCTGTACCCTACCGCTGGTCAGCTCAGGATTTAATTACCCTTGATGAAGTACCTTATATCGGTCAGGCTGTTTCCGGAAAAGCCAATATATTTGTCGCAACCGGCTTTAAGAAATGGGGAATGACCAACAGTATGGCTGCCGGCTTGTTATTAACAGACCTGATTACAGATAAACCAAATCGTTTTGCTGACTTGTTTGCCCCTACTCGTTCTCATTTAGAGCTGAAAGACGGAAAAAGTTTTATTAAAGAAAACGTTGATGTAGCTTCCCAATTTGTGAAATCTCATCTCGAAAGAGGAAGCATTGAACTTGATGAACTTCAAAAAGATGAAGGCGCCGTCGTTAATATAAAGGGAAAACGTACAGGAGCGTACAGAAACGAAAAAGGAGAACTCCTATTAGTTGATACGACATGTACACATATGAAATGCGAGCTTGAATGGAATAATGGTGAAAGAAGCTGGGATTGTCCCTGTCACGGTTCAAGATTTTCTGTTTCTGGGGAGGTCATTGAAGGGCCGGCTTCTGAACCTTTATCACGTGTTAACCTTGAATAGGAAGGAAAAACCCTTAAGGTGAAAGCCTAAAGGGTTTTTTTCTGTGCAGGATACAGCTGCAGATTTTTTTCTGAGCTAGAATGTAATCTATTATTCTTCTGTTATTATATAAGAGATAACTGTGTGGATTCTTGCTATAATGAGTAAAATAAAATATTGTTTTTATCATAAATGAAACAGAACTATGAGGAGTGGACAAGAAAATATGGGCAAATCACCTTCCCTTTTTGAGGATTTAGATATATATCAAGTATTGAATACTGTCGGTGAAAACATTTTAATCGCTGACACTTCCTATAAACTTATCTGGATGAATGAAGCTGCCAAAGAATTAATGAAAGATATCGGTCCATTTGTTAATATAAATGACCCGGAACAATTTATAGGAATAAATATTTCCACTTTTCATGGCGAGAAACAAAGAGACATTTTAGAAAAGGGAGAGTTTCCCCACAAAGCTAATATCTCATTATTTAATCGTTTTGAAGCAAGTATCGTGGTAGACCACTTGAAAGGACGTAATGGAGAAGTCAAAGGCTTTCTCCTCACATGGAAAGATGTGACCGAGTATGAACGGGAAGTGAAGGCAGGCCAGGAACTGATAGAAGAGCTGTCAACTCCTATTATTAACACCGAGGTTGAGTCGACACTCCTTGTTCCTATAACCGGTACTTTATGCGAGCACAGGTTTGAAACGATGAGAGAGAAGATTCTTTTAAACTGTGTAAAACATCGGAGTCAGTTTATTATATTTGACTTTACAGGTGTAAGTAAAAACATAGACGAAAAAGTTGCATTTTATTTTTCCCATATTGCTTCAGCTCTCCGGCTTATTGGAGCAACTCCCATCTTTGCAGGATTTCCAGTCGATGTAGCCAAAGACTTTGCCAATCACAGTATTCATACAGATGTGAAGACCTTCAGCTCTTACAAAAAAGGCATGGAATACATCCGTGAAAAAGAAGGGTATCAATTAGTAAAAGTGAAGAAGTAAGAAAAAAGGCAGCAGTCTCCTTCTGCTGCCTTTTTCGCTATTCATTATTGTTGTTTTTAGCTTGGCTCTGTACATTGTTACTTAAAAATGTTGCGGCTCCATTTAGAAAGGTTTTGATTTGCTCTGGTGATAAATTGCTTACATTTAAATTGCTTACATTTACACCTGTCTTACTGATTGTATCCATCAAATTCATATTCATCCCGGAGGACAGCTTGGATAGAGATTGATTTCCTCCGTTAAAAAGGCTTGCAATCGTTAATAATTTGAGAGCCCGGTCTCTTCTGGCACGTTCCCCACTGCTTGCATTTGCTGCTTTTGTGGGGGTGACACTGCTTTCTTTTCTTGGTTGTGCCAGCTCGAGAGCATTAGTTTGGTTTCCAATAGTCTCTTCCTTTTTTGATTTTTTGTTTTTCCCCCTGATTTCTTCTTTTTCTTTTTTCCCCCTTTTCTTTTGTTTACTTTCTTTATTTTCACTGCCAACTTGATCACTTTCTTTATTTTCACTGCCACTCGAGTTATTCAGTTCATTAAACAATGAGTAGGAAAGCCCGAGAAGCTCGTTCATATCAAGGTTTTCCTTATCTTTTACAAGATTCTCCGCTTTTTTAAGAAGTTCCTTTTCATCCATTTGCTGCCTACACTCCTTTCGTATTTCACTAAACATGTCGCTACCTATTATATGTAACTGCCTCTTTCAGGTAATAGGTCACTATCATAGGATCTGAGAAAAATATACCGGAAATAAAAAAACCCATAGACACTGTTTCTCTATGGGTGAGCATAAAAGAGGTTATTTCCTTGAGCTTATCAGTCACTATCCATTATTGTTATTACTTAACAGAGCAACGATTGCATCTATAATAATTTGCTGCTGGTTCTCTGTTCCTAGCAGGACTGCTACTAGCAGTGCAAGCAATAGAAGTAATACTAATACGATGGTAACTACATTAACCATGTTAGATTCCTCCTTTCTCTAAAGCGTAGAAAGGGGCCCTCTTTCACTAGATATACTATGTAGGAAACATTAGACATGCTTTAAGCTATCATCATTTTTATAAAAAAGGTCTTTGCCTCTGATTAAGGTTTTCCGCTTTATTACTTGCTAGATATTTAACTAGAATCACAATCCTTTCTGTTTAGTTGCCAACAGAAAAAAGAAGCGTCCTTTTACTACGTAAAGAAACCCTTCTTGGTTTGTTTTATTCGGTTACTAGTGAACTGTACACTTTGGTTTATCGTTAAGGAGAATCGGGTGGATCCGAAGTCTGCCTTTGTTGGCGGCCCCGGCAGGAATCGAACCTGCGACGCACGGTTTAGGAAACCGACGCTCTATCCTCTGAGCTACGGGGCCATTTGACATCTTTAGAATCTATTTTACTATAATAATGACAGAAAAGGAATTCCTCAGCTCCCTGTTGGAAAAGAGCTTGTTCACTTCCCTTAGGAAATAATATAATAACATGTAGGACACTATTATTCTACCGTCATAATGAAGGAGAAAAGTATGAAATTTATTTATATTGGTGTGGCAACCAGCCTCCTGCTTACCATTGCTGCAGGATGCAGCCCTGATGAAACACAGGATGAAACCAGCAATGAATTAACCGTAGCAGCTGCTTCTGATTTGCACAGAGCTTTTTCAGAAATAGGGGTGGCGTTTGAGAAAGAAACAGGTACACCTGTCACCTTTTCCTTTGGCTCGACCGGGCAGCTGGCTGACCAAATTGAAAACGGGGCTCCATTTGATGTATTTGCTGCCGCTAACATTGAGTTTATCGATCGTCTTGATGATCAGGATATGCTCGTAGATGGAACGAAAGAATTATACGCCATTGGGCGTATCGGTATCGTCTATCACGAAGACAGTTCTTTCACAGCAGAAGAAATTAATCAATTAGACTCCGATGAAATTAATCAATTAGACTCCGATGAAATTAAACGCCTTTCCATCGCTAATCCTGAACATGCCCCGTACGGCTTGCAGCTAAAGAAGCTCTGGAGTCAGCTGGAATGTGGAATGAAATGGAAGGCAAGCTGGTATATGGAAGGAACATTTCAGATGCTTTATCATTTGTTGAGTCAGGAAATGCTGAAGCAGGAATCGTTGCCCTTTCTCTGGCCCCAGAAGAAGATTACGAGTTTCACTTAATAGATGAAAGTCTTCACAATCCTTTGGAACAGGCGATTGCTGTGATTGATGGAACAAATGCAGAATCAGAAGCACGGAACTTTCTGGAATTTATTAAAGGGCCCACAGGAAAACCTATCATGGAGAACTATGGTTTTGTCGTACCTGAGGAGAATCAATAGATGGAAGAGTTGAATTTGTTTCCTTTGTTTCTTTCCCTTCGAGTGGCTTTAACAGCCACTCTTTTGGCGTTTCTCATCGGACTTCCCGTCGCCTATTACCTGCACCGTTCCCAAGGGAAGACTGCTGATTTCATTGATACACTCATCACTCTTCCTGTTGTCCTGCCACCGACTGTGTTAGGTTATTATTTATTAGTCCTTCTTGGACGTCAGAGTCCATTTGGAAGCTATCTGGAAGATCAGTTTAACATTACCCTGGTTTTCACTCCAACAGGCGCAGTAATCGCTGCTTTGATTGTTTCCATCCCTTTTTTTATCAAATCTGCACGGGATGCCTTCTTAAGCATTGATTCTTCCATTACCAGTGCAGCAAAAGTACTTGGCAGGTCTGACCTTAACATTTTTTTCACAATCATCCTCCTTTGTCCTGGAGAGGAGTTGTATCAGGAATAACTCTTTCATTCGCCAGAGCTCTTGGTGACTTTGGTGCAACTTTAATGGTTGCAGGAAGCATACCAAATGAAACAATGACCATGCCTATTGCCATTTACGATGCACTTCTGGCAGGAGACAGAGAACTTGCCAACTTTCTTGTTCTTATTATGACTGTTGTCTCTGTGGCTGTTCTTTATATTATTAACCGCTTAGGAAAAAGAATGTCGATAGGAAGCAGGTAACATATATGTTAAAAGTATCGATCACAAAAGAGCTCAAAAACTTTACATTAGAAGCTGCCTTTGAAACTGGTGATCAGATCACAGCAATTATTGGCCCTTCAGGCTGCGGCAAAAGCCTCACACTGCAATGTATCGCGGGCCTGCAAAAACCTGACAGCGGAGAGATTATTTTAAATAAGCGAACTGTTTTTCAATCAAAAAACAACATCAATGTGAAACCAAATAAAAGAAACATTGGCTACGTCTTTCAAGATTATGCTTTATTTCCCCATCTAACGATAGAACAAAACATTCAGTACGGATTAAAGAGGGAAGATAAAAAAACGCGTAGAGTAAAAGCTATGAACATGATTAAGAAGCTTGAGCTTGCAGGCTATGAAAATCATTACCCCTCTCAATTATCCGGAGGGCAAAAACAGAGAGTAGCACTAGGGAGAACGCTGATAACGGAACCTGATATTCTGTTATTGGACGAACCTTTTTCTGCCCTCGATCACCACGTAAAGCATTCCCTTGAGCAAGAACTTCTTCACATGATAAAAGAAAATTTTTCTGGAACTGTCTTGCTTGTCACCCATAATATAGAGGAGGCTTACCGACTATCAGATAAAGTCCTTATTTACCACCAGGGAAAAGTGATCCAGGCAGGGGAAAAGGATGACGTGCTCCGTAAGCCAAAAACGACTTCTGCCGCACGCATTATTGGCTGCAAAAATATTTTTCCTGTCCAAAGTTATGATCAAAATTCCCAGGGAGTAACCGTTGGAGGGGTTTCACTGAAGACAAGTGAGAAACCACCCGCCTCGTCTTTTTCTCATATTGGCATTCGGGGGGAAGATATATTGTTTACACCAAGAAGTTCGCCAATAGCAATAAATCAATTTGACTTCTCTATAAAACATACCGTCCCAGGGATCTACCAGACACAGGCAGTTATTGAAATAGGAAGCATCATGCTCGAGGTTGTTATCTCAGAACAAATGGTTAATACTATAGAAGAGAAACAATACCAGGCCATTCTTCCTCCAGGAAAAATCTTTTTTCTAAATGATCAAACGTAAAAAGTGCTGCCAGGCTCTGGCTTACAATTAAAAACACAATGTTAAGAACAAAAAAGGAGTCCATATGTTAACATTCGAAGAGAAAATACAATTAATTGAAAAAAATTTCCCCGAGTTAACAAGACACGATGTTTCTTTGGGACGAGTAAATTATCAGTTTGAAGAGAGCATGACAGACAAAAAAAACGTCGTATATCATTTGCACCCAAATGGGAACGGGTTCGTTTACGCTGGAGAGCTTGCTGAGTACCCAGCAGATTCAAAAGGCATGGTCAATATCCGGGAATTTTCCTCCGAAGAACTTTCTTCAGTGATCAGGAAATCTATTGCCTCTCTTACTGAACCTGATGAACAGGAAGAAGAAGAAATAGCTGAAAAATGGATCAATGATGAAGGACAGGTTCTCATGCTCGTAACTGAAGGAGAGCTTTGGAATGTATATGCCGGAGTGCAGCTTGACGGTACATTCACGACATACGGAGAAGCTGTTGAATATCTTGATCAAGAAGGATTCACTCCTTCGATCTAAGCATAGAAAGCACCGGAAAACGGGTGCTTTTTTTCATTTTCACTCTTTAAATAGGAGTAAATCACTCAGAAGACGGTTAGTATCCCACGTAAATGGGAACAAAAATAGAAGATTATTGAAAGGAGTTGAAATAATGGTCTTTCTATCGGAGATAAAGCGCCGGATTTTTCCTTGCCTTCTACAGACCGGGAGGATATTGCTCTGTCTGACTTTGAAGGCAAGAAGAATATATTATTAGTCTTTTTCCCATTAGCTTTTACGCCTGGCTGAATAAAAGAACTAACCTCTTGGAAAGAGGAATATGATTTGTTTGAAGACAATGATACTGTAGTTCTTGGAATTAGCGTAGATCATATATTTGCCCAAAATGTTTTTGAAACTACCTTGGAACCTTGCCATACCCTTTGTTATCCGACTGGCATAAAGAAACTGCCAGGAAATACAACGTATACGATGAAAAAGACGAAATTGCGAAACGCTCCTGCTTTTTAATTAACAAAAATAGAGAGCTTGTTTATAAGAATGAACAATTTGTTGCGGACAAAACTGAGGACTACGAGCGAGTTTATGAAGAATGCAAGAATCTTGAATAAAATAAGGCTGCCATTTGCTGGCAGCCTTTTTCAAAGAGCATTTTAAATAGCCCCACTTACTTCTTGTTATCTCTTCTAGTGTTTTTCTTAAGAGATTCTGGCAACAATCTTTCCCCTTACATGCCCTTTTTTTATTTTGTGTAAAGTTTCAGGTACGTCTTCAAGCAGTATTTCTTCTTCAAGTAAAGGATCAATTTTGTTTTCTTCAGCTAGCTTTCCTATTTCCCTTGCCATCTTTCCAAGGTCAGCTTTTTGGTACTCATCGTCTGTCCTGTAGACAAAGCCCAGGGCTACTTCGTGAATGGAAGGAGCTATTGATTTTGGCTGGTACTGAGTGAGATCGGGAAAGTCCACAATGGAAACCAAATGCCCGTTAAAAGCAAGCATATCAAGGGCATCCGTAGCTGTCTTTTCACCTACCATATCCATAATGATATCGGCTCCCCTGCCGTTAGTATATTTGTGCACTTCTTTTATTACATTTTCCCGGTTATAATCAATTACTTTATCTGCTCCAAGCTTCCTAACATGATCAACATTTCTTGGGGAGCAAGTGTGATAATGTTAAGCCCGGCCATCTTGGCAAACTGTATTGCGAATCCTCCCACACCGCCGGCTCCAGCTTGAATCAGAATGGTCTGCCCCTTTTGGATCGGTACTTTTCGGAACAAAGACTGATATGCGGTTAAAGCGGCTGTAGGAAGAGCTGCTGCTTCTTGCCAGGACCATCCGTCAGGCAAAGGTGCCAGCACCCCAGGGTCTGCAATTGTATATTCAGCAAACCCGCCCTGGTGAACCATACTGCATGGTAAAAGACTTTATCTCCAGGACGCCATCCACTTACCTCAGAACCAACTTCATCAATTTCCCCTGCTATATCCAGTCCAGAGATATGGGGAAACTCCCATTCAGGCAGTGGGTTTTCAATAAGTTTATAATCAACCGGGTTTAAACCAGAAAAGTGAACTTTAATTCTTATTTGCTTTGGACCTGGAACCGGCTTGTCTAAATCCACAATTTGTAAGTTGTCAATATTACCGCCTTCTTGTACAGCTAACGCTTTCATGAGCAGCTTCCTCCTTTCATATCTTGAATCAGTATTCCTTTTTCATCTCTTCTTAAAACAATGTAAAGATCCGGTATGGCTTATACGAGATCGTTGACGGCAAATGCAACGTTATTTTCTTGAAGGTTAGAGGCTCCATCGGATGAACAAGTTGATTCATTATTAAAAGGCATCCATTTTGTGTTTAGACACAAGCGAGTGTATTTTTAACAATCAACCACCAGAATGATAATATAAGTAAGGCCCTCACCGACGGTGAAGGCCCTTCTATTTAGCCGTGTTTTGTTCCAGCCTCTTTTATTATTCTACCTACACCTTTACTTCCCGGGTGCGGCGTGCCAACAAGATCAATCCTGCCACTGCACTTAAAGCAATACCCGTAAACAGGAAAAAAGGATTGGTAGTGGCCGTATCAGGAAGAGCTCCTCCTTCTTCTTCACCGTGCTCTTCAAGCTGCTCATCAAGTAGTTCGTCAAATTCTACAGCACTTTCTTTTACCTCATCAGGGACGACCACAGCATCGACTCCATTAAAGTTATGAAGACTCATCACCATGGACATCTGGATGTTTATCACATCTTCTGTTCCTTCTTCAAGCCCCAGTGCCATATCCATATCCACATCCATAGACATTTCTGTAAGATAATACGTGTCTTTGTCGATTTTTAAGTCAAAGCTAAAGTCATTAAAGGAGACTTCTTCCATCATCTCATCCATCATTTCATCAAGCAGTTCCATCTCTTCTTCACTGCCCATTTGACCGTTCCCGTTCATTGTTTGCTGAGCAATGTCCCACAGTTCTTCTCCGTCTCCTTCGTATGTGAGAAGATAATGATCATTCTCTTCGTGGAGAACCATTTCTTCCCCTAAGGCTTCAACCTCTGCCAGTTGCTGGTCAGGACTTTGGTGGAGATCTTGTAAATCTCCAAAATCATCAGCCGGGAGTCTGACCCAGCTTCCATCAGGCTCTTCCTGATACATTCCCTCTTCGGTCCAGTAGGACTCCAGCGTTATTTCTTCTCCAAGTTCTTCTATCAAGGTTGTTTCTTTCTGCCATAAAGCAAATGGTTCTATCATAATATCCTGTTCAATATAAGAAGAAATTTCTGTCTGTTCCCCTAGAGGGTCATTCATCGTTTGATGAATATCAATTGTGGTCGAAAAACTGTTTATGTCCTTCATTGCTTCTCCTGATTGCTTAAGTACATCCGACGCGGACGACGCTCCTGCTGCTGAAGGGGCGAAAGTGAGTACTGCTGCCAAAGTGAGTGAGGTACCAGTTACTAGAAACTTTTTAGCCAAAACAATCTCTCCCATCCGTTTAAGAAAATTGTTGTAATGATCCCTTCGCTTTTGCCCCCTTTCAAGGATATAATCTATTACCTGGAAGACATTCCCTCGCTTGAAAATTTTAAAACATACATTAGCAATTTTCTAAAAATTTTTAAAGGTTGGTAAACTTTTTTGTAAATTAAAGGCTGTTTTTCTACTAAAAAAACCTTCCTGAATATACTCCAGGAAGGCAATGCTATTCATTTCTGCCATAGGAGAACCTGTCTTCGATAGAGCCATCTTCTTTTTTTATGACAGCTTCTGTTCCTTTATTTTCTGCTATTTCTTTTGCCCGCTTAACGGCCTCTGTTTTATCGCTGAAAACTTCGCTTGGTTTTTTTGCTCCTTTTGCCTGAACAGCCCAGCCATTGTCATGAGGCGTGACCAATTCTGCTCTTTCCATTAACTCAGGGCGATCCTCGTATTTTTTTCCTTCTTCAGACCGTTTCTGAGTATTACCCTCTTCCAGGAAGTCCTCGACTTCCTCTGATGATGCATTTTCATGCCATTCCTTTGCCTTTTCTGTTGCAATTGGGATGGCTCTTCCTTCACTGTATCCTTCATCAAGCATGGCATTCCCTATTTCAATTGCCTTTTTGCGCACTGATTTCTCAAAATTTTTCCAGGATGAAGGGTAATCATTCATATCCCAAGCATAGGTCTCAGCCTCCTTTCATTTACTTGCTTCTTCATACCCTATATCCTGAGAAATAACAGATTAAACCCCCTCCCATTGTCCTGAGTATTTTCTATTTCCCTGGTTTATCCCGCTAAGAACAGAGGGTAAAAAAGCAAGAGACCTATAATTTGGTTCTACCTATTTTACCTTTTTGAACAGGAGGGCATTTATGAGATTTCCTCACAATCGTGCTTCACTTTTATCGTCACTTACCGACGCAAATTACCATACTCTTAAAGCCTCATCCACTACAGTCCATTGGGGCTATTTCGATAAGTCTCTTTCTCCTGCACTGACAGTCGATTCCGGCGACCTTGTCTATGTGGAAACCGTAACACACCATGCTGGTGATGCTCCTGATTTAATGATGGATGAAGGTACAGAAGAAATATACCATTCAATTCCTGAAGAAAAACGTTCTCCTGGTCCGCATCTTTTAACAGGTCCGATTTATGTAAAAGATGCTGAGCCTGGAGATATGCTTGAAGTTGAGATTCTGGATCTGGCTCCAAGAATACCCTACGGCTCGAATGTAACAGCTCCCTGGGGATTTTTATATGATGAGTTTGATAAAAAAGAAAGAGTGACCATCTATGAAATTGACCCTAAAGGACAATGGTTAACAGCAAAATTTGCCTACGACTATCCAGCACCTATGATATAAACGGCCGAATACTCCTCCCTGACGAAGTCAATAGAGTTCCCGCACTTAGCAACGTGCAGATTCCTGCTCGTCTTCATATAGGGACGATGGGAGTGGCACCTGCGGAAGAAGGGCCGGTCAACACCATTCCACCATATCTTCATGGAGGAAATATAGATAATTGGAGAATAGGTGCAGGCACCACCATGTATTACCCAGTATTTAATGAAGGAGCTCTTCTTTCCTTAGGTGATGCCCACTTAACACAAGGAGACTGCGAGCTGAGCGGGACTGCCGTAGAAGGATCCTTGAATTGTTTACTTCGCGTAACGGTCCGCAAGGATTTCTCCTTTTCCCTTCCACTTCTTGAAACCTCTGATTCATGGATTATTCATGCATTCCATGAGGATTTAGATGAGGCTGCACGCATCGGATCATTAGAAGCGATACGTTTCCTCCATGATTTTCATGGAATGACAGAAGAAGATGCCTATTCCTTTTTAAGTGTGGCAGCAGATTTTTCAGTCACTCAAGTTGTAAATGAAAATAAAGGTATTCATATAGCACTCCCTAAAAAAGCATTTGGCCCCTCTAACTAAACAATAAAAACCCCCCGCCACGTTCCGGCAGGGGTTATTTCTCCCTTGGTATGCTTTACTTGCTATTATTGTTATTGTTGTTATTCATAATATCATTCATTACCATAGCTGCCTTCAGCAATTGTCTGACATTGTTTCTTCTTCTTCTCTTTTTATCTGTTTCTGCGGATTCAGATGTTGTGTTTGCCGCATCATCCAACTTCTTTTCTTCAGTTTTGTTCAAGGATTGTTTAGTTTTATTCTTAGCCTTCTTCTTTGAGTTGTCTTTTTCATCGGACATTGTGTTACGTGTTGATTTATTTTCAAATCGTTCATGAGAAGATCCTTCCGAAACCTTACCAGCTGTTTTCCTATTGGAAAGAATGCTGCTTTGATCTTGTGTTAAGGTTTCAGGCTGCTCCTCTTTTTCCTGCGCCAGGAAAATTCAAGCTCTGGTCCCTCCCATTCCGAGTACAATTTTGGATCCAGCTCTTTTACATGCTCGATAAAGTCACGTAGAAACTTCCTTTCACTAAGGTTTTCAAACAGCTCCAGAGGCTTACTTTGTTCTCGTTGAAAGGAATAAACGTGGTCAATGAGCTTGAACCCGTCTTTTGTGATGATTATATGGCGAAGAGGCGCATCGATTTGTGTAAACCCATTATTTTTCATCGTTACCAGCATATCAAGGAGTTTTTTTGAAATCTCTATAGAAAGGAATCGTTGTTTTTTTAGAAAGCTGTTTAAATCAGGTCCTAACAAGTATTCCATGACTGTATAATTTGGCTGAGTCTCAAACACTTTAGGAATAAAAGGAAGGTTTTGGCTTGATAATAATACATTCTGTTCTTCTTTTGCGTGATTTAATTTCCCGTAAATTTTCACGCATTTATCTTCCGCAATTCGATAAACAGCTCCTTGGTGACCTTTTCCGATAAGGGGAAGTGAAATAGCGCTGTCCACTTTCACCCCGCCGTCTGGTCCTTTTGACCCAACAACTATATCTCTGAAATCCATCTGGTTTTTGTTGAAAAAATCATCCCATTCGGTATATGTCACTGGGTCGAGTTTTTGTACATGCATTAAGAAGGACTCTCTCAACAGAATAATTTTTAAATCTCGTAAAAGCTTCAGCGGCACAGGATGATTTCTTTTAAAGCCGTTCACATGGTCCACTACTTTCAACTCTTCGTTTTCCATAACAAAAATATGGCGAAGTGGTGCATCTATCATAGTAAACCCGGCGCTTTTTAACCCATCAAGTATATCCAATAATTTTCTTGCTATATTTTCCGGCATAAACATACAGTTCTTCAAATACTCTTTTAGATTAGGGCATTAAAATACTCCATGACAACATAATTTTGCCCCGTCTCATAAAGTTTAGGCATAAACGGCAAATGCTGGCCTGCTTTTAACGCTTCACTTTCCATTTCTGCCTGTACGGGGTCCTCGTAAATCTTAACGCATTTTTCCTCTGACAGCTTAAACACTGCCCCCTGGGAACCCATTCCGATTAATGGAAAGCTGGTAGGGTTGTGAATTTCCAGCATTTTTTCTCCTTTACTCACCGTAATAGAAGTGAAGTCTTCCATCTTATCCTCCTCCTTTAAGAACCATTCTCCTTCCAAAGATTATATTTCTTCTCTCTGTCCACGTCATGATTATGAAAAACAGTCATCAAGTCTTTTACTTATTTCCCTTTCAACAACTCATCGTAATACTTTGCCTGCTCGAGAAGCTGTGCTTCCTGGTCAAACCTTTCCTCCACTACTTTTCTGGCTGCAGAAGTATACGTCTCCCAATTTTCTCTATTTTCGATCATATCCCGAAGAGCTTGCTCCAGCTCTTCGACATTATTTTCCGGTACTAGTATTCCGTCCTGTTCATGAGTAATGATCTCAGGAATGCCCGCGTGAGTAGTAGATATTACAGGTAATCCAATCGCCATGGCTTCCTTGATCGTATTAGGAATGCCTTCCACGTTTCCGTCAGAGGATTCTAAGCTGGCTGCGCAAAATAAATCAGCGTTACTCATATATTCTCTTACTTTGTCTTTGGATACATGCTGAATAAGTTTAAACGAGTCCCCAAGATTAAGCTGGGAGGCTAAAGACTTAATATATTCCTCCTCTCTACCGCTTCCTATGACTGTTAAGGAAGCGTGAGGATAGTCTTTTCTAATTTTGTCAAAAGCCTGCATGACAATGTGGTGACCCTTTTTTTCTACAAGCCTTCCAGCTGAGATTATATTTAAAGAATCACTATTGTTTGGCGGGCGATAAGTGTATTGGCTTAGGTCTACACCCCCATAGAGGACTCTTATTTTTTCAGATGGGCATCCCCATGCCTGATTCTTTCTGCCAGATAGTTACAGACCGGAAAAAACTGTTCCCCCTCTTCAAAAAGCATTTTCATGTTTTCATAATAACCGACCCTATTCTCCGCTAATGTTGCATCAACCCCTCGAATGCTTGTCACCAACGGAAGATTTGTTTCCTTTTTAAATGGAATTAATAACAAGCCGAGCTGGCCATGGTGGGCATGCAGAAGAGAAACCCCCTGCTCCTTCACAAATGTCTGGGGGGATAATATTTCATTAAGGTAGTGAACTTTATCATTTAATAAAGATAGATCAACCATATATTTGGGCTGCCTGACTAAATGAATATAGTCATAGCGCGGCACATTCCTAATTTGAGGGATATATTGAGTTGGATCAACTCTTAGATTTAAATGAATTACTTTTCCCAATCCTGTCGTCTCCTTTCCTGCAAGAAGTCATATTTTAGTCTTCTTTTCCATGCTATTCAGCCAGAAAGAGAAAGCTTAGACTTCTACGAGATTTAAGAAAAATAGGAGTATCACCCGACTAGGAGGTTGGAAAAGAAAGCTACTTGCCTATGATCAGGGAAGCACTTTAGTAATTTTTTTAACCAAGCGGTATCCGCCGTTTCTCCTAGCGGCTTCACCAATAAAATAATAGCAATCCCTGAAAAAAGAGGTGGGACTTTCGTGGATGTATTATTTATAGGAATGGGATATGTAGGCACAACTACCGCAATAGCATTGTGCCAAGCCGGTCACAAAGTAACTGGATTTGACATTGATCAACGGAAAATAGACTCCTTGAATAGTGGCAACTATACTTTTATGAGCCAAATATAGAAGAAATGCTGGTAAAGAACCTATCAAACAAACAGCTTTCTTTTACTACGGACCCTAAGTCAGGCATTGAAAATAATGACATTATCTTTATCACCGTGGGTACACCCTCCTTTGAAAATGGGGAAGCAGACGTATCCTACGTTAAAACTGCCGCCAAGATGATTGGACAGTATATGAATAAAGAAAAAACTGTCGTTGTCAAAAGTACTGTACCGATTGGTACCACTCAAAAAGTTAAAGAGTGGATCATCGAAGAAGGAAACCACCCTTCTAAAATTTCTATTGTTATGAATCCAGAATTCCTGCGAGAAGGAAACGCTTTAGAGGATGCTCTTTATCCTGACAGAATAGTCATTGGCAGTACTGATCGGAAAGCAGTAGCAGATTTAACTAAACTTTACGAGTCATGGTCCTGTCCGATCCTACAGACCAGCTCTCAAGAAGCTGAAATGATAAAGTACGCATCTAATTCATTTTTGGCTGCCAAAATTTCTTTTATTAATGAAATAGCTAAATTATGCGATACTCTCCAAATCAACGTAAACCATGTAGCAAAAGGAATGGGACTCGATACACGAATTGGACCGCATTTTTTGCAGGCTGGTCTCGGATACGGCGGCTCTTGTTTTCCAAAGGATGTAAAAGAATTAATAACCACTGCCTTTGGGAATGGAGCCCCGCTGGAAATCCTTCAAATGGTTGAGGAGGTTAATCAAAAACAAGGACAATACTTTCTCGAAAAAGTAAAAAAGAAACTTGTCTCTTTACAAGGAAAAAAAATAGCGGTACTAGGGCTATCTTTCAAGCCCCACACTGACGATATCAGGGAATCTGTGTCTCTTCTCCTCTTGGACAAATTAATCAAAGAAAAAGCTCAGATATATGTTCATGACCCGATTGTAAAACTCCCTTCCCCATGGCTGAATCAGGGAGTCACTCAATGTATAAATCCCTACGAGGCCGTTAAAAACGCAGATGCACTTTTACTTTGCACAGATTGGCCTCATTACACAAAGTTAGACTGGAAGAAAATTCATTCTGTCATGAATCAAGCTTACATTTTTGATGGAAGAAATATGCTGGATGCAGACAAAATGAAAAACCTTCAGTTTCATTATGAAGGGATTGGATATTCATAAATTTTCTTACCAGAAAAAAGAAGAAAGGAGTTTTGGACGGATGAAAGGATTAATTCTAGCAGCCGGTAAAGGGACGAGATTAAGGCCCCTGTCATACAGTAAACCAAAACCCCTATTACCAGTAGCTAACCAATCAGTCATCATGTATGGAATAGAGCATCTCTATAAGATTGGCATAAAAGATATCGGCATCGTTATCAGTCCCCACGAACAGGAAAACTTTAATAAATATCTTACCCTGCAAGTTCGAAAAAATATTACTATCACTTATATTTATCAAGAACACCCAAAAGGAGTTGGGCATGCAATTAGACAGGCTGAGGATTTTATTGGGGAAGACTCTTTTTGTTTGCTGTTAGGAGACAACCTGATTTATGAATCCCTGGAGACTTTAAAGAAAAACTTTATTAACAAAAACGTTCAAAGCACAGTACTGGTTACAGAGGTAAAACAACCTAGTGACTATGGGATTGCCGAAATTAGAGACGGAAAGATTGTCAACATTGAAGAAAAACCCGCCAACCCAAAATCTAACCTAGCAGTGATTGGAGCGTATATCTTTACTCCTTTAATTTTTAAAGCTATCAATTCAATTTCGCCATCTGAAAGAGGGGAATACGAAATTACTGACGCTATTCAATGGCTAATCAATCAAAACTATCAAGTTAATTATGTGAAAACTGATAAACCTACCTCTGATGTAGGTACAATGGAAAGATGGCTTGAAGCTAATAAATGGATGCTTCAAACCCGGGGAAATGATAATGATCAAGAATTTAATGAAAACGTCATCAGGTCTATTATCATACCGCCAGTGAAGTTAGGAGATAATTGTAAAATTAAAGATTCTATCATAGGTCCATATGTATCTATCGGCTCGCACACTAATATAGAAAAATGCAGCATCAAAAACAGCATCATCCTCAACGATTGCCATTTTAAAAATATTCCATTTGTGATTTCTGACAGTATATTTGGTGAAAGCACCATCTTTAAGGGATGCAGTAAGTCAAATAACATGGTAAGTGGCATTTTTGCTGACCAGTCATCTTTAATACTGCCAAGTACTCTCAACAACGTGAAGAAGAAAGAGGGAGGGTCATGACAAAAGTTCTTGTCACAGGATGTGCCGGATTTATCGGTTCTACGTTAGTAGATTCTTTATTAAAACAAGGCTACGAAGTTACAGGGATTGACTGTTTCACAGATAACTACGATATTCGCATTAAACAAAAAAACATGAAGCCTTCCTCTCATCATAAAAGGTTTAATTGGATTCAAGGTAATCTCCTCAGCATTGACGTCAAAGATCTCATTGAAACCCACCCGTATGTATTTCATCAGGCTGCATTGCCAGGAGTGCGAAAAAGCTGGGGGGAAGACTTCCATGCTTATGTAGAGCACAATATACGCGCGACACAAAAATTGTTGGAAGCAGTTAAAAACAGCAATATGAATAAATTGGTTTATGCTTCATCTTCATCTGTATATGGAACAATGAACGGACCAACCTCTGAAGAAAAATTACCAGCTCCTTACTCTCCTTACGGAGTAACAAAGCTTTCAGCAGAACACCTGTGCCAATTGTATCAGCAAAACTACGGTGTACCGGTTATCTCCTTACGATATTTTACTGTCTACGGTCCGAGACAGCGCCCTGACATGGCCATTCACCAGTTTATTAAGAATATCCTTGCAGGTCAGCCAATCACCATTTACGGCCAAGGAGAGCAAACAAGAGATTTCACCTACATTAGGGATGCTGTGGAGGCCAATATTCAGGCTATGGATAACGGTATTTCAGGTGAAGCTTATAATATAGGCGGCGGAACGAAAATTAGTGTACACGATTTAATCAAAATAATTGAAACAATCACCTGTAAAAAAGCAAAAATAAACTATTTGCCAAAACAGCCTGGAGATGCTGAGCATACATGGGCGGATATCACTAAAGCAAGGAATGATTTACAATTTAGCCCCTCATATTCCTTGGAAAAAGGAATTTATCATCAAATGTTGCAAATAAAAGATTTATATGGACTCTAAAAAATGTAGTCTATTAAGTATTACATTTTTCCAACCTCTGCAAAAAACATCATGAAAGCCTGCTGTGTCATACCTTTCACACAACAGGCTTTATATTTTACACAAAAAGATTTAAGTCCGCTCAATAGAATTCTTTGCATTTATATACCCAGCACCATAAATGTTTGGATCTCTATCTGTCCATAACTTTGCACCTTCCATCAACTGCTTTTTAACCTGAGAAGGCGTTAAGGAAGGGTCGTTTTCTAGCATTAAGGCAATAACCCCTGCACAAATGGGTGCAGCCATGGACGTTCCCGACATTGTAAAGTAATGGGACCCTACTCTATTTAATTTTTGGTATTTGTCAATAAATGAACTAGGGGCACGTAGAGAAGTTATATTTACCCCAGGGGCGACGATGTCCGGTTTGGTTTCTCCATATATAGTCGGACCTCTGCTTGAAAAGCTTGCAATCACATCATCAGAATGATCTACGGTATTTCGATTATCAAGTGCTCCTACTGTTATAATATCAGAACTAAGCCCGGGAGTTCCTATTGTTTGGGAATTAGGTCCTTCATTACCTGCCGCGGCAACAACCACAATGCCTTCCTTCCAAGCAGCTTGAACCATCTTGACCATAGGATCCTCACTCTCATCATCATACCTTGGTGAAGCACTTCCCAAAGATAGATTCATGATATGAATCGGTTGATCCTTATTGTTTTCATTATAATCTATACACCACTGAATTCCTCTTGTTACCGTTTCCAGCGATCCTGCCCCGCCTTTGTTTAATACCTTTACACCGATAATTCGAGATTCCGGAGCTGGAGCCTTGTACCGGCCGTTTGAAGCCCTTCCATCGCCAGCTGCACAGCCTGCTACATGAGTGCCGTGACCATTATCGTCATACGGTGTATGCCGGTTATCAATAAAGTCTGCAAAATCTATAATTCTCCCTTCCAAATCCTGATGTTCCTCTACACCGGTATCTATAATAGCAATCGTCACTCCTTTTCCTGTCAAGCCTGTATCGTCTCTTGCAACGCTGCCGGCATATGCAGCTGGAACCGCCGTGTCAAGAAAAGCTTTCACTTCTCTATTTAAATATACTTTTTTCACATGTGAACATTGGTCAGCAAGCATGCCGATAGCTTCCGGTGTGAGAGTTGCACTGCAGCAGGATATTTTAGGAAATTGATGTCTGTTTTTGCATCTTCTTTTGCTGCTTACAAGAGAACAAAGCTCCTCAAATCCTTGATCATAACAATCTTGTTTGAATTCTATGATGACTTCTACTCGTTTTGTTTTATTTAAAACTTTTTCTAAGGTACTATGAAGGAAACAAGGTGTGCGCTTAAACGGTTTATAAGTGTGAATTAGATGTTCACGAAGAGGAGCGTCCAGCTTATAGGCATGAGCACGTACCATTTGTATCATTTTATATCCAAACATATTCTCATCCTTTCTCATAGACTTTATATACTCTATGAAAAGGAAAGAGTGTGTGGCACGGCACATTGTCCACCAGTTATAAGGGCCTTTTCCTTGTATGCAAGTTTAAAAAGTTTAATGAAAGGAAAAGGAAAAAATAAAAAATATTATATTAGGAGACCGACTATGCCGAAGACAAAGTGGTTTTATTTTCTCTACAGCGCTGTGCTTATCTTACTTATCATCTTTTTAGGCACACAAGTAGGTTTTATTTTCCGGCCGATAGGCCAGGCGATTGGGGCCCTCGCCCCTGTCCTTATCATCGGGACCGTACTGTATTATATATTACGCCCGCTGGTAAGGCTATTAAGTAAGTGGATACCAAAAGCGCTGTCTATTGTTATTATTTTTGCAGCCTTTGCTGGGGTATTCACAGCGTTAATTATTTGGGTCGGACCCATTTTGCAGAACCAGATTAATAATCTGGTAAACAATGTTCCTGCTTATGCCCAAAATGTCCAGCAATGGGCAAATGATTTGATGGAGCATGAATATGTACAACAGATTCAAAACGAGGAAGCTTTACAGGATTTGGACCCTTCCAACATCGCTGATAACTTCACCAATTATTTAGGGAACATTGGAAGCAACATTTTAGGATTTGTAGGCACTTTGTTTAGTATTATTACTGTCCTTGTCGTGCTCCCCTTTGTTCTTTTCTTCCTATTAAAAGATGGCCATAAGCTCCCAAATAATATTCTCCGTTTTCTTCCTGAGGAAGAATCCAAAGAAGGGAAAAAAATCCTGAAAGATATGGATCATACGCTGAGCTCTTATATTCAGGGACAGGCTATTGTCAGTGTATGTGTAGGGATCTTGTCATACATTGCCTACTTAATTATCGGCCTTGAATATTCTTTGATATTAGCTCTGGTCGCTATGTTTACAAATCTCATTCCTTTTGTGGGACCTTTTATTGGAACGATTCCTGCGGTTATTGTTGCTTTATTTGATGAACCTATTACCGCTCTCTGGGTTATTATAGCGATTGTTATTATTCAGCAGATTGAAAGCAACCTGATATCCCCAAATGTAATGGGCAGAGCGCTATCTATTCATCCATTAACCATTATTCTGCTACTTCTGCTGGCAGGAAATGTTGCTGGACTTGTCGGCTTATTTTAGCCATCCCGGTTTATGCGGTGAGTAAAGTCATTGTACAGAATATTTACCGTCTGCTCCGTCTGCGCTATCCTCAAATCCCTTAAAAATATTCATCCAGGATGTTGAGAATCTCTTCTCAACATCCTGTTTTTATGTCTATAGGTGCCTGGCACCGCTGCTGTGAGGTAACAAAAATCCCAAGAGATCCCTAGCCAAAGGGAAAGGTATATTACAAAGTGTCAAGGTGCCAGGCACCCCCTTTATAAATATTTTTATGGTATTTTTTCCATAATAGTGAGAAAATGAGCTCAGACAATAATGTGCTTTCTTGACCCATAATAGACATAGAGATTGGAGAAAAGAAGGTGATTGACGTGCGTCCTCTTACAGCTTATGGAATGACTCTTGCAGGCGCTTCGTTTTGGGGAGTAACAGGCCTGTTTGTTCAGCAGTTATACACATATGGATTTACCCCAGTGCAAGTAGTAACTATACGTATGACTCTTTCTGCAGTGATTATGTTCATGTTTATAGGCGCTCTTAAGCCGTATTTTCTGAAAATACACGTTCGTGACATTATTCATTTTATTGGTCTCGGTGTTGTGAGTATTGCCTTCTTTAATTGGTTCTACTTCACAGTAATGGAACAATCCTCCTTATCGGTTGCTGTCATTCTCCTGTATACGAGTCCTGTCTTTGTAGCATTATTATCCAGAATATTCTTTAAAGAAGCTCTCACGCCAAACAAAATTTTGGCTATATTCTCTACTTTGCTCGGCTGTGCCTTAGTTGCTGGATTACTGCCAGGAGGATCAATGGCTATTACTCCTCAGGTGCTCCTGTTTGGTCTTGCCTCGGGCTTCTTTTGTGCATTGTATAGTGTTATTGGAAAGTTTGTGAGCAGAAAATACAATTCGATTACCATTACCTCTTATTCCATGCTGTGCGGCAGTCTCTTTTTATTACCTGTGAGTGGAATTGAGCAGAATCTTGAACCATTTACTGAACCAGTGGTATGGGTATATGCCGTTGGAAGTGTGTTAGTCTCCACCATCCTTGCTTATATCCTTTACACGGCAGGCTTGAAATATATAGAAGCTTCTCATGCAGCCATTTTATCAACTGTCGAGCCTATAGTGGCCATTTTGGTAGGGGTCACTATATTTAGCGATTATTTGTCAGTGTGGCAAATGGCTGGAATCTTTTTTATTTTTTCATCCGTTCTTTTATCTATTTTTTCAAGAAAAAGAAAGTTCACCCCCACGCAAGAAAAAGCACCCAGCTCTTAGAGCGGGGTGCTTCCCGTTTCCCTTATACTTTTTCAACAACGTATGCTTTTTTTTCACGATAATGCTTTTCTCCATCTTTTTGGTAATGTTCAAAGAAACCTTCAAACTCATGAGTTACTTTGTACTCACGCTCCGGGTGAGAGAAAATATGGTTTTCATTGGTAGATAACAAAAGCACATCAGTAGTGGATACAAAGCTGTCCAGCTCTTTTGCAGAATAAACTGCTCCTGGTTTTAAAGTTGTTAGTCCTGGTTTTGACATATCTATTAACCACCTTTCCTATGCTTTGTAGAAAAGATTCCCAGGGGCTACCTCTATTAAACGTTGGATTGGAATCCCGATTTTCGGTCTATTTCCCTTTATGCTGCACTCTGCTTCTCTTCTTTAAGTCTCTTTATATCACTGCGTATCCATAGGGAGACAAAGAGTGCCACGACAAACATTCCACCGAAAATATACATCGTTAACGCATAACTGTCGGTTGTTTCTCGGAGCCAGGAAACGAGAACGGGACCTGCTAACCCCGCTGCAGCCCAGGCTGTAAGAATATAGCCGTGAATCGCTCCGAGCTGCTTTGTACCAAAAATATCACCAATATATGCCGGGATTGAAGCGAAGCCCCCTCCGTAACAAGTCATAATCAGGAAAACAATGATTTGGAAGAGTAAAGCCTGCGTAATGTTGGGCAATAAAATAAATGATACTACCTGAATAGCAAAAAATGCTGTATACACGTTAGGCCGGCCAATATAATCCGAAATTGATGCCCACGCTAAGCGGCCGGCTCCATTAAAGAACCCCATAATTCCTACCATGGCAGCTGCTGCTCCAGCTGTGAGTCCAGCAATTTCCTGTGCCATTGGCGAGGCAACGGACAATATGGCAATGCCGCAGGTGACATTAATAAAAAGCATCAGCCATAAAAAATAGAACCTTCTTGTTTTGATCGCTTCATTGGCCGTTAAATACGAGAGGTCCTCCTTTGGAGAACTTTTCCCTTGCTCCTCTTTTTCACGCATTCCTTTTGGCATCCAGCTTCGGGAGGCTTTTGAAGATAAAGAGCTGATCCAAGCATAATGACAAAATAGATTGTACCTAAAATGTAAAAGGTGCTTGCAATTCCCGCTCCTTCAATCAGTGCCTGAATGACTGGACTGGCAATTAACGAGGCAAAACCAAAACCCATGATCGCTAATCCAGTAGCAAGTCCTCGTCTGTCTGGAAACCATTTTACCAGGGTAGAAACCGGAGTAATGTAGCCTACGCCAAGACCTATGCCCCCAAGCACTCCATAAAATAGATAAAGAAGATAAATAGATTCAATCTGGATGGCAGCTCCTGAACCTATCATTCCTACTCCGAAAAAAATAGTAGAAACGAGTCCTGAGCGGCGGGGGCCATGCTTTTCCACGAAGTGACCCATAAACGCAGCAGATAAACCGAGGAATAGGATTGCGATGCTAAAAGTAAGAGAAATCGCTGTCAAATTCCAATTAAACTCTTCATTCAGAGGAGTAGTAAATACGCTCCAGGAATAAACAGAACCAATCGAGATATGAATTCCAACAGCAGCTGCTGCAATCAGCCAACGATTTTTATTCGTTTCCAAAACGACGTCATCTCCTCTAATGTGGTTTTGCTTAGGCATGTACCTGTGCAATAGAATGCACAGGCCCCTATTTTATCGGTTTCTTTCCATTGGTTCCGTCTCTTCTCCCATTCCTCGCAAGAAGGTGAGCATTAAGGTTACCGCCCTGTTGATCTCAGGATCCCGCATTGCTTTTATAAGATTCATCGTACTTGTTTTAGCTTCAGAATCAGAGTGGTGAGCCACCCGTTCGATCCCTGTATTTACCTTAAGAAGGATAGGCTCCAATTCCTTTACATTAATCGTGCCAAGGGTGCCAATCATAAGAAGCAGGTTTTTTAGAGTATTGGTGTTTTCAGGCTTGCTTGCTTCTTTAACAATGATCTCTAATACTTTATCTCCTTCTGAAAAGAGCCCGTTTATCATAGAGGTCGTTCCTGAGGTATGAAGGTTATTGAAAAGCTTGATTGTTTCAAGGATAGAATCCTTGTTTTCCACAAGAGCATCCTGAATCTCTTCCAGATCCTGCTGCTTTTTTTCCTCGGGTGACAGCTCCATAGGCTTAATTGCTTTAATTGGTTTAGCCATTTTTCACCTTACGCCCCTTTCTGACAACATCTCCTGGGAATACATAATCTTTTCTCTTCCACTTTTCCTCTACTTTCACGCCAATTTGCGGCTGCGGGTTGCCGTTTCGATGATTAGTGCTTGGAAGAGGAGTTTTCCCCTTCGCTTCCAGAATCTCCATTTTGGCTGACACTTCTTTGTAAGCAGGGGTATCCGTGTCTTTATCTGCTTTACTGCTCGTTAAATAGTTAATGGCCCCTTCCCCGGAGTCATTCATTGGAATGTAAAGCTCTTTTCCTTTTACCCGGTCTGTAACAAGACATTGAAGCTTGACTGATCCATAAGGAGATGACAGTCTCACTAATGTTCCGCTTTCTAATCCTCTCTCTTCAGCAAGCTCAGGTGAGACCTCTACCCACGCCTGTGGTGTTTTGCTTGTAATCCCCTCTGCTTTGTACGTCATATTGCCTTCATGGAAATGTTCAAGGAGACGACCATTATTCACATGAAGATCATATTCTTCTTCATACTGAATCGGCATGGTCCAGGACACCGGGTACAATCTGGCTTTGCCGTCTGGGAACGGAAACTCTTTCTCAAAAAGTAACGGCGTATCTGCGCCATCAGCTGCTACCGGCCACTGCAGACTTTCATAGCCCTCAAGACGTTCATAGGTTACTCCAGAAAACAGCGGAGCCAGGCTGGCGGCTTCTTCCATAATCTCTTTAGGATGTGAATAGCTCCACCCTGCGCCAAGAGAATTGGCTACCTCCGTGATTATCTGCCAGTCGGGTTTTGAGTCGCCAAGAGGTTCTAATGCCTGGTAAAGACGTTGAATCCTTCTTTCCGTATTCGTAAATGTCCCCTCTTTTTCAAGGCTTGGGCTTGCAGGAAGCACCACATCAGCAAATTGAGCCGTTTTTGACAAAAACACATCCTGGACAACAAAGAAGTCCAGCTTTTCAAAGGCGGCATGCACATAGTTGAGGTTAGAATCAACAATACCCATATCTTCTCCCTTTAGTACATTCCTTTTACTGAACCTTCATGTATAGCTGCGACCATTTCATGGTTGTTTAAACCGATCTCCCCGGACAGCTCAACTCCCCACGCTTTTTCATATTTTTCTCGCACCTTTTCGTCTGTTACCAGCTCGTAGCCAGGGAAGCGATTAGGCATACTTCCGAAGTCACTTGCGCCTTGTACATTGTTATGGCCGCGGAGGGGATAAGTTCCTGCCCCAGGTTTCCCATAATTACCCGTAATGAGCATCAGATTGGAAATCGCCGTACTCGTATCACTTCCTCCTGAATGCTGAGTAACTCCCATGGCCCACAAAGAACATACTGTGTTTGCCTCGGCAATCATTTTTGCCACTCTCTCAAGGGTTTTCTGATCAATACCTGTCACTTCTTCAGCGTATTCCATGGTATAAGGCTCAAGGCTTTTTATATAGTCATCAAGCCCATTTACTCTCTTTTCCAGAAAATCGTCATCGGCCCAGCCTTGTTCAATGATATATTTTGTAACCGCTGACAGCCATACTAAATCTGATCCGCCTTTAGGCTGAATAAACAAGTCAGACCGTTCTGCCATTTCATGCTTTCGAAGGTCAGCGACGATGACTTTCTGTCCGTGAAGTTTTTGTGACTTCTTGACTCTCGTAGCAAGCACCGGGTGAGACTCAGAGGTATTCGACCTATGATTAACACCAGTTCAGCCTGTTCAATATCCTTAATCCCGCCTGAATCACCACCATAACCGACTGTACGGAATAACCCTTCCGTTGCAGGTGTCTGGCAGTAACGAGAACAGTTGTCTACATTATTAGTACCAATCACGCCTCGGGCAAGCTTTTGCATCAGGTACGATTCCTCGTTTGTAGTTTTCGAGGAACTGATAAAGCTTAAGGAATCTTTTCCTTCTTTCTCAATGAGCTCAGTAAATTTTCCAGATATCAGAGAAAGGGCTTCACTCCATTCTGCTTCGCGGAAAGAGTCATTTTCACGAATTAATGGTTTCGTAATCCTTTCCTCACTATTTACGTAGTCCCAGCCGAACTTTCCCTTAACACAGGTAGAAATACTGTTTGCAGGTGCTTCCTGCTGAGGTTCTACTTTTAATATTTTCCTGTCCTCAGTAGTCCACACATCAAAGCTGCAGCCCACGCCGCAGTAAGTACATACGGTCTTTGTCTTATTAATTTTTGCATCTCTCATGGCCGCTTCCATTTCAGAGATTGCCAGAATAGATCCGTAACCGGTTTCAACATTTTTAGTAATCTCAATCATCGGACGCAATGTGTCCTTGTTTATGCCTGTCATATAGCCTGCATTACCCTCCATTCCTTTCTCCATCATGGCGTTACAGGGGCAGACAGTGGAACAGTGGCCGCAACTCACGCAGGAAGATTCATTAATAGGCACATCATTGTCCCAAATCACGCGAGGTTTTTCCAAACTCCAGTTAATAGATAACGTTTCCGTGACCTGAAGATCCTGGCAGGCTTCTACACACCGCCCGCAAAGGATGCATTGATCTGGATCATAGCGGTAATATGGATGCGATTCGTCTTTCTCCACTGGCTTTTGTTCAAAAGGAATGCTTTGATGATTAATCTGCATATCTTTAACAGTATTATGGACTTCACAGCCCCCATTATTGTAGTCGCAGACCGTACAGTACAATTCATGGTTATGAAGAATTTGATCCATTGCAATCACCTGAGCGTCCTGGACGTCCTGCTTCACCGTGTCAATTTTCATACCGTTTTGAATTGGGGTATCACAGGAGCGGACAAGTTCACCATCCACCTCAATGATACAGGTATCACAGGTTTTAATAGCCCCCAGGCTCGGATGATAGCAAACCTGAGGAATCTCGATGGAACTCTTGTTGAGAAAGTCAAGGGTGCTATCCCCTTCCTTGGCTGGTGTTTCCACACCATTTACTTGAACTCTCACTTCTTTTCCCATCTAAACACCCTTTCATTATGGAATAAATGTTTTAAACCCCTATGTAGGATTTTTACCACTTTTGTCATATAACTTTGTCTACCCTTGCTTAAGCAGGCAAAAACATTAATTTTTCTGATTATTGATGCATTTATAACGACTCAAAAACCGTAATACAAAGGAGTATAGTTACAATCCCAAGGCGCATGAGATTTCCAGAACTAACAAAGCCCAACC
Source organism: Thalassobacillus sp. C254 (assembly GCF_001310615.1). NCBI lineage: Bacteria > Bacillati > Bacillota > Bacilli > Caryophanales > Bacillaceae > Thalassobacillus > Thalassobacillus sp. C254. Next base: position 70,267 of record NZ_BAXQ01000013.1, on the reverse strand, counting down.
TACCGGGTCAAATAACCAATCAAATGAAACCAAGATACATATCATGGGTATAAAGAAGACTCTGTTATAAAGTAAGTATTGAGTGTTCTTATCGTCTTAATGATTTTCCTTTCATACTCAACGGATGAACGACTGGACGCGGACACATAACACTCAGATGAAGACCCAATGCCGTTAGGAGCCACGATGGACTTTGGCAAAGGAGCATTGTCAGCGCAGTATGTGTTGCGCTCCCGCAAAAGCGGCGAAGTGCAGGAAGGCAATTATATAGCAATATTGCATTAGTATTTAAAGAAACCGCAATTTTTTAAAAGGGGGCATTAGTTTGGCGATACCGAATTTAGCTGCAGTCACTGTGGAGATCACAGAAATTGAGGGTGCTGCTCTTTCGCAGCCCATCACTGTTTTTACAGATGCAGCATTTCCTGTCATAAATGGCACGGCTGACATAGATGTACTTGGAGAAAGCAGAGAGATCCCCTGCCCTACAAACGGTGTAGTAGCAACCGTTAACGTCGATGGCATTGGAGAGGTCACTCTTACGATTCAGGCGGATTTGATTTAACGTATATTGCTCAGACACCCCTACTCCGTAAACGTTTTCGGGCAGCTCAAAACTATAGGAGCAGCCCAACCTACATATTCACCCTATGGGCAAAAAAAGGAGTCATTCAATATGAATTCAAAACCCTTGATTGGTATGTTAGTAGATAAACTTACCCCTTTAACCAACTATGAAGCAGCTGAATCATTAGGTGTAAATTTGCTACTATTTAATCCGAACGGAATTAACTGGAAGAGAAAAGAAATTGAAGGATTGTTATTCGAAAAAGGCATGTGGAAAAAACAAATTTGCCCTTTCCCAGCAGTTGTGTACAACCGACGGTATTCTTCCAATTACGACATCACCTCTATCCTTGAATTGGCTATCGGCAAAGGGAAGGTTTTTAACAGTATTACTAGATTTAACAAAGGGGAAGTTTTTAGAGTTCTAAAAAACAGCTCAATTTCCAATTATTTACCGGAAACGTTTTTATACCAGAAGGAAAATGTTATAGATTTATTACATCTTTACCGTAACCTCATTTTAAAACCTGCTATGGGACACCACGGACGAGGAGTTTATTTTATTGAGCTGACAGTTGACTTTAAATACAGGTTGTTCTCTGCGATGTATAAGAACCTCTCGATTGAAAGGGAACACACTGATAAAGGTTCTACTACTGCGCCGCATAAGTATGTACATTTGCTAAACCAAAGTGAGAGGGTTGTAACTCCAGCCAAAATTAACACTTCTAATAAGGACACTTTTATTCATCAAGTAAATCAATTAATAGGTGAAAAGGAATATTTAATTCAGCAATTTATACCATTAGACCTCTTTGAACAGAAAATTTATGACATTAGAATGTACGTCCAAAAGAACAAGGAAGGAAAATGGACGATTTCCAATGGTTTCTGCAGAGTCGGCCAGAGTTACTCCTTTATAAGCAATATTTGTACTGAACTAAAAAGCTATCAAGATATATTAGAAGGAGATACCAAGCTAACTGTAAAGACACTAAATGAAATAAGAATGGTTAGTCTGTTGACTGCTCAGTCTCTTGAACGAGAACTGGGCCACTTAGGAGAAATCAGTGTAGATTTTGGACTCGATAAAGAGGGCAAACCCTGGATTATAGAAGTAAACGGCAAAACTCAAAAAAAATTCGTAAAGCAATTAAACAACCACAAATTAACCAGCGAAATTTATTTAAAGCCCATTGAATACGCAAAGTATTTAGCACTAAAGGAGACTGATTTCAGGAAAGCATTTTACGTCAAACAAATTGAACTACCTCCCTCCTCACTACGAGATAGTTCTTCTGGCAATCAGGATCTTGTTCCAATAAACAAGGCTGACATTGCCGATCTTATTAAAATTCATAGGATAGGAGAAAAGAGAGCACGACAAATAATTGAAATACGGAGGAAGAAGCCATTCACTTCTTATAAAGATTTACAAAAAATTAAGGGGATTGGCTCTTCATTTGTAAATGAAATCCAAAAGCAAGGTATTATTTCTTTTGACTAATACCTACTCTTTTTTGTGCGTCTAATGCAGCCATATGGAGATTTATTTTCCATGTATGAATAAATAAACGCCCAGTGTCCTTTCAGGTATTGTATTGCCTTTCAATACCAGCTGCTTTCATTAATCTTTCCTTTCAGCAAGGAGCTTTGCATATTGAAGCGGATTGAGAAAAGCTCTATCAATTGTTTTTTTATTTAGTACCCACATCGAATTTTTTTCCCGGTTTCGCATTGCACTCTATGATCCAAAGATTACCCCCTTGATCTATTCCAATATCTATGCCCATTTCACCAAAACGTCCATAAGATTCTTCTATTTTTTTAAATATGGTTAGGAGAAGTGACTCCAATTGTGTTTTCTTATCTTTTAACTTGTTTTCTTGTATAACCCATTTTGTGTATTAAAAAACGATCAAACGGATAAATAGTTGGTTTCGTTCGTGTATTGGTAATTGGTGAATTTTTAACCCCTATGCGCACAGAATGAGCTACACATTCAATTTCATCCTGACCATTCCGCTGGACATCGCACCGTAAATCAGCTACTTTATTGTTAACCCTAATAAGGTTAATTGACTTTTGTATAATAAAAGGTTTATTTTTAAAAAATTGTCTTATTTTTTTTAATAAACTATTAAAAGTTGAAACGTATCCTCTACTTAATTTTTTTCTTTTGTAATAGCTATATTGAAAACCCTTCCTCCTTTTTGTAACGATAAAAATCCCCAGCCCATTATTTTGAGTAAGTGATTTTAGAAAAAGACGACGACTTTCTCTTACCATTCTACTTAAGTCATTTCTATTCCGATAAAAAACTGTTTCAGGCAAATGAGGACGTAGTTCTTTGTACTGTTTTAGTTTTAGGTAGACGTCCCACTTATCAAAATAGTGTTGACTGTTTATCTTTGGGATCCCTAATCTATCAAAGGTGTTCCTTATCCTTTCCACTTTTGTATTTTTCATTAATTTAGAGACTCTTCGATTATAAAAAACATCCGGGTAAGGAAACCATTTCCTTTCCCATCTTTTAGATTTTTTATTAAAATACATTCCTCTGATTACTTTTTGATTAAGCTTAACATCTGTATCACCAAAAAAGTAAAGTTCCGTTTTTGCAAATTCATTTGCTTTTTTGAAGTCTTTTTATATTTCTACCAACCCTTTGTTTCCTCATTTTTCTTATTACATTTTGTTTGACATGTACACCTACATATATCTTCCTACTCGTTTTATTTAGGTTCATGCTAACGAACAACCCTTCTATGTTCTTTTGTTCATTATATTTCTTTTATAGTTGAGTAGTGACGTCTTATACCTATGTTCACTTGCATGGAAACGTTACCTTTGTTGCAACAAAAAAGACGGTGTTTTTAACGAAAGTTAAAGCACCGCCCAAGGGTAAAAGTAACCGTTTAAATATTGTGCCACGCTTATCTTCGGATCTCAAAATCTCTATAGTTTATTCGTCCTTTTATAGGTGAAACTTCTATGCTGTCTACCTTTGCCCTTTTTGGTCCAATTAATATTTTTCCTATAAACTGTCCTATTCTGCTAGGCAAACCTTGAACGATAATTTCAACCGTGCCATTTTCATTATTCCGTACCCAGCCTTTTATTCGATATTTTACGGCATTCTTCCTAGCGTATCTGCGAAAACCTACCCCTTGAACTCTGCCATAAACAAGAACTCGATATTTTTTCATACCATTAACCCCTTTTTACCTTTGTCATTTTAGTAAATGGGAGTAGGGGCAAAAAGGTGAAAACAAGATGATTTTCTAGAATGACATGAGCCGTGCTGCTATATCAAATATTTCATACTTTATATCAACTGGTTACAAAGGGGATGATCAAATATGGATCAGCCTAGCTTTTGGGCTCAATACGTAAGACCTGTAACTGTAGGGGTCTTGGTTAATAGTACAAAACAATTTAGAAAACAAAAACCGATAAGGACAATGAGATCGTTACAGAAAATAAATAGTAAATACAAAATAGCTACTCTTTATTTTTTTTCAAAACATGGGATAAAATAAAAAAAATAAAAAGATTAAGGCTTATTATTTTGATCAACATTCACTTGCATGGAAACGAAAAATATTTCCCTATCCTGATGTTCTTTATAACAGATTAGTAGGCTTTAATAGGAAAAAATACAAAAGCACTTCGCAAAAAGCTTTAAAAAGAGAAAGTGTTATTTTTTTAATCCTATAGGCCGATTTGATAAATGGCAAAGTTACCAAACCTTAAATAAAAATAAAGCATTAAGGCCTTACTTGCCACGGACAGTGAAATTTTCAAGCAGCAGCCTAAAAATTATGCTGAATAAATTTAAAAAAGTTTATGTTAAGGCGACACTAAGTGGTCAAGGAAGACATGTTTTCGAAGTAACCAAAAATACAACCAGTAAATATGTGTGTAAGTATTTTAAACAGAAGAAAACAACCTATAAAACAAAGAACTTTCGAGCCCTATTAAAAAAACTAAAACAATTATTAAACGGAAGAAAAGCAATTGTCCAGCAGGCCATCTATCTTCCAAACAAGAAAATTGATCTAAGAGTTGAGACTCAACGAAATAAGCATAATAATATAGAAGTGGTAGGTACAGGTGTACGAGTCGGTGATAAAAGCACTCCTATCCTGAATACTCGTTCCAAACCTAAGTTTTACGATATAGATTATTTTTTCACTAAAACTTAGAATACTCTTCAGCTAAATTATCAAAGTTCAAAAATGAGCTTCTTACCATCTCCCAAAATATTTTCTACAGTTTCGAAAAACAACACGGAACGTTTGCAGAAATTGGAATAGATTTTATTATCGATAAAAATCATAATATTTTTCTTCTTGAGTGTAATGCTACTCCTGGAAGAACCACTATTTATCACTCTTGTGATGAAAAGACATTTTCACAAGCTTTTATTAATATTTTAGAGCATGCAGTGTACAGAGCAAAAAATAAAAACTAGCCAATTTCTGGTAGATTAATAGGTTTAAACAATTAAAATAGTGATAATCCTCTCAAAATTACTACTATTACTCCTCTATTTACAATCCTAAATAATTAGATACATTAGAGACTATAAAAATTCAGTATAAGAACCTCCTTGGAGAAAGATTGTTCTTATACTGAAACATTCCTTATAAATATATTACCTCAATTTCTGGTTTACACGTTTTCTTTTCATTTTTTCTACCTCGCCGACCTCTGAATGACCAGGACTTAATTTTTGGTGTACATGTTCATCATACCAAAATCTTCGGTTAACGCACGGGCAAATGGTTCACCATAAAGCTCTTTTTGCTGTTGTTTACGTTTCGTTTCTACTCTCTCTTCTCTGTTCTGCTTTTGTCTGAAGTTATTCCTTCTCGAATACGTTGATTCTGGGATCTCGTTGTGAACCTCTTCGAGTGAACCTAAATCTTCTTCCTTTATTATGGAGGAATCCCTAGAGTATCCGTTTTCGTTAATGATGCTTGTTTCTTCAAGTATACGCCTATGATTATCAAACAGCTCTTTAAAATCAATACCAGGTGATTGACTAAATGTTTCTTCCTCAGATATCTCCTCTATTACTCTCACATCTTCTATTTTTTGTACTTCATCTTGTTTGGCGTTTTTATATTCTTTTTCAGTATTTTCTTGGTGAACTGCAGCTGGAACCGCACCTTTGTTTTCGCCTGATTGTTGAACTTCTGTTCCACTTTCTAGATTACTAGTAGCCACGACCTCTGTTTTAGTCTTTACGGTTTCTTTTTCAGCTGATGTTTCCTGCTCTTTTTGTTGGTATAATTCATACCGATACTGTGCAAATAAAATGATATTTGCCATCGCTTCTTGTAGCTTCTTCTCTCCATAAGCCTTTAATAAAGAGACTTTGGCACTTTGTGAATTACATTCAATAAAACGTATTTGCATATCCTTGGTTAAAGCAAAGTCAATCCCAATCTCTACAAATTCCCCATATTTATACTCTGTCTCTTTATAGGTCTTAAGCAAGAAGCGTTTGATTCTTTTACGCACTTTAACTCTTTCTTTTTTAGTAAGCTTTAGTTTTGTGAACAAATCATTTAGAGGTATGGCATTCGCGTGGGTGGTAATCGGTGAATTTTCCTGGCTCATTCGTGCACTTACCCCGGTGACCTGTACCTCGCCAGTAGTCTTCCTCTGTAACTCTGCCCGCAAGTCAACCCGTCTATTATCTATTTCTAATAAATCAATGCCTTCTTGAATCATGAACTTTTGGTCTTTATAAAATTCCTGGATAAAATGAAGTAAGTCATTTACATTTCCATACACCTGACTATAAACTTTTCGTTTTCTGTAATTATAATGGGTGCATTGAAATTCATTGCTGGGGAGATGCTCCACTCGTAATACATTTTTTCCTTTTCTTCCGATGACGCCCTTCAAATAAATGGTTTGATGTTTTTTTATCATGTAAAATAAATCTTCAGGATCGGTATACAACATTGTTTCCAACAAATATTTTTCTAATGATTTCACACTGCTGAAATAATTGTAGACTTCCCAATTCCCTAAAGAGGAGGGATTAATCAGGACGACTTCCATTTTTTTGCATTGATTAATAAAAGTTAGATACTGTTTTTGAAAGTTTTTTGAAGCCCCCCACGCCGAAATAAAAGGTCTGGATAAGGAAATTTATCTGTTTTCCACGCATTGTCCTTGAAATCAAAATAACATCCCTTGATTTCTTTTTTCTAAGATTCACTGTGTTTATGGAGAAAAAAATAAATTCAGTTTTCTTCTTTATTTGCTTCTGCCAGCAATTTCAAGCGGTAATGAGGTGTATTATCAGCTAGGCCTTTCCAGGCGTTATTGGATACTAAAACCCCAAGAAGCCCCTTTGTTGTTTTCTTTGCAGTCAAGGTGCGTCACCCTTTCTTCTGTAGCATGCTCATACATATCATATTAAAAAATATGGAAAAGGTGAGTAAGTAACATGTAGCTTGACACGTTGATAAATAAAAAAGCAGGCACATGCCTACGGAGATATAATATGAAGAAATATTAAACAAGAGAAAAATTCATTTGTCATGGCTATGCTCTATTATATGAGTCACTTCCTTCTTTTATTAGCTTTGTTTCTTTGATACTTTCTCACTTTTCTTTGCTGGTTTTCCGAGAAACCTTTTAATAAAGGTTTCCTATTTATCTCCACTATATAAATGGTACCCTCTTCGGTAATCCCTATATCTATTCCAAAAATTCGTTTGTTTGGGTAATGCCAAGTTAGTGCTTCAGCGGCTAAGACAGCTACTGACTTTAAGCGTTCTAGTAAATTGGCTGAAGGCGGCAAAGACCATTTTTCTGCAGCTTCATAATAGGAAAGTATGCTTGTGCTTTGACTAGCATTTGTGACCATTTTACCCTCACCTGCTACTCTGAATTTATACGCAGTTGCCACCCAGGGAGAGCGTGTGTCCTACGCTGTGTTATTACTCTTGCAACAAATGGTCGGCCTTCAATTTTAGCTAAGTTAATGTACTCCTGAATAATAAATGGAATATTATTCGCTTTCACTGCTATGAAATCAAAGACTTTTTCTCTTGTAGGGAAGTAGAACTTTTCATCGTTAATCTGCACAATATATTTATTTTCTGCTCGCGAAATAAAGTAAACATTACGTGCTTTTAAACTATCATTTGGCTTTACCACGATTGAATCGCACTTAGATACCGCGCGAAAAAAATTCCATTTGCTCCAGTGTTCTGTATATAACATGTAAGGAATAAGACTGCTGTTTTGGCTCAATGCCAGGTACATCTTTTCCTTCCCCTTACTCTTCATTTCTGTTCTTCCCACCTTTCTAACTGCAGAGTTGGAACAAATACTTTTCTACCCATACCTTTTCTCCTTATTTTATGCAAAACCATTTTGTTTGGTTGGACGAGTTACATAGGAAAAAATTTAATACAAGGAATATAAATAAGATGAACATTTTAATAAAAGTCATCTATGCTTCTAAAGGTTCATATCCTTAAGGATATCTCCCTTCTCACCAACGATAAAAATTCTTTACTAAAATCTTTTCGACTATCATTGTAATAGCAAAGGTTAAGGAGGAAGTTCAATTGTTTATTAAATGGATTCTATCTCAAGGTTCTAATAACATTTTTATCTCACCGACATTTTTAAAAATTATTTGTCCTTCCTCAAAAACAATAATGTTTCATTTCGGCTCATGGAAGAGAAAACTGACTATCCAACTCGATGACAACCTTCCTGACAACACGATTGGACTCTCTCACACCCTGAAGCATGACATTTTCATTCCTGATGAATTGTTTTATGAAATCGAACATACACATGACAGTCTAAGGCTAGGACCTGTTATTTTATATTTAATATCCAGTCGATTAATCAACAAGCTGGATAAATTAAAGGAGCGAATTGAAAGGTATGTACCGCTAAATGGGCTCCTTATGCTCAGCACAAGTTCCTGGATTAATATAGAAAAGAAGACAATTGAGGGATATTATTTTCAAAGGAAAAAGGACAGAGGATCAACTTGGCAAAAAGGTACTTTTACTTATCCAGGAGCTATATTTAAAAGGGAAATTATTCCTCCTGAACTAAATGAAGTTTTATATAGAGAAACTGATGGAAAGGTGTTTAATTCTACGTTTTTCAGTAAGTGGGATATGTGGCAATGGCTTTCCACCGACAATATAATAAGAAAGCACCTTCCTTTTACCACAGAAACAAACTCATTTGCCGACATTCTTAAATACATTCACAGATATAAGTCTGTTTATTTAAAGCCTAAGCAAGGTTCGAGTGGACAAGGTATTATTGAAATTACAAAAGATTTCCCCTCTTATATAATTAGAAACAATGATAGTAAGGTATCTACAATAGAAGAGAGACTGCAAAACCATAATTTGCTTTACGGGTTGATTACAAAAGAAAAACCTTATCTTCTCCAGCAAAGTGTTGCTGTCAGACATCAATTAAGAAATGTTGACTTTAGAGTTTATATGCAAAAAGATGAGACACAACAGTGGAGGTGTACTGGTACGGCTGCCAGGTTTGCGCTTCCAGGAAGGATAACGACCAATCTCCAAAACCTCGATTATATTCTCCCAGGCAAAGATGCAATGAAAAAAATTTTTCAGTTAAGTGAAAATGAAAGTAAGACACTTGAGAAAGAAGTTGAAACGATATGTAAGAGAGCCTGTGAACTGATCGATCGGTATGGATGCTTTGGCGACATAGCAGTAGATTGTATTATAGACCACAATCATCATGTCTGGATTTTAGAAATGAATAAGAGGTATGGTTATCGAAGCTTTTCCTATTTGAACGACCCTGTTTTTTACGGAGAAATAATCAAAAACCCTTTTTTATTTGCCAGTTCCTTAGCAGGCTTTAGTGCTTACACAAAGGATCCAGAAACCTATAAAGGTAAGAAGTTAAATACACACTTTTCAATGTGATGGGCCAAGGAAAAATGGTTGTTGTTGAAAAAGACAGCTAAAAGCCCCGATCATTCTCCAATTAGTGTGATACGGGGCTGTCTTTTCAGCTATTTTGCATTTCTTTTATAATACCAAACAACATATCCAAAGGGGGCACGGTGGTGCTTGCTGTTAATCCTGCCTCTGAAAGGCCTAAAGTTTGCTTCTATGAGCCAGATTTTTTCATCTTTATCTACTGCAAGGTCCAGCCCCAAATCAATGACCTGAGGGTACTTTTCTTCCAAGATTTTGGCTATTTTGATGCTTGCGTTTTTAATTTCTTCTCTCGTTTCATCACTTATCAGCGGCTTTAAGGAAAACTTCAGACGCCCCCCCTGATCTTTGTTCGTGACAGTTACACATTTATCTGCCAGACGAGCATAAAATCCAATCACTTTCCAATGACCTGTTTTGGTTTTTTGAGGAGAGACCCTGAAATCAAATTTTTTCCCATTGTATTGTTTACTGTCAATTCCTTGCTGAACTACAAACGATTTGGAGAAGCAAATCTGGCACGGTAATATTTATACAGTTCTTTTTTTGGTATCTTTTTTATCGTTTCTTTTGTGTTATACACATGGGAAATAGTATAGGCATTGTCACCTTTTTCTACTACATATATATTGTTCCCCTTGCAGCTTCGTTTTCTTTTTATATACACCTTCTCATAGCGGTCTGCCATATCTTTCATTTTTGCGTATGAAAGCGTGTGGGTTTCCGGTAACATAGGAGCAATCTCTTTTATTGAAGAAAAATACTCGTGATTTTTAAACTTATTTCTGTCTCTATTATTCATGACATTAAAGAAAATATAATTTTGCTTCCGGAGCAAAGTTACCTTTTTCCGTACCCTTTCTGAGTTTACATACTCAGTTCCAGGTTGAAGGTTTATTTTCGGAAGAGGAACCTCTTGTCTTACTAAACCTCCAGTCTTATATGAATAAACGAGAGCCTTCACAGTCTTTTCTTGCAGAGAGACACTGTTCCAGTTGTAAAAACACAAATCTACTTTGTGTTTCTTCGCCTGCTTTCGGTAGAAGTCCACTCTTTGCCTCGTTTTTTCGGGCAGGTTTTGTTTCCTGATTCCGGGAGACAAAACAATACCAATCATTTCTTTAGCTCCTTTTCCACATTCCTTTAGACCAAAAGTAAAGACTTAACTTCGCTGCTTATAAGACATAATTCGATTTATCTGCGATTTATCTTTAAGACTTCTAAATCCTCCTAATAAAGGCCAGCGATTCAGCTCAAATATATAAAGAGAGCCGTTTTCATTCATTCCAATATCTACACCAAAAATCCTTTGATTAGGAAAAGACCGTCCTAACGTTTTAGCTGCTAAAAGAGAAACATATTTGATTTCTTTTTACTTTCGTTTCCTTGTTGCTCTCAGGGAGGTTTATTTTTTTCAAAGCATCTTCTAGTGATAAGGCAGTCCCATGACGACGTCTGTTAGTCACCTTGTACCCCTTCCCGCCTTTTCTTACGAGAATGCCAGTTACCTCCCATGGATGACCTCTCGTTTTTCTTTGCACTATAATCCTAAAATCAAATCGCCTTCCATCTATTTTGGCAAGATTTATCTCTTGCTGGATAATAAACTCTCTTTTGCTTGCCCCTTTGTTTAAATGATCATAGACCTCCTGGGTAGTAGAAAAAACAACTTTCTTTTTATTTATCTTTACTATATATTTGGATCTTTCTTTTTCGACGAAATATATGCTTTGACCCTGTTTCCCATTATTTGGCTTAACGACTACCGAGTGATGCTTACTAAGCATCCTCACAAAATTTTCTTTATTCCATATTACGGTTTCGGGAAGGTATTTTTGGAGGTGAAGATTCTTATTCATAACCAGGTGCATTTTATATTTATTTCTTCCTCGAAGGATTTCCACTGTTTCTCACCCTCTCTTTCTTTATTGCACCTCCTTTTAGAAGGTTAAAGCACCTTCTCTCTCCTCAGCTTTTCTTGGCTCTTCCTCAACCTTTTTCTTGCCGATAAGGTATTTGGAATAAAGCAAAATATTTAACATCGCCCGATGTAATGTCTTTTTTCCATAAGCCTTCATTAAAGAAACCTTAGCGCTTTGGGAATTACATTCTATAAACTTGATTTCAAGGTCTTTGTTTAAAGCAAAATCGATTCCGATTTCGGCAAAATTTCCATATTTCTTTTCCGTTTCCTTGTATACTGTATACAAGAACTGTTCAATCATCTCTTTCAATTTAGGTCTTTCCGCTGCAGGGATTTTAATTACATCAAACAATTCATCGAGTGGAAATGCCTGAGAATGGATAGTAATGGGAGAATTTCTCTGACTCATTCTTGCACTGATTCCGCTGATATCTATTACCCCGTTTTCACTTCGTTGTAATTCAGCCCGCAAATCAATCCGCCTTTTTTTCACTTCCAAAAGATCAATTGCCTCTTGTATCATAAACCGTTTTCCTTTATAAAATCTTTCTATGAAAGGAATCATTTCAGCAAGGCTGTTGTATACCATTGTGTACACTCTTCCTCTGACATGATCATAATACTTACAGCGAAATTTCTTTGGTGAAAGCTTTTCAACCCTTACTACTTTCTGCCCTTTTCTCCCTGTTACCCCTTTCAAATAAATGGTTTTGTGCTTTCTGACCATATAGTATAAATCTTCCGGGTGATCGTACAAAATTGTCTGCAGTAAATAAGGCTGAAGGGATTCTACGCTGCTGAAATAATTGTATATATCCCAGTTGCCTAGTGAAGAAGTTGATAAATTTTGTATCACGCCTTTTACATTGTCTGATAAATACCCGATAGTTTTTTCTATTACTTTTATTAATCCCGCCTCGCCGATATAAAATATCAGGGTAAGGAAAGATTCCTGTCTTCCATTTCTTACTTAAAAAATCATAATAATATCCTTTGATTCTTTTATTTTTTAAGTCAATCATATCAACTGAAAAAAAGTATAAATTTAGGTTCACTTTTTTATTTGCCAGTGCTAGCTGCTTTAGCCGGTAATGAGGTTTCTTATCAGAAAAAGCTTTCATAGCTTTTTTTGAAGTTAAAACCCCGAAATGACCATGTAAACTTTTCAATGTGGTCAAAACCTTCACCCTTTCATCTTTAATATACTCATCCATAGCATATTAAGATAAAGGACGTAAGTAACGGCTAAACACCCGTTTTTCAACTAGTTAATAATCTTGTAGTCAAATGTGGGCAGGGATTATAAGAATACTAGGTAAATAACCATTTAGGAGGAGAACAAGAAAAGAACTAATGAAGAAGAGAAGAAAAGATAAATGTTGTATTTATCTTTTCTTCTCTAATTGAGGAAAGCCTGCTAAACTCATGGCATACAAAAAAGGAGTTCGCTTGACCTCAGGTGCAAGCCTGGGATCTTCTACCGGATAGACATGCCTGAGGTTCATCTCGAGGATCCACACGTGAAGCTTTTTATCTATAACAAAATCAATAGCAATATCGCCAAATTCGCCTTTTTTATCCAGCTTCGAACAAGCTCTTTTGCAAATATTTCACTATTTTCTTTTCTTGAATGGATGCTTTTTGTTCACTTAATTTATAAATTTGCTTTAAGGCTTCCCGGCCGTCCACCCAATAATCTAAGTGCCTCAAATTCGTAATAATGCTATCTGGTTCCGATATGCGAGCAGTTATACCAGACGATTTCCACTGCTTTTTCTCATTCTTTTGCATGTAAATTCGAAAGTCTATGTTTCTTGAGCCGTATTTGGTAGGCACCCCTTGCTGAATAAGGTAAGGCCTGGTACTCTTGAGCCGCTTCAGCAATCGTTCATAGTCCTCCAAATTTGAGACAATAGTTTTCTCCTTCCTATCGTCTGTTATTCGAATCCCGTCTTGATGTTGTTCAAGTTGAAGAATTCTTCTTCCTTCGGACCCTTTCACCGGTTTCATGTAAACAGAAGGAAAGCGTTTAACCATTTTCTTTACTTGCTCTAATGATTCTGCTTTTTCTGTATAAGGAAGGTGCTTTCTTATTCTCGCGTCAACAGACAGCCAATCCCACATTTCCCATTTATTAAAGAAATACGAATTAAATATGCGTCCTTTTGACCATTTGTAAAGATGCCTGTTCACTGGTGGTGTCAAATGGACCTTTTAAAAATAGCACCAGGATAAGAAAACGTGGCTTGTTCCCATTTATTTAATAAAGGATGAAAATAATACCCCTCTATTTTTTTTGTTTCAAGATTGACTCCTTCTTCTGCACATATACATATCAATCCTCTTACAGGGATGTAATTTTCAATCCGTCTTTGCAAATTAGACAGACGTTTATTCAACCTCTCATTTGTGTTAGCTGCAATCCATAGCACCATAGGACCCACATGAAACTCCCTCTCGGAAATTTTATATTCAAATGGTACATCCTCAGGAATGAAAACTTCATTTTTTAAATCATCTGTCAATCCAATGATGTCATTTGGAAGCGTATGATCAAAACGTAACGTAAGTTTTTCTGCCAGCTGCCAAAATGAAAATCAATTTTAGCAGGGTTTGCATTTATGTTATTCTGAAAACGTACTGGCAGATATATGCCCCTCCTCGTTTCTGAACAAACCCACTTCACTCTTATCATGTCAACCTCCCGCCGTTTTTTATTAATATATGAGTATCTAAAAAGCAGGAGTGGACGAAACACCCGTTTTTTTGGAACCTTTAAAAAAAGAATGTCCGGCATGAAAAAATGATAAAATAGGAAAAGTACTTTATAAAGAAGGAGATGCAGCAAATGGAACAAATCATGTTTATAGAAACCGGTATGGGGATCGATGTTCACGGTCAGGATATTACAACTGCATCGATCAGAGCGGTTCAAAATGCCATCCATTTTAATTCCATGCCTGGCATGAGGTCAGTCCTTCCGGATAAGGACATTAACAATATGAAAGTAAACGTTAAGCTTGCGATACCTTGTGATAAAGAGAAACTAGATTATGACAAGATCAAAGCCACCTTGCCATATGGGGCTGTTTCGGTTGAAGTTATGGATGGGGGGATGCTTACAACAAGCGGGATTGTTCTTGAAGATAAAGGGGACAGAAACGACTTAATGTACATCGTCGTTGCAAGTGTGGAGGTAGGATATTGAACTTCAGCTCATTTCGGGGTGAAAAGATAAAGCAGGTTTTCCTGTATTGAAACTGAAAACAAAAAGAAGGTCGCAAACCCTCTAATGGTTTGCGACCTTCTTTTACTCTCGTTACTTTGGGAACAACTCAACTTATCCGCCAAACCTATTTTAGTACTTTTTCCCTAAAATCAGCCCATTATGGCTATTTCTTAAAATCCTTCCTTTTCCTATTCATCAAAAATAAAAAGAAATAAAAAAGAATAATATGAAAGACGAAATAATATGAATGATCCTCTTTTTATGACAACGCTTACATAAAGTATAATACAACGCTTTAATATTATCAACACTTTAATGCAGATTATTTAGAAAATTTAGTCTAGTTTTCTTCTATCTATGTAAGTATTTTTCTAAGAAACCTTTTTGATTCTTTTTCCAATTACAGCGTTTTCATATAACAGTACTAAAGTTTTGCAATTTCTATTCCTTTTTTCCTATAATGTTTCAAAAAGTTAAATTCCCCTCTACAACAGTAGATTGAGCACTCGTTCACTATACAACCCGCTTCTATGCAAAAAAATTTCTGGTTCATAATTATAAAAATTATTTAATTTGTTTGATTTTTCTTTCAAATGAATGTATTGTAATATAGTGTAATAGTTAAGCGTTTTCATAACCTTTAAAACAACAATGAAATGAGGGAAAAAAATATGGAAGGAAAAATTAAAAACAGATGGTTAATGGCGTTATCGGCAATCGCTATTCAACTTTCAATAGGTGCGGCATACGCTTATAGTGTCTACATTACTCCCCTGGCAAATACGATGGCTGGTCTGCTTCTAATATCACGATTGCCTTTACCATTATGATGGGTCTTGCGGGTTCCTCTGCTGCATTATTTGGTACCTTTGTAGAAAAACATGGACCAAAGAAATCTGCTACTCTTGCTGCCGTCTTATTTGGGTTAGGACAAGCAGGTTCAGGGCTTGCGGTTGTCATTGACTCCCTTCCTCTTTTCTGGCTGACATACGGGGTATTAAGCGGTGTAGGTCTCGGGATTGGATACATTTCTCCTGTCTCCACTCTAGTAAAATGGTTCCCGGACCGAAGAGGACTTGCAACAGGGATGGGTGTATTTGGATTTGGTGCCGGGTCTCTTGCCACTGCTCCTATCGCTGCCTCCCTAATGGAAAGCGTTGGTATTTCATCTGCATTCTTTATCCTGGGCGCAGCATACTTCTTCTCATGATGCTGGGTGCTTCTTATATTGAGCCTCCTAAACCAGGCTGGATGCCAGAGGGAATGAAAAAGAGCATGGCTTCCGGTGAGAAAGTAGTGAAGAAAGATTTGGCACAGATGACAGCGAAACAAGCTGTTAAAACAAAGAGATTCTGGATGCTTTGGTCCATGATGCTTATTAACGTAAGTGCAGGGCTTATGATCATCTCAGTTGCTTCACCGATGGCTACGGAAATGGTTGGTCTTTCTGCAGCGGCAGCAGCAACTATGGTTGGTATTATGGGACTTCTTAACGGTGGCGGACGCCTTGCCTGGGCAGCTGCATCTGACTATATAGCCGCCATAATGTTTTCTTAATTTTCTTTACCATTCAGCTTGTTGCTTTCCTTGTTCTACCAAACACGACAAATGTAATCTTGTTCCAGGTTCTTATTTTCCTTGTTGTTTCCTGTTATGGAGGCGGCTTTTCAAACCTGCCGGCCTTTATCGGAGATATGTTTGGAACCAAACAATTAGGGGCTATTCATGGATACCTCTTAACAACCTGGTCTCTTGGAGGGGTATTAGGACCGATGGTAGTTTCCCAGATTAGAGAAACTACGCAAAGCTACATTCCAGTCTTCTATGTATTTACAGCCCTAATCATATTGGCTTTCCTGATTTCTATACTGCTTCGCAGAGATATTATGAAAGAAAGAGCTCAAAAACAACAAGAAGAAAAGATCGCTTAAGAACCACGAAAAAGCTTGCGCCCCATAGGCGCAAGCTTTTTTTAATTAAATGTTTTCAAGAAATACCCGGATGACATCTGCCCCTCCGATGATCGTTCCAAGGGTGCTTCCTATGTTTGTTAAAATGACAATCAGCAAGATCCTGGTTACTTTGTTATTCCAAAAGCCCTTTGCGGTTGATACATCATCTGCCAGATTTTCAAAGTCATCCACCTTTGGCCGGCGTAATGTAGCCTGAACAATTCCTGCAAACCAGCCTGCTGCCATTAAAGGATTGAGCGAGCTCAACGGAGCAATGAGAAATGCAGTTAAAACAGCTAATGGATGACCTAAAGCAATCGCTGCTCCAATGGCTGAAAAGCTTCCATTCCAGAGAATCCAGCTTAGCGTTTGATAAAGGCCCGCTGATGGGTTTGTATAAAAGGTATAAGCAATGATCCCTAAGATCAAAAGTGGAATCGCCCAGGCAATCATTTTAGGCACTTTTGATTTTGGAGGCACCTCATCCAGTTTCTTTACATCCTGCTCGTTGTAAAGCTCCTTTTTAATTCCAGGAACATGAGCTGCCCCTAGAACGGCTACGACCTTATCCCCTGGAGCTTCTTTGATTTTCTGTGCTAAATACTGATCCCTCTCATCAATCAATGGTTTTTTAATTTAGGAAAGGATTTCGTAAATTCATCGAGAATCGCATTTAACGTATCCTGGGTTTTCATCTTTTCAAGCTCTTCTTCCGAGATGGTATCTTTATTAAATATACTTGAAGTAATCAGCACCATGAGTTTTGCTTTTCCTCCAAGTCCAATACCATGCCAGATTCTCGCGAAGGTCGTCTGGATATTTCTGTCTGCCAGCACTAATTCAGCGTCTATTTCCTTAGCCGAGTCGATCCCTTGAATCATTTCCTGACCGGGCTTAATCCCAAACTGTTTAGCCACCCTTTTTTGAGAAGAAGATATGACAAGGTTCATAAGAAGCAGAGTAGCCTTCTTTTCTTTTATAACCTTAAAAATGTCCATATCTTTCCACTTATTAGGATCCTTAATTGATTGATACCTGCCTTCATCAAGCTCTACACACACTGAATCAGGCTTTTCCTCCTCAATCACTTCTTTTACCTGTTCCGCACTTTTTTTCGAGACATGAGCTGTTCCTATTAGGATCAGCTCCTTACCGTCAAGATTAATTCGAGTAATGTTTTCTTCCGTCATATGTACCTTCCTTTTACACAGTTCGTTAATAGTCTTCATGATAAAAGAAATGCTAGCCCTATCATATCATGTGCAATCTAAGAAGTATTCCCTTGTGCCTGATTTCTTTGAAAACCTCTCTTGTCGAGCAATCTGCATTGCTGCACAGAATAAAGTGCATACTAAATTTACATTTTTGGTAAAGGAGAGAAAAGGAATGCTTCACTATTACAGACGGGGAACTGGAGACCCCCTTCTCTTACTCCATGGTTTTTTAAGTACGAACCGGGTATTTGATAAAATTATTCCCGAATTGGAAAAAAAATACGATATTATTGCACCCGATCTTCCAGGGCATGGAAAATCTTTATATAACGGTGAGGAAACAATAGATGAATACAAGGATGCAATCATTGAGCTCCTCCACTCTTTAAACATAAAAAAAGCCACATGGGCAGGTCATTCAATGGGGGGATACATAACCATGGCTGCTGTGGAGAAGGCTCCTTCCTTCGTGAAAAGGGCGGCTTTTCTATACAGCTCACCAGCAGCTGACACAGAGAAAGACAAAGAACAGAGGGATCAAAATATTCAGCTTATCCAAAACCAGGGTCTTCAGGTTTTTATTAATCAAAAGATCCCGGATTATTTCAGTTTTGATGCCGATCCACAAGCCATGAAAGAAGCTTTTCATCACGCCAAACAAGCGACAAAAGAAGGGGTTATTGCAGCAATCCAAGCCATGAAGAACAGAAAGGAACAAGTAACAGTAGTGAACGAGGCCCCTCTTCCCCTGCTGTTTATTGAAGGAAATAAAGACCTGGTGGAACAGCCCTTTCCTGTTTCCTCTCGCTGGGTAGAAAAAGCGAAGACAGAGTCTTCACATATGGGCATGCTTGAAAACCCTGAAGACTTTTTAAAGAAGTTAACAAGGTGGCTTGTTGCAACCTATTAAAAACCCCCCTTCACCATTCCAAAATTAATGTATGGAGGATAACGATGATTATTGACGCACAAAAAGAACCACTTCCTTCTGAGGATCCTCTTGGGATTCTTTTGCTCGATACAAACGTCCCATATCTTCCAGGTGATATAGGTAATGCTGAGACCTTTTCTTTCCCTGTTGCTTATAAAAAAGCAGCTGGAGTCACCGTACAATCCATGTTTGATAACAATCATTGGGCTTATACAAAAATTCTCAAGACAAGCCAGGACCTTATTCAAGAAAGCGGTGTGAAAGCTATTACAGGAAACTGCGGATACTTTCAGCTTTTTCAAGAAGAGCTTGCCAGGGACGTATCCGTGCCTGTTTTTTTATCGAGTCTGCTTCAGCTTCCCCTTCTTAAAAAGCTAACATCAGGCCCGGTAGGTATTATCACCGCTGAATCCTCAAGGATGAATGAAAACTTTTTACGAAGTCTTGATTTCCCGTTCAGTCAGGCAAGGATTATAGGAATGGAAAACAAGCGGCATTTCAGGGAAACGGCCATTAAAGAAAGTGGGTTTCTTGATTCAGAAGAAGTCAAAAGGGAGCTATTAGAAGTTGTAGAGGAACAGCAGACAACATCCCCTGATCTCTCTATCATTCTATTAGAATGCAGCTTGTTGTCTCCTTATGCGAAAGCTGTTCACGAAAAAACGAAGCTTCCTGTCTTTGACTATCTTACGCTGATAAATTTTATCCACGCATCAGTAGTCAAGAAAACATAAAAGAAGAGCGAGCCCTCCCCTCCACTTTTTCTTTCCCCTTTTTGTGACAGACAAGGTTAATCCCATACATAACCGGGGATAGAACAACAAGCAGAGGAATGGAAGGGAGGAAAACATGAAGAAGGTTATTTCTTTTGGGAAAGAGCTTTTCCGGGAATTTTCTAACGATAATGTCCCGCTGCTTGGGGCTGCTCAAGCCTTTTATTATTTACTGTCAGTGGTTCCTATGCTTATTCTGATCATCTCCATATTGCCGTATTTAAACATTGATCCGAGTGGGCAATAGGAGTTATAGAAAATATGATGCCTGAGGAAACGGCAGAGATCTTTCATGATCAAATTGTCAGTGTAGTTACAGAGCCTCGAGGCGGCCTTCTCACTGTAGGAATCATTGGGACCATTTGGTCGGCGTCCAATGGAATCAACGCCTTTATCAAAGCTCAAAATGAAGCTTATAACGTGGAAGAAAGCCGTTCTTTCATTAAAGCAAGGCTCGTATCCATAGCCTTAACATTTGGTATGATTTTTGCGTTTGTCATCGCTCTTCTTCTACCCATTTTTGGTGATGTCATCATTAACTTTATCAATTCATTAGTCAACCTGCCAAGCGAAACTGAAATTCTCTTTCGAGTGCTTCGCTGGGCATTCAGCATTACCGTGATTGCTGCAATTCTGGCAGCCTTGTATCATTTTGCCCCTAATAAAAAGATACCATTTACGCATGCGATCCCAGGGGCGTTGTTTGCAACGATCGCCTGGCAGTTAACTTCACTCGGTTTTTCATTTTATGTAAGCAACTTCGGCAATTACTCTGCAACCTATGGAAGTCTTGGCGGCGTTGTGATTCTCATGTTCTGGTTTTTCCTCACAGGGATTATTCTCGTTATTGGTGCAGAAATCAATGCAGTGCTTCACAGAAGAAAAACTCAGGATATTTCTCACCAAGAAAGCGAGAAGACAAGCCTACAGCAATAGAGCAGCCATTTAGCTTGGCTGCTCTTTATTTTTAATGAGACGGTATATATATTGGGTTTTCAGTAAAAAGGTTTCGCAGCCACTGCTCTCCCTCGTTCGGGAAGGAGGCTACAAATTCCTGCCCAATGCCTGTTGAAACCGTACATTTTTCTTTCCCAAGTTCCCACGTTTTCTGATGAACCTGGCTTACATTTTTATAAAGAAAAGAGGGAAGCTCCCATGTACCTGGCTTTTTATTCAAAGCTGCAGATAAGCAAAGACTTGAAGACAACTCAGAAAAATAGCCGCACCCTGGGATACCAAGATCCTCAAACAGCCATTCATCAGGCAGAAAGATATAATTTAGTTTCTGAAACGTCTTTTCATACATATGAGGATGATGCTGTATTCCGAATTCCTCCAATTTGGGAAGTGCTTCTTCAAATGTTTCAATTCTATGCTTCACCTTCATCCACCCGTAAATAAAATGTCCTTTTTCTTTGCTGCCTACAGCTTCAAAGCCTCCAAAGAAAAGAAAAACATCTCCTTCGCCTACTCGTTTCTTTTGCAGGTGCGGAGCAGCATTAGTCTGTCCAAATGCCCTTCCAATTGTCTTGCTGTTAGTGTCAACGATCCACGGTGCAGGCCCAAGCATGGGGTCAAAATGGGTATAAGAATCATACACATTTCCAAACTCTTTATTTTTTAATTTCAGCTTTGATTTCTTTTTCCAAGATTCATAGATATCGCTTAATGTTGTTCCAGACAAGCCTGGAAGGTAATCTTGTTTGACAGAAACATCCTGGTAACGAATGGTATGGGCGTATTTATTGTTTCTTTCTGGAATCGGGTACCATATATATCTCCCGGTTTTGGATCATAAGGTGAAAAAGTACCTCCGCTCCCTGAGTCCATCCCTTTGCGACTGAGTATAAGGTTCATACTATTCCTCCACTTTTTTCATTAGTGTACCATTCTTACCTATTACGTCTGGACTTGATTATATTTGTAATGATAAGGGAAATAAATAACTCATATGAATCTTTCGCTACCCGTCATACTATGAGGAAAGTGAGGCGAAAAAGATGCAAAAAACCAACCAGGTTGTTGATCATATTAAAAAGTATTCGAAAGCCTTTGAAAAAGCAGAAGACCTTCAGCCGCTGATTGAACAAGCTGCTAAAGCAAAATATGTGCTTTTAGGGGAAGCCTCTCACGGTACGTCTGAATTTTATACTCTTCGCAGTGAAATCACCAAAAGGCTGATCAAAGAACACGGTTTTTCCTTTGTCGCTGTGGAAGGTGACTGGCCTTCTTCCTTTGAAGTAAACCGTTATGTAAAGGGATACGCTGCAGAATACAAGAATGCCAAACAAGCCTTATCTTCCTTTCAACGATGGCCTTCCTGGATGTGGGCAAATGAGGAAGCGGCAGAACTTGCTGAATGGCTAAAGAACTTTAATGTGAATCATAAAAGAAATGAAGAAAAGGCGGGATATTACGGGCTGGATTTATACAGCTTGTGGGAATCCATGGAAGCCATTTTGAACTACCTCTCCAAAAATAGATCAGAGGATGTGGATCAGGCCAAAAGAACTTTTGAATGCTTTGAGCCATTTGACAGAAAAGCTGAAAGATACGGAATTTCCGCTGCTTTATACGGTCAGGATTGCATGGAAGAAATGCTTGAGCTGCTGCAAACCATTCACGAGAAAAAGGAAACATACGATAATGAGCCAGAAGCTTCCTTGAATATGGAAATCAATGCGATGGCAGCAAGCAACGCCGAGAATTACTACCATACGATGATCACAAGCGACAATGAATCCTGGAATATTCGTGACAGACATATGACAGAGGCCCTGCGCAGCATTTCCCGTTTTTACGGGAAAGAAGCCAAGGGTGTAATTTGGGAGCATAATACTCATATTGGGGATGCCCGGGCTACCGACATGGCTGATGAAGGAATGGTGAATGTAGGACAGCTTCTTCGTGAGGAATACGGAAATGAAAAAATCTATGCCATCGGTTTAGGAACCCACAGAGGATCGGTAACTGCTGCAAGAAAATGGGGAGAACCTGCGGAAGAAATGACAGTTCCAGAAGCAGTGGCTGGAAGCTGGGAAGATCTTCTGCACCAGGCGGGAGGTTACGATAAATATATTATGTTCACTAATGAAAATCGTACATTCTTTCAAAAGTCTATTGGCCACCGGGCCATTGGCGTGACCTATAATCCTTTAGTCGAGCATTTAGGAAACTACGTCCCATCCCGACTGTCAGACCGTTACGATGCCTTTATCCATGTAGAAAAAACCAATCCCCTCTCCCCTATTTAGGTGCCTGGCACCCTCGTGCGTTGTAATATTACTTTCCCTTTACACCAGGGATTCTCTCCTGGTTTTGTTACAGCCAGCCGTCGGTGCCTGGCACCATCGCAAGTTGTAACATTACAAATAAGCCGGGGAATCATTTCGCTCCCCGGCTTTCCTTCTGCTATCTTATTTTTTGGCTTCTGAATATCCAATATTTCCATCAAAGCTGTACAAATTCTCAACCTTAATCCAATCCAGGCCAGCTTCAGTAATTCTGTTTAGCAGAGCCATGATACTTTCTTTATCTGTCTTACCATTCGCAGCAGTCGGTAAAAAGCGGCACCGCCAGTGATCCGTGGTAAATGTCTCCGTAAAGCCGCCAGGATACGCTTTCACCCCACGATTCGTAATAATCGCAAGCTCAAAATCCGAACCAGCAGCCTCTTCCAAAGTGGTGCCAATCTCATCAGGTAGATGGGTATTATTAAATAAAAACACATCCACTCCCTCTAGTTCGCGTGTAATTGAGGTATCAGCTCTGTCTTTCGCTTTGGGAGATACTTTGTATTTGTTTTCTTTTTTATCTTCATTCTTTACATACGTCATTGGCTTAATCGTTTCGGGTTTCTCGCCAAGGCGTTTGATGACCGCATCAGCGAATTCACTAGTTCCAACGAATGGACCGCCCTTGGCGATGTCACCTGTATATATTCCGTCCTCCAGGGTCTTAAACCAAGCATTATGAATTTTAGAGGCTGTTTCAGGCTGTCCTATATGCACAAGCATTTGAATCGCCCCATGCAGAAGTCCTGACGGTTGGCAATTCCTTTTCCTGCAATATCCGGGGCACTTCCGTGGATCGCCTCAAACATGGCACTTTCATCTCCAATATTAGCCGAGCCGCCCAGTCCTACACTTCCTGAAATTTGTGAAGCGATATCTGAAGCTATGTCGCCGTATAGGTTAGGCATGACCATCACATCAAATGCTTCAGGAGAATCTGCTATTTTTGCAAGTCCGATATCAACAATCCAATGGTCTGTTTCGATGTCTTCATACTCTTTTGCCACTTCATCAAATACCTTGTGAAACAAACCATCTGACAGCTTCATAATATTGTCCTTGGTCACACACGTTACTTTCTTTCGATCATTTTGCCTTGCGTATTCAAATGCATGGCGGATTATTCTCTCAGAACCGGGTCTTGTGATTAACTTTAAGCTCTGCACCACTTCAGGAGTCTGTTGATGTTCAATTCCAGTATATAAATCTTCCTCGTTCTCCCTTACTATGACAAGATCCATATCCGGGTGATTGGTTTTTACAAAAGGAGAGTAGGACATCGTCGGACGTACATTGGCATATAGTCCCAGGGTTGTACGAATGGTAACATTAAGACTTTTATACCCTCCACCCTGGGGCGTTGTAATCGGCGCTTTTAAAAAGACTTTAGTTCTTCTCAAGGAGTCCCACGCTTCGTCAGGTATTCCACTTGTATACCCTTCTAAATAAGCATCCTTTCCAATATCTATGACTTCTGGTTCAATTTTTGCCTCTGCTTTTTCAAGAATTTTAAGAGTGGCTTCCATAATTTCAGGTCCTATGCCATCTCCATATGCTACGGTAATTGGTGTTTTTTCCATAGAATAACCTCCTCATATACAATGATCCTTTTTTCGCCCTCAAAGTTCCGGTAAAATCTTCCCTCTCTTTACCATTACCCCTAATCCTTGCTCCTAATCATCAGCTTCTCCAGAGAAACCGTACATTTTTCTTTTTTGTCCAAAGAAACCGATAAAACTGCACCATTACCCAATTTCTGTTAAAAAAATTACTATACTTTTCATTTAATTGTAAATTTTAACTAGATTTTGTTCGTTTTATAGCATAAAATAACATTATATCCAACCAAAGTAACAGCAAAATAAAGACATCCATGAGAAAAGACATGCCCTTAATCCCCTTCAAAAAACAAAAACTTTGATGAAAGGATGAGAAGAGTGGAAACAACAGAAGAGTTCAAGGAAAACTTGTCTAAGGTTGATCCTGAGTGGGTGTCTCTTATGATACAAGCGAAAAAAGATGGCATCAGAGCAGACGAGGTTCGTGCTTTCATACTTAGCTGCCAAAGAAACAAATAAAATGTGACTGCACTTGCTGGTTCTTACATTACAGCAAGTGTTTTTTATTCTTTTCATTCTATATATAGAACATTTCACTAGACTCTTTTATGTATATTCCTTCAACCAATCATGCACATTAACAGTAAAGAGCAAAAGGAGATACTATATGAAAAATAATATCAGCAGTCTGCAAACACAAAATCAGCTTTTTCAAGCCCAGCAGTCCGTGGAACATGCACATAATGCAATCGATCAGGCAAAAACCCATCCAGATGAGAAACTAATTGAACAAGCCCGTCACTCCATCCAAAGAGCCGAACATGCAATCAGCCAAACGGCCGGGTTTGATAATCAGGATGCTGTCGAGCTGGTAAGGTCAGAGTTCGAACAATATAAAAATGAATTTGAGAAAATGATTGCAGAGCAAAAACATTAATATCTTCAAAAATTTTTAAAAATGTGCATAAACTTCCTTAAAGAAACGTAGGATGATAAAGCATCGTTTCTTACCAACCACTTGCCTTTTTACCCTCGACATAAGGGGAAAGGGATTCTCCTCCTCCCTTTCTCTTATATAAAAAAATCATAGATCACCGCAGAGAGCTATGGGAATTGATCCCATAGCTTTCTCCTTTTTCATTGTATTTTTCCACTCGACTGATATAATTACCAGGGTAACCATTTACTTACCAGGTAATGATTTTACAGGGAGGGATATGATCATTTCAGCGAATCATGAACTTTTCCATACTCTTCACCAGCTATCACGTCTGCTTACAAAGGAAACGAACCAGGCACTTCAGCCTTTGATCTGTACAGTGCCCAGTGGGCCGTCATTTACACCTTACATACCAAAGGAGCAATGACCCAAACGGAACTTCGAGACTATTTGGCTGTAGAAGCACCTCCTTTAACAAGAAATGTACAAAGACTTGTAAAAAAAGAAATCGTTAAACAAGTGCCCGGTAATGATAAACGCAGCAAAACAATCGAATTAACCGCCTACGCAAAAAGAGAATACCCAGAGTGGGAAAAGGCTGTCGTCCAGGCAAATGAACAAATGCTTGCCCATATTCCAAAACGCTCCAGAGACAGCTTAGAACATACATTAAAAGAATGGATCGCTTCCATTTCTTTACCTAAGGAGTGATCAGCACATGTCAAGGGAACCTCTCTGGTCAAAAAACTTCATATGTATTTCACTGTGTAATTTATTTATTTTTCTGGCATTTTATTACTTAATTGTGACTCTGCCAATTTATACATTGCAGGAGCTCCATGGGACCTCAACGCAAGCAGGCTTGTTAGTGACTGTGTTCTTAATTGCTGCCATTATTGTCCGTCCTTTTGCCGGTAAATGGGCTCTCACCGCAGGAAACCACCGCTTACTCTTTGCAGGATTGGCTATATTTCTTATTTCCTCCCTACTCTATCTTTTTATTGACTCAATCACAGGGTTAATGGCTGTCAGGCTCATTCACGGAGCGGCATTTGGGATGGCAACGACTGCCACGGGAGGAATTGTTACTTCTGTCATCCCTGATTCACGTCGAGGAGAAGGAATGGGCTATTATTCGCTTTCCTTTAACCTGGCTGTTGTCTCAGGCCCCTTCTTAGGACTAACGGCGATATATCAATGGAGCTCGGTTGTATTTTTTGGGATTGTCGTGTTATGCAGCGTGATGGCGGTTGTCATGGCCATGATCCTGACCTTACCTGAAACCAGCTCTCGCCCAGTAAAGGACGTGAATCCAGAGCGAAAACGAACTCAGCTTTTTGAAAAAACAGCGATGAACATTTCTATTGTCGCTGCGTTGTTTGCTATTATTTATTCGTCTGTTTTATCCTTTGTCCCTGTCTACTCTGAAGAAATTGGTCTGCTGCAGGCTTCAAGTTATTTCTTTGTTGTGTATGCAGCTGTCATGCTCCTTTCCAGGCCTTTTACAGGAAGATGGCTTGATGAGCACGGAGCTAATATTATTGTTTACCCATCGATTATCACTTTTGCTGTCGGCATGTTTTTACTCAGCATGTCAGACACAACTGCCCTGTTTCTATTATCTGCTGCTTTGATCGGCCTTGGCTGGGGGACACTTTTTCCAACCTTTCAAACCATTGCTGTGCAAAACGCTCAGCCAGAACGAAGAGGCTAGCGATGGCCACATTTTTATCCACTTTTGATCTTGGCATTGCGATTGGATCATTTGTAATAGGCCTTGCTGTCGTTGAATTTACTCTGACTTCCATTTATTTTTACAGCTCCTTTTTACTTCTTGGCGGCATATTTATTTATAAACTGCTTTACGGAAGGTTCCTTGTCCCTAAACCAGGAATGAAGGAAAGTACTCATACAGGATAACGAAACCCGCTTACGATTAGTAAGCGGGTTTTTATTTCGATGTCTCCGTCTGGTCAAGCTAATGGATCTAACGTGAGAGGAAGAAAGTAATATACCTGCACCCCCTTCCTAGTATGGGGGTGCTTCATTTTGTAACCAAGGGATAAATAAATCTATCAGGGCGATATGCTATTCATACGGCCTCTCTTGATAGAAATAATTAGGCTTCACAACTTCATTATCATACTCTTTATGAAACACATGGGTCGTTGCCGGGGAAACCGGAGGAATCAGCCAGGCCCAGTCACCGGTTACCTTGCGCCCCTCCTCTGTCTCTCTTTCTTCAAAACGACGAAATTGAGCAGCTGCCGTGTGATGATCGACGATGCTTACTTTCGCTTTTTTAAAAGAATGAAGCACGGCTATATTTAATTCAACGAGTGCTCTGTCTCTCCACAACGTTGACTCCCATGAGGTGTCCAGCCCCATGATCGAAGCCACTCTTGCAGCATATGGTACCGCTTTTCATCAGCCAGGTTTCTGGCACCTATTTCTGTTCCCATATACCAGCCGTTAAATGGAGCAGCTGTGTACTCAATGCCGCCAATGTCCAGTTTCATGTCAGAAACAATCGGAACGGCGTACCATTTGAGTTGAAGGTCTGAAAAGGAACGAATCTCCGGATGAGTAATGGGCACTTCCAGCACTTTGTCCTGTGGAACAGGAAACCACTTCGGCTTCTCCTTTCCTTTTTGTATCACCAGGGGCAGCACGTCAAAGTGAGTTCCTTCCCCCTTCCAGCCAAGCTTCATACACTCCTTCGTAAATGAAACCGAATGAGGATCGCCAATGACTCCTTCGTCTGTTTCATAACCTGCATAGCGAATCAGCTGGTAATTCCACAGACGAAGATGACTCTTTTCGGTCACCTTCGGCCTGAAAACTGAAATGGTTGGTATAATTCTTCCGTTGTTAGTCGCGTAATCGATATGCTCCAGTAGTGCTTCAGCTACTTCTTCCTCTGTCTGCAGGCTTCGCTTGTCCAAAACATGCAGGGAATCCCAAAATAGCCTGCCGATACAACGATTGCTGTTTCTCCACGCCATTTTCGCTCCATGCTCCAATTCTTCAAAACTGTGTGTGTAGGTCCCCTTCTCATCTATTTCTACCTTAATTCCCTTTATTCTTCCAGCTATTTTTTCTGCTTTGTTTAAATCCATATAAGCCTTTTCTATAAATAAAATGGCTTCCTGAAGTAAATGCTCTTTTGCTGTCACTTTTATCCTCCTACTCTTCCTGGGAAAATACTCCTTTCCAAAAGAAGACCAATACATTCATCCTTACTGTAGACCAAGCGTACCGGCCAAACAAGGAGAATGATTTTTTGTTACAAAATTTCCACTTTTCCCTTTTCCCTTACTGAAAATGGTATATTAGTAGGGGATTATGTGATGTGATTGATATCCGATCTACAGGCACGTAAATTCGCGCGACTATTGATAATCAGTCTTGTATACCGTTTCACGGAGGACATCATGGAATATAAGTTAATTGGACAGACGATCAAGCAAATCAGACAAAGAAAAAAAATTACTCAAAAAGCACTTGCACAGGGAATCTGTACACAAGCGCAAATTAGTAAGATTGAAAACGGGGAAGTCATTCCTCTATCCATAACTTTATATGAAATCGCCAAAAAGCTCGGGGTGGATATTAATTATTTTTTTGAAGTGTCAACAAGCCCTCGTAGCGACTATATAAATGAAACAAAAACGATAATCAGAGAAGCGATTGATAACATTGACTACCAAACAGTGTATGAAGTCGTTTCCAGTGAAGAAAAGAACCCTCTGTTTCATGAACTGGAGGATAGACAGTTTCTTCTTTGGCACAAAGGGATTGCTCTCTATCATTTAAAAAATAAATATGAAGAATCTCTGGAATTATTGTACGAAGCGCTTCACTTGCGGGATGAGCATTCAAAAACATTATATTCAAAAACAGAGGTCGAGATCTTCAACAGTATTGGGGTTATTTTTTTAGAGAAAGAAAACTATGCAGCTTCTATCCCAATCTTTAATGAAGGCTCCATCATTTATCTAAACTGAATCTGCCTGAAAACGATTTTATTGAGGTTCGCTTACGCTATAACCTATCGAGGGCTTATACAGAAACTCAGCGTTATGATGAATCTAACAAACATTGTGAAAGAGCGATTTCCCTTTGTCTTAGCAGAGAAACCATGTATTTGTTAGGTGAACTGTTTTACCGAGTCGGTGAAAACTACTTAGGACTTGAAAACAAAGAGAGAGCCAAAGAGTATGTAATAAAAATCAAAAAAATATTCGAGGTTCAAGAGAAGGAATACCTACTTTCTATAATAGAAGAAGAAATGGGTGACCTTCTCTCAGAACCGTAACTTCTTTTTTCTTACCTGTATAGCCCTTACCCACTTTGGGTTAACGGTTACGTTTTTTCTGAAACTTTTGCGTGCATATGAATAAAAAATCATGGACAATTATGCTAACGTTAGATATGTGCTTGATTCTATCTCATAACATCATGCTGCCCTTATATTCTTCTAGGAGAGGTCACGATGGAAAAAATCATTCATCCTGAAGCTACTTCTGTTGTTAAAGACTATAGAAAAGTGAGAACAATTCTAGCCTCCGTTTGTTACGCAAACATAGTTTCTATCATTTTAGGTGTTTTTTATTTAGTAGTGGCTCAAACACAAAGTATCTGGAATATATACGGCCTCTTTTTCCTTGTTACCTTACTGGCTAATCTAGCTATCTCTCTTTTATATAATAAAAGAAGATTACTGGATTATGTTTACCTTTTGTTTACTTGTTTCGTCATGCTTCTTGTGCCAATACTTAACACGGCTGCATCCTTTACTGTCACCCATCCCGATTCAAGAAGCATTACTGCAAACATGTTAATGCTATCCCTTTTCTTTGCAGGCGGTGGAATGGCCTGGATAAAAAAACAAAGCTATCATAATCCCTTTACGCTATTTTCCCGAGAAGAAGAAAGCCAACCTGTAACAGCTTTGAATAAGAGTATTACGATCATGCTGGCTGTATTACTTTCCATAGGATGCTACTGGTCCTATCTCATCCTCAGAGGAGAAAGCGGCGGGGTTATCGAAATGCTTCTTCCTCAATACTCCTTGTTTTTATTATTTATTGTACTTGCTATCACAGCCCTGCTTATTATCATCCACCATCAGCGAATGGTACTGCAAATGATTTTTGGCGCAGCGGGCACAGCACTTGCCCTTACCTTTCTAGCACCTTTAGGAGGTGCATTATGGGCTATCCCCCAAACCTATTCCTCTTATGAAAGTGCCTTTGGAACAACAGTGGAAACGCAGGTTGCAGAAGACGAAGCTTCTTTCTTTGCCGATATTCCTTTTTCAATTCCAGAGTACTTTTTTGGAAGGTCTACCGATAACTTTGTAGTTGAGGAGGATATCCTTTATTATAAGGGGACAGAAGGTGTAGATGAAGGACTTGAGCTTTACTATGATGTGTATAAACCAAAAAGTACCGAAAACACGCCGGGAAATCTTTCTACCGTCATTAGAATTCACGGCGGGGGATGGACAATCGGGGATAAAGGGACCTCAAACAATGCGCAGGTCAACAAATACCTGGCCAGCCAAGGGTACGTTGTTTTCGATGTACAGTATGGACTGAGTAACGAGGATCAATTTATTGATTTTGCCGATGTTCCTGCGCACAAAGTTGGAAACTTTTCGATTGATGACATGGTTAGGCATCTTGGAATCTTTACAGACTATTTAACAGATAACCACGAGCAATACGGCGCCCGGCTTGATTCCGCATTTATCTCAGGACCTTCAGCCGGCGGTCAGCTCGCAAGCGCCTTAGGCCTTGTTCTCGCCAATGGAGACTACTCTGCCGAGTTCGGGTCAGAGCTGCAAATACAAGGTCTCATACCAATGTATCCTGGTAACGGCCTTTCTCCTGATGCGGGAATAGGGGGCACGGCTGAATTGATAAATCCTGCTCACATGGTTACTGGTGAAAGTCCGCCTCTTCTTTTGTTTCAAGGCACTCATGATAGCATTGTTCCAGAAGAGGTTGCTCAGGATTTTAAAGAAGCATATCTGGAACAAAGCAATGAGCAGGCAGCTCTTATTCGCATGCCCTTTGCAGGCCATGCGAACGACATGTATTTCAGCGGGTATTATAACCAAATATTTATGTATCATATGGAGCGTTTCTTGTATGAACATAGGTAACCTAGAGAACCCATTTTCTTTTTTTGCTGAAGGGTCACCACCAGTGAAAGGAGGATCGCACTATTAGATAGTAACTATTCCTATTTAAGATATAATTCGTTAAAATATAAATAAGCAACCGAACATTTTCGTTGCTGCCCCCTTTTCTATAAAATTGTTCTCTTAAGAGAAGCGTTCGACACAAAGAAGTTCATCTGCGGATGGGCTTTTTTGTATTTACAAAAACATACCCCAACCCTTTTTACAAAGGAAATTGGGGTATGTGAAAATCACTGCAAAATGGAGACAGCAGCTGCGGACTCGGCGCCTGCACTATTCTCTATATTGAACGACACCTTTTTAACTAATCTCTCCCCAGCTCTTTGGGGTTTAATTCTTCCATTATTTCTTTTTTAAGTTGTTTCTTTTTCTTTAAACTTTTTCTCTTTGATTAGATTGGTTATATATATGAATGAAAGAATGAGGAGAAACAAGAAGAATAACGAGAAGGCTGGATTTAAGAAGATAATGATTAACGACTCACGCAGAGGTTCTGATAACAATGAGTGGCTGTCTAAGACTGAGATTAATTGTCCGAAATAAAGTTCCCCAATAACCAGGCCCATACTTAACAGGAAAAAAGTGACGATCCCGTAATGCTGGTTTTGCATGGAATATTTCCTCCTTCCGGAAATCTCATAAAGCCAACTATGAAAGAAAGCACACGATGCTCAATTATGCACGAGAAATGAAAGTTGGTCCGCTGATATATATAACCAGAAAGCAGAAAACCTTCCTGTAGGGTGCCTGGCACCACAGTAAATTGTCATATCCCTGTAACATCTATTCCCTCGCTGCACCCTATTGGATCTTGCTTTCTCTATTGCTGAAAGCCAGTACTCCTTTGCCGGTGCCTGGCACCACACCACTTTGTAATCATACTGAAATACTACCAACGTAATTGGTAAATTATTACATACTACTATATTGGCATTATATCATTTAGAAAAATTGCAAATCAAGGTAATTATGGTAAATCATACTATGTTACTACATAACTAAAATAATGTCAAAGGCAGTATGCTTCTTTCTTCCTTTACTTTCTTGTTGTTTGCCTACTGATTTTACGTTCTTTTCCTTTTTCATTAAATTCGTTTACTTATATATATGTAAGAAATTCCTTTTCATACGAAAGAGCATAGAAAACTATGCTCTTCACTGACTACTTCAATTCAATGCTGTAAATATTTCCGTCTCTGCTTGCAACAATAATGGTATTTTCATAGACTGCCGGCGATGCTTCGATGTTAGAGCCAAGGGTAAGCTGGTCCAGGACTTCACCAGTCTCAGCGTTTAGTAACGTAAGGTTGCCACCGAAATCTGCCTGGATAAGGTAGCTGTTCCCTTCCTCGTCATATATATCTACCGGGGAGCTCCAAGCATAGTCTGGCATTTCCCAGCTCCATACCTCCTCACCTGTTTCCCTGTCCAGGGCAGCCATAATACCAGAGTATCTCTCCTTATGACGTGCAACTGTAAAAATGACCAAATCATCAATATTTTCTTTTCCAAGAATAGGAGTAGCTAAGACTCCTCCTACCACCCCAGGATAATAGAATGCAGAATAGGATTGCTTCCAGACCTCTTCCCCCGACAAGCCATTGATCTTTCGAATGAAAGCCTCCCCATCTTCTCCTACATTATCCACTTCACTTCCGGTGTATAAATAAGGAACACCTTCAATCTCTTCAATCACTATCGTAGCATCTGTATCATCAAGCGGCGGCAGGGCCCATACTGGATTCTTTGTAGTGAGATCCATTCCTATGATACTTCCTCCATTATCCGCAAAATAAGCGAGGTTATTATAGATGGCTACAGAGTTTTCAATTCCTTGATATTCATTACCATCAACCTCATATCTTATCTTGGCAACATCCGGGTCTATATCGATGGTGCCTTCCTTTCGGTCAAACTCTGTATTTAATTTCGCACTGTAGAAGTACCCGTTCTCCCCGCCAACAACCATCATGTCTGTTTTTCTGTTTA
Organism: Thalassobacillus sp. C254; assembly: GCF_001310615.1. NCBI lineage: Bacteria > Bacillati > Bacillota > Bacilli > Caryophanales > Bacillaceae > Thalassobacillus > Thalassobacillus sp. C254. Next base: position 36,701 of record NZ_BAXQ01000013.1, on the reverse strand, counting down.
CTAATGCTGAGCTGTCAAAAGCACCCCAGTCCCGGTATGCTGAAGAGTCTCTTCCATCTATATGATGAAGTAATTCACCATTTGTGAGATCGTATATATTAAAACCAAAGGGTTCGCTTTTCTTATGAGGAACCCCGTCCCCTGCATAAAGGAGTGGATACCCTCGACTGTCAACACTCACGCTCCCTTTAATAGGGTTACTTCCGTAAATCGGTTCTCTCGTCTGTTTTCCCGTTTCTTTATCTAAAAATATATATTTCCATCAAGGGACCCTTGAATGACCTCAATAAAGTCATCCTTTTCTTTATATTCCTCTTTAAGATTCATCATTTGCTTGATATCGTCTTCCCACTTCACAATCACAGGCTGTCCTGTCCACCCAGCGCCCCCTCCCCATTCAGGATCGCTGTCAGTGGTAAAATGCCAGTTTTCCTGAAGAGTGAATTCTTCAAAAGAAACTGAACCGAAGGAAGGAGAGGTTCTTTTATGGTCTCCACGAAACGTCAATACACCGTCTATCTCCGTGTATTGGGCTGGAAAAACGGCCTCCTCATCAAGGACGGTGCTTGTTTCTTCATCATTAAGTAATAGGGTATAAGAAAGGTTATCAAGGCTTTGGCTCTCTGGTGTTATGACCTCACTTTTACTTTCTTTGTTCTTTTCATCCTGCTCATTATTCTCTTCTTCTTCGCTTGCTGATTCTTCTTCATTATTTGCTTCCACACTTGCTTCCTCATTACCAATGGTCTCTTCAGAGCAGCCAATTAATAAAAAAGGCACCATGAATAGACCCGCTCGACTTGCTTTCATATACACACCTCTATGTCAAAATTTACAATCAACAGTTACATATATTACCATTAAATGTTAGCATTTTCTATAGATTTAGGAAAAAAGTTTTATATAGACATTATTTGTAGTTTATAAAAAAAGGTAAAAAAAGGAATTTATATTACATTGATAAATGGTGCCAGGCACCTCTTAGAGTTTGTAATAATTCACAGGAAAAAGTCCTGATTTAATAGGAAAGATATATTACAGCCGCAAATGGTGCCAGGCACCACAAAAAAGCACCTTCTCTGCTATGAGAAGGTGCTTTCATGTGCTACAAAAGAGTGTCATCGTCCTCTTCCTTTTCCTTGTCATTCTTTTTTGATTTTCCTTTCACAAAAAGAACGCCTCCGTAAATTGCAAAAACAACTACAGCGGACATGATTATAAATTCGATAATAATCCCGCTCCTTTCGAACTGACCCTGTCTCTATATCCATGTTATCCAATAAACTTAGTGAACATAAAATTGGGTCATGTTACTATCTATATAATGTCTCTTAAAAATATTGTTGTAAAGGTATATGCTATATTACAGGCCATTAATAACATAAATATAACCCAGGACACAGCACTTTGAACATGCCTTTTGACCCGGGTTTTTACACCTGCAACCTATAAATATATTTCACTTTGTAAAAAAAAGGAACTTTTATTACAAGTTCGATCGGTGCCAGGCACCAGAGGGAGATTGTAATAAAAATCAATGGGAAGACCTTATTAAAAGGAAATCTTTATTACAACGCTCATGGGTGCCAGGCACCGGTGTCTTCCCATGCTTTTCCGGCTCGTAATAATAAGTCTTCGGTAAGATGCTTTCCGATCATTTGCATTCCTGCTGGAAGACCGTCTGAACACACTCCCATTGGCAGGGCCAGACTTGGTGTACCGGTAACATTAGGAGGCGATGTAAACGGCATACACTGGCGGATAATTTCCAGGTTCTGTTCTACCCAGCTTTCCTGAAATCTTGGGGTCGTAATTGGCACGGTTGGACCGAGAAGAATGTCAACCGTTTCAAACGCCTCATCAAATGCTTTTATCATCTCTCTGCGAGACTGCTGGGCTCTGACGTATTGGGGAGCGCTCATAGCAGTACCTGCCTGAAAAAAGGCACGGACATCTGGAGCATAGGATTCATGACTTTCCTTAAGCCACTCATAATGAAAAGAGGAGGCTTCTCCTGGTGTAATCATATACCCGGCAAAGGAAGAGAGCTTTAATTCAGGAAGGCTCATTTCCCTTACTTCCGCTCCCATTTCCTTAAGTAAGTCTATAGCTTTATGAAACAGCTTTTCAATATCTGAATCAAGATCCATCATGTAGTAGGTAGGAATACCTATTTTCACTCCCTTTATTCCTTTATGAAGGTCTGCTCTATAGTCAGGAAGCGGGACCTTCAGGCTTGCAGGATCCTCGGGGTCATACCCTGCCATTTCATTCAGCATAAGTGCCAGGTCAGAGATTGACCTCGCCATAGGTCCAGGATGATCCAAAGACCATGCTAGAGGCACTACACCATGGGTGCTGATCAGTCCATACGTGGCTTTATGCCATATATGCCACACATAGCTGCCGGAACACGAATAGAACCGAATGTATCTGTGCCAGTGGCCAGCACGGCCAGGCCTGCTGCCAGAGCAGCACCGCTTCCTCCGCTGGACCCTCCCGTCATATATTCAGTGTTCCACGGATTTCTTGCATGCCCATAAAAAGGGTTCGTATTGGTTAAGCCTCCTCCAAACTCATGCATGTTTAACTTGCCAAGCATGATGCTGCCCGCATCTAATAGTTTATCAACTACCGTTGCATTCTTTTCAGGAATAAAATCAGCTAACAACAAGGATCCGGCTGTTGTCCTAATGCCTTTTGTGTAAAAATTATCCTTTATCCCTAATGGAATGCCGTGGAGAGGTCCCTTATACCTCCCTTGCATAATTTCTCTTTCCGCATGATGCGCCTGTGTCAATGACTCTTCATATAGTGGCGTGATATAAGAGTTGATTACAGGATCAACCCTTTCAATCATTCTTATAATTTCTTCCGTCACTTCCACAGGGGAAAGCTCCTTGTTCTTGAGTAACGGTCCCAGTTCTGTAGCGGTTAACGAAAGGAGACCGCTCATACCAATAGATCCTTATCAACAATAGTGATTGGTACCGTCTCCCGCAATTCCGGAAACTCTTTTACTGCTGCCTGAGCGTGAAAAGCAGCCATAAGAACACGCTGAATCGAAGGAATGTCTTCTTGATACATAGGCAGTCCATATAAGGTTAACAGCTGTCTGCTTGCATTGAAGTCTTCCATCCAATCTCCCTCCTCTTCCATAACTTACCTCCTAACACACTATGAAACAGCCTACTAAAAGGTGAGAAGCTTTTTTTCAATTTGGCTTTGTTACCGTTGCCACTTTGGAAAACCTCTACCAGAATTATCAGCATGCGTTTCTCGAAGGCCTCTCACGCTTTTATCTACACTTGTATTTTTATATAGGCTCTGTTAAAGCTGTTAAAGGTTGTTGTTAATATTTGCACCTTGCGTGGTTGCAAATGTTAGATAGCATCCATCATCAGCAAAATGAAGTCACAATGAAGGATATGATAATAAAAAGGAAGTTTAATTAAACAAGAAAAGTAAATATTCTTCTAATTAATTACTTCTTTTTGTAATAACACTCTTAAACAAGTTTGGTAAATTATGTTAATGTTAATGTAGATTGAAAACAATGTACTTCAGCTAATGTAAGCAGATTTCTGGAAGAACTTTAAGATATATGATTCACATTAGGATGAATATAGAGTAAAGCAATTTATACATTGCACTGAGTAAGGATAGATGAAATAGTTGATGCTTCTATGTTTTTAGAAAAGTTCATGAAAGAATGGGTATATTTATGGATATAAATACATTATGGAATTTAAGGGCTCAGGAATTTTATAGAAAAATGCTCAGGTACTATTCAATAATTGGTGCGAATGTTGTTTATTTTTTTCTGGTCATTGGTAGTATCTTTATTTATTATTTCAATTTATTTCTTCAGTGGATACCTTCTCAGATATCTGTTGAAGTTATTTTATCCCTATTTATAACTTTCTTTTTAATGAGAACGAACATTCGTACATTTGTTAAAAGGGCAGATATATTATTTTTGTTGGCATTAGAAGTGAAATTAAAGTCGTATTTTATTAAATCACTTGTATATAGCTTTGTTATAGATGTTATTAAAATGCTTAGTTTAATTACCGTTTTATTATCCCTATTTTTACAAACAACTAATATAAATCTTCCATCTTTATTTTAATAGTGGGGATTGTTTTTTATAATATTTTAATGAAGTGGACTGAACAATGGTTAGAGAACCATTCACAATTTGTTTTACATAGGTTAATTAGGGTTTTCTCAATATATTTAATGTGTTATTTTCTTTTTAAAAATGACTGGGTTTTTGAGCTTGTTTTAATGAGTGTAAATTTCGCCTATTTATTCTATTTTCTAGGAAAAAAAGAACCTGAATTGGGAGTGGCTAATAATTGAAGAAGAAAGTGCCTTATTAAGAAACTTTAAATTTATTAATATTTTCATGGATGTCACCAATCTTAAACGTTCTTTTCGGAATAGACGTTTGCTTACTATGATTGTGAAAAGGTGTATCCCATATAGTCAGAGTAGTACATTTGTATATTTATACTCACACTTGTTTGTAAGATATAATGATTACTTTTACCTTTATCTAAGACTAACTATAATTGGCATATTTGTTAATTATGCTATGCCAACAAGTGAATGGATTTTTACTCTCCTCATTTTATTTGCGACTGGATTTCAAGTAATTCCTTTACAACATGAAATTAAAGAAAGTGTACTACTTCATCCTATTTCTAAAGCCCAGATGAATGATTCTTTCTTAAAGTTTGTCTTGGTTATATTATATGCACAATTTTTTATTCTATATTTCGCTCAGTTCATTCATATTTCTACTGCTGAAATATACTATCTTGTAATTGGAAGTTTATTTGTTTATCTATTTGTATATTTCTTTGTATCAAAGAGAGTCAATGTCTCAGGAAGTGCCTTTAAAGAATAACGTGATATTCAACTAACGGGTGCTGTATTAGTTGAATAAGACAATAAAACCAAACGGAACCCCCATTAAAATGGAAGTTCCGTTTTTTCTATACATATCAACATTGAACTTTACCAGAGCCTTTATAAAAAACCAACATTCGTCTTTAAAAGAGCAATAAAAAAGAAGGAGCCAGGCCCCTTCTTCTTCTCCAATCTATCTTTTCAAGCATCGTTTTCACGGCAAACCCTACGTTAGCCGGGCGTTCGGCCATCCGTTTCATGAAATACCCAAACCAGTCCTTGCCGAAAGGGACAAAGATTCGTACCTTGTATCCTTCCTCACGTAACTGCCTTTGCAATTTCTCCCTCATTCCCTGAAGCATTTGAAACTCGAACTGGTCCGTTGAAATATTGTTCTCATTCACAACTTTTTTCGTATACGTAATCATCTCATCATCATGGGTTGCGACTGCTGTGTAACTCCCTTGTAAAAGGTTCGTTTTCACAAGCTTCTTATAGTTTTCATCTACTTTATCTTTGTCATCAATATCAATATCAGGGTGTTCATTATACGCTCCCTTCACAATACGGATGGCAGGAGTAAGATCCTGCAAGTCTTCAAGGTCCTGATTTGTTCTTTTCAGGTTGGCTTGAAGGGTAATGCCTAGATTATCATATTGTTTCCTGTAGTGCTTAAAGAGTTCCAGAATCCGCGGACAGGTCTCATACTCTTCCATATCCAACGTCACAAATACATCATGCTTTTTTGCCTCTTCAAGAAGCCTTTGAAGATTATAAATAATGCTTTGATTTGAAACTTCCAGACCGATGGAAGAAGGTTTCAGTGAAATCTGGCCATGTAGCTGTTTTTCTTTAATGGTTCGGATCACATCTATCGCATCATCTGTTGATTTTTTTGCGTCTTCTTCTGTTTTGATAAATTCCCCTAGACAATCAATGGTGACATCAAGCCCATCATTATTTAAATGAGTTACAACCTTATGAAGCTGATCAAACGATTCACCGCCTACAAAGCGAAAACCTCCAAGAGGCATGCCGTATTTCCTGGCAAACTGTGTCGCCATATTATTTTTTGAAAGTGATAAAAAGAAAGCTCTGAGAATCTTTTCCATAACAAACCCGCCTTCTCATTAGTAATAGTCAGTGTTGCTATTGTTTACCCAGACGGTAAAAGATCAAACGTGAAGTTGAATTAACTCCCATCATATCCTTTACCCCTGGCCTTTTGATCCAGCCCTGGTCAGCTTTAAACGCTTTTCAATATGGAAAGCCGTATAGACTCCGGTAATTGCCATTACCGTCCATATCCAGGCGTGAAGACTGAAGGAAGCAATTCCGCTAAAATATGCACCAATATTTGCGCCGTAAGAAATAGCCGCACCATAACCCATTAGCAATCCGCCAAGCAAGGCGATACCAAGAATAAATAGAGGCGCTTTGGCAAACCGGATGAGCCCGTGAGTGCCATTGTAATAAAGGTGCCCAGGATGACACCAATATTGAGGACACTCGTTGAATTCATCAAAACCGGCTGGTGCAGAGCATCAAGATGTCCTTGGGAACTCCAATATCCCCACTGGGTTACATCCAACCCAAAAAACATTGCAAGTTTTGACCCCCAGATAGCAAAAGCAGCTGTCAGCTCCCAGGGATCACCATGAAGGACAAATACTACGGCATTAAAGACAGCAATCAAAACAGCCCCTACCCCAATAGGCCAGGATCCAAAAATGATCCTTTTCCAGCTCGAAGCTGATGGTAATGATGGAAGAGCCGGAGGCCTTTTTTGCTTTTTATACATATAAGAGCAAATGATGATGAGTATAAATATTCCAAGCTGAAGTCCCCATGCCCCCAGGTAGCCTAGTCCTGTATCCAATGCCAGAGAAAATGAGGAAGCATATGGAAGCTCTTCGTTCCAGTATTCAAAATGAGAGACTCCTATGACTGAACCTGTCATAAAGCCAAATAAAGTAAAAAGCATGGCTACTCGCCCCCCTTCGCTTTGTGCAACGAGGCCGGAGCAAGGCCGCTTCCCATTTCCAAACCAAAGCCGAATAAAAAAGAACCAACAAGTAAACCAATGCTGATTTCAGAAACGGACGGAAGGGGATGAGAGCCAAAGAATCCAATGTCAAAAATTAGAATGATCGCAAACAATGTACTGGCCGTCCCGAGCATAACCATATGCGCTCGCAGCATTTCCGTATTTCCACTTTCTACAATTTGCCGATACACAGCCGCAAATCCAAACCTTGCATGGAATAAAGTAAAGCCAATCAATATACCTGTCCAGAGAATCAATACAAACTGAACTCCATTATAATCATGAGCAAAGTAAGTAAGAATGAAAGCAATGATCAGTCCTAAAGCGGTGAATGCTTTCTGCGGCTTTCTCAACTTATCTTCAGATGATGGAGATGATCTTCCCATCCAGCTCCTCTCCTTTTTCTTGTAAATGATCTCTTTGTCTGCTCTTCCCCAATAGCAGAATGATATAACAGCTAAGAATCAACAAATAAAAATGACCTCACTTAAAAACATTAATAGATTCATAGTAGTAGTGATTTTCATCACACCTTTGTACAAACATATAACGTAAGATGAGAAGAGGAAAAAATGATCGAAAGGAGTGGCTGTGATGTTGATGATCGAAGCCCCGCAAAGAGGTGAACAGCAACAGCAAATGATGCTGTTAGAGGAAGGCTTGCAGCAATTAGAGGTGAACGAGAGAAGGATATTCAGTTTCTTTTTAGAAGTAGAATCTACGAAAAATCCTACTCAACTGACCTCTCAGTATTTTTCCATCAGCGAAATTGAAACCATTGGGATCGTGAACAAATGCGCTGTATCCCTACATAAGTACGTAGACACCAGGATGTAAGCCGCCAAAAACAAGCGGTTCTAATAGTACAAGCCCAGCATCTGCTTGATAATTCACTTTATAAAAATGAAAACCCACTTTGTTCATTAAGCGCTAAGCACAAACCCGCAGCCTTCATCCAGAAAGGCTGCATTTTTCATTTCCTAGTGAATTAAAGAGATATTCTAAGAATGGAGAAGAAAAATGAATATGAATGACGCTTACAATTCATTTGTTTTCGTTTTCATGAATCCTCTGCCAATTTGAGGAACTCCAATTTTCCCCTTACTATAAAGGTACACCTTACGTAATGGAGGTCTTACCTATGAAAAATTTGTTAAGCCGATTATTCCAGAGATTTTGCGATGGCCAGGAAAAAAAGGCACAGGCTATTATCAAAAACAACCTATATACATTAGACTAAAACTCCGACTGCTTGAGTCCTTCATAAGGATTCAAGCATTTTTTCTGTAGGGAGTGCCTAGTATTCCCCATACATATAAACACTAAATAAGAGCAGCCCTTAAAAAAGGCTGCTCTTTGTCTTCTCGTAAGTATCTCCTGGTGCAGACCCTATTCTTATTAGACAGAGGAGATTTCCAAATTCGGTTTCTTTCCTCCAAGAGGGTTCGTTTGCTCATATGCATAAGCAAAAGAGAGAACACTTTCCTCCTTAAAGGCAGGCCCCATAATCTGCATCCCCACAGGCATCCCCTCCACAAATCCGCAAGGGATAGACAGTGCCGGCAGACCAGTGAGATTTCCTGGACCAGTAAATCGGATTACATGATCAAGGAACATCCCTTCCATTTGATTGATCATCACTTTGTTATCACCTATGTTTGGCGGGGCAAACGGAAGTGTCGGGGAAATAAGCACGTCCACCTTATTGAAAATCTCTGCAAAATCATTCGACAGCTTTCTTCTTATTTGCTGTGCCTGCAAGTAATCAACGGCAGAAGGAAGCTCACCGAGTTTCAGCAGAAAGCGGACATCCTCTCCAAAATCCTCTTCTCTTGATATAAGGTTTTGATGATGCACAGCACTTGCTTCTGTAATAATCGTAATCATTTCAGCGTACTCAGACTGTCTTAATGCCGGAATCTTAACTTCCTCTACCCTTGCCCCCATGCTTTCCAATTCCTTAATTGCTTTTCGAACCTGCTCTTCTACAGGCCTGTCCACATCCTTAAAGAAATATTCCTCATTGATTCCAATCACCTTGCCTTTAATATCAGCCGTCAGTGAATCATAATAAACACCTGTCGGTGCATTGACGCTTGTAGGATCCTTAGGGTCATAGCCTGCAATATGGTCAAGAAGAATCGCTGCATCCTCCACATTTTTCGTCATTGGTCCAATATGATCCAACGACCAGGCAAGGGGAAAGCACCCATATTTACTCACACGTCCATGAGTAGGCTTTAACCCTACAATTCCGCAAGAGGAGGATGGTATTCGAATGGAACCCCCAGTATCTGTGCCAAGAGAGGCAATCGTCATATCAGCAGCCACCGCAGCTCCTGATCCGCCGCTTGATCCTCCTGGTATCTTTTCCGTGTTCCACGGATTTTTACACGGGCCAAAATGAGGATTCGTGGTAGTCGCTCCCCATGCGTATTCATGCATATTCAGCTTCCCGCTAAACAGGGCGCCAGACTCTTTTAACATAGATACGACAGTGGCATCGAAATCAGGCTTAAAATCACGATGAATGTTGGAACCCATTGTCACAGTCTCGTCTTTAAAATAAAGAATATCCTTTAAAGCCAGTGGAATGCCGTGAAGGTTCCCTTTGTAATTTCCACTTTGGATTTCCTTTTCTGCTTCCTTAGCTGCATAAAGGATTCTTTCTTTGTCATGTTCGATAAACGCATTAATTTGCCCTTCAAATGCATCGATGCGAGAAAACAGGGATTCTGTAATTTCAACCGGGGAAATATCACCTTTGCGGATCATGGGAGCTAATTCAGATATCGTCATTTGAGCAGGCTCTTTACTCATTTTTTTCACCCCTTCGTGGATCGTGGGTAAGTGCAATGTCATCGGGGCCAAATTCATCATCAACACCTTTTAAGCTTTGCACACCTTCCCATTGACTCTGCAATACGGAAGCCTCGTCAGCTGTGACATTGATTCCTTTGGCCCTTAAGATTTCTTCCACTTTTGTTTCCACCAGCTATCCCTCCTAGACATTTTGACAGGGTTATCCCCTATCTATCATTTATTGTTACATATACAGAAAATTCTTACAATAATTCGTTTTATTATTACAAACTTTATCTTAAAAATAGTAAAAAGCTCTTCCTCTGGCATACAGGAAGAGCTTATTTGTCAATTGATTGTGTTTTAAAAGAAGAATGGGAAGAAAAACCCTCTTAGAAAAGGAAACGGGAAACGATGTCTTCTAAAACGCCTGAATCTTCTTGGAAACCCGTACCCATATGGAGCCCCGTACCCATATGGATAGCCAAATCCTCCGCCAAACCCAAAGCCGAATTGACGGTACCCATCCTGATGGTGATGTGAGTAGTCATCATCCCCGTAAGGCATAAGCATGGTGACCCCTTCATTATCGTAATCCTCTATGATCCCGTCATACATTTGCCCGTCTGTCGTTTGCAGCTGAACAAAATGGAGGTGATACTGCCTGCACATATCGTGCATGTAATGCTGGTGCCTTTCATCAAGAGTGTAATCCTCCTGCATTCTCTCTTCATAATACTCCTGGCCGTTTTCCTCAGGTTGGTGTGACTCTTCATAAGGGTATTTCATTTCTTTATCCCTCCTAAAAAAATCCTTACTAACTAAACGTATGCTCTAACTCCCCCTCATTAGACGTATAAGTAAAAAGAGTTTTTCCCTCATATACCATGTATGTGTACACTTCACAAAAAAGAGAGCATGCTGATATGCTCTCATCCAAACTTATTACCTTCTTATAAAATTAAAACCAGGAAAACCCAGTCTGTCGTCAACCTCTTTCTCTTCTTCTTTTGCCTCGGGAGACTTTTCCTCTTCAGGTTCATGGGCAGCTGGCCTTCCAAACATTAAATCGTCCCACGGGCTTCTCCTAACCGGCTGTACCTCTTCCTCAGCTGATGGCTGCTCGCTCTTCTCAACCTGAGTCTCAAATTGTTCCATATTTCTTTCTTCAGACATTCTATCCTTCCTTTCTATGAAAAATAACAGATTCATGGTTTACCAGATACATGACAGCATTCGCTCCATCAAAAGCAAAACCACTATATTAACGTATGTAGCCTGTTCGAGAAGGTATAGGTATTTTCATGCAGGAAGTCCCCTAACTTTTAAAGAATCTCCCCTCTTTCCTGTTCGGTGCATAAATTACCGGCTTGTATAACCAGCATCTGCATGGATGGTAGTGCCTGTTCCATATGAAGATAGATCGGAAACGAGCCACAGACTTGCCTGAGCTATTTCTTCCGCCTGGCCAAAAAGGTTTAACAAACTGAGCTTTGGCTCATACTCTTCCGTTGAGAAGCCCAACTGTTCTAACGCCCCTCGAAGCATCGGCGTATCAATAGCACCAGGACCAACAGTATATACTCATATGTTCTTGTCACCGTTTTCCACAGCTGCCACCTATGTCATCCCCTCTCCCCCGTGTTTTGTTACCATTCCTGGCCTTTCACATTCAATCAACATATGCTTGCCATGCTTTCTACTTATGAACAAATCCGTTATACTTCTTGGTATTACACATCAAACGAGGTCATACCATGACAGAAATTATCCAATTCGTATTGTTAATTCTTTTGATAAGTTTTCTTACTTATCTCCCTATTATCGGTTCCTACTTTTCCTTGTTTCACACGCTTATTCATGAAACGGCCATGCTCTGGCAGCAAAGCTGACTGGGGGGAAGGTAGGAACCATCTCTTTATTCCACAGCACAGAAGGACTCATTACTTATCACCACCACTGGGGAGGCAGAGTCATCACTGCTTTGGCAGGTTATCCTTTTGCCTCCAGCGTATCCGTCCTCTATATATGGGCAGTAAGACAAGAATGGCACCTTGAAATAGGAATATCCCTGCTCCTCCTTCTCTTATTTAATCTACTCTTTTGGGTAAGAAACCTCTACGGCTGGCTATGGGTTCTATCCACTGGTGTTGACCTATTTTATATGGCAGCAAGGATATACAACGATCCTGGAATATATCGTGACTGGAATCGGGCTGGTCCTGTTAACCCAGGCACTGATAAGCTCGTGGCATATCTTTGTAATAAGTATCAAATCCTCCCGTTATGCTGGGGATGCCAGTTCTCTGGCCAGGTATACATTCATCCCGGCACCATTATGGGGCCTGTTGTTCTTCCTGCAAGGGACAATTTTTTTTGTGGCAGGAAGCTTTGTTTGGTTAGGAGAGAATATTCTTTCCTTCTTACACTAAAAGAACCAGTGACTCTATTAAAACGAGGAACTGGTTCTTTTATGTTTCAATGCATAAGTAAACCCACTAGGTACCTACTATTCCATAATCCCTTAGCTATACATGCTGTTTCCTAACCGGTTAGCGGTCGGATTACCACATTTCCTACTAAATATGACCTTCCAAATTGATATTTGATAGGCCCTATACAACAGGCCTTATAAACGCACTCGAATGTGTGCTGCTCCTACACTCCTTTCACTTAATTTCTTCTTTTAAGAAAATGGAAATGTTAATTACACCCTGGAATATAATCTAAGAACAGTAAATCATTACTTCCAATTGTAAGCATCTAGGCTAGACTTCACTTTATAAAAGAAATGAGGGAGATATGTGAAAAACGTCCTCATATTTTCTGACCCCGGTGTGGATGATGCGATTGCCCTTATGTATGCCATTTTACATCCTGGAATTAATGTGGTAGGTATTGTATCAGGATACGGAAACGTCGAAGTAGAGATTACCACTAGAAACATCAAAACGATCTTGAATATTATGAGAGTTGACATCCCAATTTATGGCGGTCCAAACCAACCGGCATCTGATGTGTATGTGAAGTTTTACCCTGAAATACACGGCGTACACGGACTCGGAGATTATGAACCTGAAGGACTGGGCTTCCAGCTCACAAATTTTACTAATCTTTATGAAGTGTTTGACTCATTTGAAGATGTTCATGTGGTTGATATGGGGCGAAATACAGGGTTAATGATTTCCTATATGCTTGGTAAACAGGAAATGGAAAAAGCGGTTGCTTATTACGTAATGGGAGGAGCATTTCAGGTTCCAGGAAATGTAACGCCTGCTGCGGAAGCAAATTTTTATGCCGATCCGGTCTCAACTAAATTTTTGTTTGAAAACTTGAATACGTACATATTCCCTCTCGACGCCACAGGAAAGACCCTTGTCACACCGGAAATGATTAATAACATTGTTACACACACACCGGTTGAGAATATAAAAGAACCCCTCACATTAATGTTTAGGTTTTATAGTCAAGTTTACCAGGAATTTATCCCTGGTATAAATGGGGCTTTAATTCACGATGTGTTGCCCCTTATGTACTTAACGAATCCAGAAATGTTTTCATTCATAGAGCGGGAAGTATTTATCGAAACAAGCACAGGACCAGCTAGAGGAGCAAGTATTGCAGATTTTCGTCCAGCTTACGCACTAGGGGAACCACTTGAAGAAGAGTTACCCTTACAGCGGATAGCGGTAGATATAAATTATAATCGTTTTTTCAACCTTTTTATGGAGACTTTTATGAGAAGCCTCTAATGTTTACTACCCTAAGAACAGAGAAATATGCGAAAATACTACCGTTTTGATTGACTTTAAGAGGGAAATGTATATTGTAAGCATCCAAGGTTGGCTAAAAAAATTACATTAATTATGGATTCACTTTTTCTAAGAGAGAAAATAATATTTTTACTAATGGATACTAGGTATAAAATAAATATTCTATTACATGCTTCAAATGAGGCAGATCTTCTTTCATAGGAAGTACTTGATTTTACAGTAAGCAAAATCAAAGAAATCGAAGAGATATGAAATATAGCCCAAATAATAGTATTACTTGAGAATTTAGCAGAAAAATACCCCGGTCTTGGGGCTTTCGAAAGATGACTGTTCAATTATTAGCATGTGTAAAGGAGTGAATGAAAATGGCCAAAAAAAGAGTTGAAGTGTTTACGTCAGACTGTTTTATTTGTGACGCTACAGTAAACCATGTTAAAAATCTTGCACAATATAGTCCCGAATCTGAAGTCGTTGTGTATAACTTAAACAAGAGGGGGGAAGCCAACGAAGGTGAAGATAAAGCCAAAGAATACGGTGTTCAATCGGTTCCAGCCGTTGCAATTGATGGAAAGTTAATGGATTGCTGCAAGAATAATGGAGTTGATTTCAATAGCTTAGAAGCTGAAATATTAGGCCATAGATAGTATAAAACAGGGCACTTTTTCCTGCCCTGTTTTATTTTCCGTATGCCCCACATTCACAACGCTTACAGTTTCAAGTCTTGAACGGGGAATGGTCGTTATAGTCGTTGGGTAAAGGAATATCCTCTTGTAAATGTAGTTTTCAAATCCACTTGCTTATCGGTGAACTACGACTGACCTCTCCACTTTATTTCCACAAAGTATTTACTAAAATTTGAACAATTTGTTGTGATACAGGGCGCTCTATGTTCTTTTATTCCTGCTCATTCAAGAATAATGGTAGGTAGCTATTTCATTTTATTGCTGTAGTCTATCCAACCAAGAGAGGTTCCTTTCACTTGTAAAACTAGGGTTATGGTTTTTGATATCCTACTTCGACGGATTCATTTACTCGACGAAAACCATCTTTTTCATAGACAAGACTTGTCTTATTACTATATCGCTGATTATTTTTCAAAGATTGAATAAAAGGTTTGGCATCGTAACTCGTAAGGTTCTTATACCATGTACCTTCGGGATACACTGTCACCACACAGGCATCCTGGCACCGTCCATTACAGCGGGTTCTTGTGGTGTGAATCTGATTATTTAATCCTCTTCGTTTAATTTCGTCTCGCAACGCCAACGTAAGTTCTTCTCCCCCATCTTCTTACAACTGCCCCCGTTACAGACTAATAAATGATGTCGCGTACGAGAAAGATCCCATGTACTCACGTTCCTTTACTCCCTTCGAGTTGTTGACCCTCTCAATAGTAAGATTCTTTGATGTTCAGTTTTCCAGCCTTTTTCTTTCTTTTTTAAACTCTTCCTGAAAAAAATATAACTCACTTAAATCTTTATCTATTTGTTTAACAAAATCATCGTGCCCCTTTATCAGAGCTTCATTTCTAATTAGTAACGCTAACTCAATGAGTTCATTGTTGCTTTGTTCTATTTTAATAAGCCTTTGTCGTTCTGAATCTATCTCAGTCTCTAAATTCTCTGTGTTAAATAGAGACATACCTAGATCAAATGAACGTCTTGAGTTAAAGCTTTTCTTTTGTAAATGTTGAAAGGTAAGCATAATTCAGCCCCCTCTGACTCTGTTTTACATTTATTATTTCTAACACATCACTGCTTACAGAATTCCAAAACAATTAGTTCTTTTCAGATAACCTTTTCATTTTTTCTTTTCGTATTTTTCATTCTTCTTTTCGTATTCTTGTATTACCATGCCTAGTGCTTGCCAGCCCATTAATGCACAATTATGCCGGGCCTTTAATTTATGCACACCTTCTAATGCTAAGGCATCACCTAGATCTACCCGTTCAGGTCTCGTCCTTTTTTTATAAGCTCTTCCATTCCTTCCTTTTGTTTTTTTACTTCTTCGAGTTTTTTCCCTTTTATTAATTCGGTCATCATGGAACAAGAAGCCATGCTTATAGAACATCCTTCACCAATAAAGGAGACCTCCTCAATGATATGGTCGGGTGACATTTTCCAATATAGTGTCATAACATCTCCACACGTAGGGTTTTTATAGGATAGATAACTTGTTCCTTCTTCTTTTAACTCTCTATGGTTTCTCCGATGTTTGGCATGATCCATGACTAATTGACGATATAATTGATCAAGCATAGAATCCTCCTCTATTGATCCTACTTCCCAGGCATCAGGGGCAAATGAGTTCATCTTTAATCGCAGATTACGATTTATATTTCAGGTTGTGATAAGGCCACCCCCTGGTGTTTTTTGTTTTCTTTCCCAACCGCTTTAGGTTATTTTTGTAAAAAGAAGAATCAAACACAAATGAAAATTGTTGTCATTACGATTTAAAAGAGAAAACACCTCTGACCAAAATATACTTATCAACGAACAAATAAGTATTAGGAAATCAAATAAAATATCTCTTTTTGTAAGGCTTTACTACCCTTAAATTTAACTTGCTTGTATTTCCTTTATCAGCTCCAGCCCCCGGCACTGCGGTTCCTGGTATTCAACTCTATGACACTCGAGAAAGCAAGAATGTTTAAGGGGACTCACAATCCAGTTGCTCACACATAAGAACCGTTAATTTTTTCCTTGATTTGCTGTGGGTTAAGATTTTCTCCAATGAATACAAGAACGGGTTTCACTTCTCTTTCGTCAACATACGGCTCAAAGAGCAATTCTCCATACGAATAATTTAGAAGAAAAATTTCTGGACTCTCCATTAATTTCACAAATCCTTTGAGACGAAAAAGACAGCCCTCCATGGAATTTACACAGTCACTTAAACACTCACGACGAATCGGGTGAGGCAAGGACAAGGTCACAGAATGTAGGTGAAGGTTTTCTATGTGGGAATCCCTGTTTAACGTGTTTGAAACCTTTTTCTTCTCGGTATGTTTTTCTTTTGAAAACATTAGTGAAACATCAACGTTTGAATAATAAGAAGGAACAATCGCAGCTTTTGGATTTAAATCTTGTATGTCTTGCCTAACAGATGCCCACTCTTCAGGTTCCACTTTATCTATCTTGTTTATGAGAACCATATCAGCATACCTTACTTGTTCTTTCATTAGTTTTTTTATCTTTATACTCCCCTTCCCTCTTTCCACTGTTTTACATCAACCAGGGTCAAGACTGATTTTATCTCTACTTTGCCTGCTAACAATGGGTGGGTACAGGCATCAATAATTTCTATAGGGTGAGCCGCCCCCGTTGCCTCAATATAGATAGCATCTAATTTGTACTCGGTTAACAAGCTGTTCAGTTGCTGACTAAGTTGGCCGTTTATGGTGCAGCAAATACATCCATTTAGCATTTCCTTTAACGGGGTACTGGCAGGCACGACAGATGAATCTATGCTTTTTTCTCCTAATTCATTCATTAAAACAGCTATTTGTCTTCCATTCTCATGTTCCTTATGAAGAAACCGACGAAGTAGAGTACTTTTACCGCTCCCTAGGAAACCACTTAATATAAAAATTTCAGTTGAATTTGCATTCATAGTCAATTAACCTGCTCCTGTACATCTGGTTTATTTTTCTTTGACTTAGGGGAAATGTCTAAACTTTTCTATCAAAAAACATCTATGCTCTTCTTTATCAGGTAATCGAAAAAAGTGTATTGCTGCCCAAATAACAATTGACCGTATACTATTCCCTTGTTTGTCTGGACTACATTTTCCCTAGTACATCACTATATCGAAACAAATCGTAATGATTATTATTTACAGATGTTAATGCATATAATCGTTTTCGTCAAGTGCCGTTTTGGGTGTAGATGAAAATTTGACTAGGTTGCCCTCCTTGCTAATTGTTAACCTTTATAACCTCACACTCTTTTATGGATTGTCCTATTTTTTCTTTGTCAATAGAGGTCCCTATCAAAACAATTTTCGATGAAGAAACTGACCAATCAAGCTTATTAAAGGTAAAGTTTGTTGGAGTGTATTGAAAAAGATGCGTACCATCCTCGAATGGGATAAATCCTTTGGCACGTAAAACAGTACTTTTTAAAGTAGCTAAGAATTCTTCAAATCTTTCTCTATTTACCAGACCTTCAAATTGATAGGAATACGAATGAACACTCTCAATGTTAAATTTCTCCCGTTTACCGTTTTCTAAGTATACCGCATTTGAAATCGCTTAAAATATTCTTTAATAAAGTTGTTTTCCCAGCTCCTAAAAATCCACTCAAAATAATAACGGGTATCTGCTTCATTTTGATCCTCAATAATATCATTTAATATAAACTTTGTTAACACTTCCCGAAATGTTGCCCTCTACCTAGGTGAAAAAGTCTTTAAGATTCGTAGAAAAGAATAAGTTTGAGAAGATATCATGGACAAAAAAAGGTTGAGGGTTCCCCCGCAGCCTTTTCACTCATTTTGAAATTTCACCTTGCTTCTTCTATTCTTTTCCTTTGAGTATGTTTCTTGATCAGAATGCCTCATATCCATAGTCTAATAACTTTTCTGTACTTTGATAACTTTGCTCAGAAATACGTTAGACCAATACTTTGAAAAAAGAGCATCTCTTCTAGCTACTGGCCCCCGCTCCATCTTTTAGAGTTTATTGGATTTATTGTCTGGTTCCACTTCTCTGCCTGAGGAAATTTTTCTAACCTAACTACTGGTAATAGAAATTTTAATATCCATTTTTTGTATTTCTTATTTTCATTTAAAAGATGGGAAGACATAGGGCATATCGGGCTCACTGACTTGCTCTATATTTGTTGTACTAACGGTCGGCATCACGAAACCATTATAACTTCCTTTATTAATTTTTCCATGGACCGTAACCCACGTATCTTCTTCCACGTCTACAGGTTCTTCAGACTCTATTAATATTCCATATACAGTGGCGTCTGCGATACAACAGGTCATAGAAAAACGTGCAACCACCAGTTGATTATCTTTCATTTCTGGTTCGGTATACACAAATCCAGTTACTTCTACTTCTTTCCCAATAAAGTTGTCAATATAGAGGTCTATCACAGAAAGCATTTCAAGAAAATTCTCTTCATTGATTATTATTCTATCTATATCACTATAAGCTTGTGCTAGGTCTTTATAATACTCATCATACTTATCTCCGTCAGAACCTTCTTGCTCAGTTTCTGCAACTTCTCCTATACTTTTTTCTGTCACGATTCGTTCTGGATTAGCTGTAGGACTTGTAAAAATCCCAGAACCATATTGTATACCGCGATTAGCTGCAACAGAACTATCTAGAACTTGATCAGGTAATGAAAACCCAAATATTATGGGACTAATAAATAATGCTATAAATCACAATTTTAGTCAGAGGACTCCCATTCATGCTGTGGTCTTCACCGCAATCACAAAAGAACCCCTCCATATCTTTTTGAGTACTCCGTAGAACCTGTAAAATCCCAAGTAAGAATAGTACCACGGTAGCCACATAAACGAATGGCAGCATAGTTGGGGCAATATAGAGACGTATACTTCCTGAAATAATCATTCCTAGTTGCAAGAGAGCAAAGCCAATGAAAATAATACCCCTTATAAAGGCATGGAAAGATACATCGCTGTTACCCTTCAATTTACTCAACTCCCATTCACTAGTTCTGTATGTAAAGTAAATAGAAACATGATATTTTGGAAAACAATCTTTACTAATTACCAATCAATTAATATATATTTCTATAGAAAAAATAGACCAACTCCTAGTAAGTTGGTCACTTAGCGATAACAATCTGTTTTAATATTTTATAACCTCCCCCATTAGGTCAGAGGCTACTATCTACCAAAAGAACTTCTCTGGCACTGATTGGTGAGTTAAACATTTCTTTTAAAATTTAGTCTTAAGAGGTCATGTTCTCAGTACATAACCTCCTCCATCCACCTGTTGTTCTTTTTCCCATTTTAAAGCCATGAAGCGCCTGGTTTACCGTCTTGGTTAAAGGTGAAACCAATTCACCGACATGGTGAAAGCATGTTCAAACCTTGCCTAACAGAAAGGGTTTCTGTGTTTTCTAAACAATTATTGGTGCTATTCCAAATTCCGTTTCTTTCATAGCCACTGTTTTGGATAGTGCCTGTCCTTAAATAGGTTATTATAAAGAACCGAAATAGCTATAACCACCAGGGAACTTATAATGACAGTGAGAAGGAAAACCCAACCTGACTGAGAGTTAATGGCTACAATAGCACTTGCAGCAGCCGGTGGGTGCATAACATTCAAAAGGATCATTAGGATGAGGACAACCGCAAGTGTTAGGCCAATTGTCAAATGACTCTTTCCTAATACATCCCAAATGGCTAAAGCTGCAAGCGTTGAGACGAAGTGTCCTCCTAAGATGTGCCGTGGTTGTGAAAACGGACCATGATGAGCTGCAAACACTAACAAACAGCTTGCCCCAATGGGCCCAAGGACCATGGGATACCCTAACGCCACAGCAATCACACTCACTATGCTTATCGTAATCAACCCACCTATGGCTGATATAATATTATCTGAAAGGTTGATACGAGTTACGTTTCCTTGTTCGCCTTTCATCTTAGAAATATATGTAATAAACATTTCATAAAGGAGACTGAGTTTA
Organism: Thalassobacillus sp. C254; assembly: GCF_001310615.1. Taxonomy (NCBI): domain Bacteria; kingdom Bacillati; phylum Bacillota; class Bacilli; order Caryophanales; family Bacillaceae; genus Thalassobacillus; species Thalassobacillus sp. C254. The sequence continues at coordinate 16,488 of NZ_BAXQ01000013.1, read as the reverse complement.
CTAGATTCTCTCTCAAAGCGCATTTTTCATACCCCTATCCTTTACTATTTCAAGGTGTTTGTAAGAAATTCTCCCATAAAACTTATTGTAAATAATTTTTAGAAGGTTTTAAAGTTTTGTGACACTTTGAGTAAAAGGAATACAAAAAAACAGAGAGTATCGTTCCTCTCTGTTCATAGAGTCTAGTAAAACTATAGATAAGAGTGTTTCCTTAATTCAACGCCAGCTTATCCTCATATCTTTCTGGGCATCTCTAATCAGCTGTAAATTGTTCACCCTATTTAGGGAATGAATTCAGAAGGTTTGGGTTCATTTTATGTGATCTTCCTTAAATTCTATATTATGAAATTCTCCTTGGTTTTAGTAAGAGCGCTTCCTTTTTTTGAGTGAAGAGACCCACACTTACTATGTAGCATAATAATTAAGATTCGTGTTGATACTGGTACGATGATTTAAAGAGATTATAAAAAGAGAGATTCTCCCCTCTTTGTAGCTTATTTATCACTTTTTTTGTACGCAAACGACCAATGTAAGTTCAACCCGTTTAGATACTTTAAAAATATTTTTACGGACGGAATGCTTCCCCCGTTTTCTATTTTTGAGATCATGCTTACTGCAATACCAGTTTCCTTCGCAAGTTGAGATTGCGTTAAGCCCATCGAAATCCGTGTATCAATTGCTATAGCCAGCAAGTCAGCGTAAGTTCGATCGATTTCATCCTCACTGGACCATAACTTATGAATCTTTTCGAGTGTCGATTGGCGTCTTCTTGCTCTCCCCACCCCAACACCTCCTTACTTTACATATTTTGGACCATTTAAAACCAGCCTCTGAATATGGAGGCTTCTGCTGTTTTTCTTACTCCCACTATACAAGCCGCCAATCGTGTATCTACTTTATAACGGGTAGAGGTTTGTATGACACTTTGAAAACCAGTCACAACTTTATCCCTGATTTTTTCTGCTGCTTCCTCTTCTGTCCAGTAATAGCCTAGATTATTTCGTACCGATTCAAAGTAAGAGACAGCGCTTTCTCCCGAACTTGCCAGGACTTCAGGGACGACTAATACACCACGATCATGTAATATTTTAACAGCCTCCATTGTTATCGGATTGTTGGCAGCTTCCACCACGAGACTCGCTTTCACTTGATGGGCATTATCTTTTGTAACTTGGTTGGAAACCGATGCAGGCACCAAAACATCACAATCACTCTCTAGCAGGTCCTTATTCGTAATCGTATTTCTAAAAAGATTTGTAACTGTTCCAAAGGAATCTCTTTTCTCCAGTAAAGATTCAATGTCCAATCCATCTTTATCATAGAGGCCGCCGATAGCATCTGAAATACCAACGATGGTTGCTCCTCGATCTTTTAGCATCTTGGCCAGAAAGCTTCCTGTATGACCGAAGCCCTGTACGATCACCCTTGCGTCTTTTATCTTTCGCTCTATTTTCTTGGCTGCTTCTTCTACACAAATGACTGTACTCAAAGCCGCTGCGCTTTCCCTGCTCTGAGATCCGCCAAGGACCAGCGGCTTTCCGGTTATGAAATGAGGAGCCTCAAATTCTCGTAAATGACTGTATTCATCCATGATCCATGCCATGATCTGAGAATTGGTGCAGCCATCTGAAGCGAGGATATCCTTGGAAGGGCCTGTCATTTGACTAATGGCCCGTACATACCTCTGCATAATCTCTCCATTTCACCGGAAGACATGTGCCTCGGGTCGCACACAATGCCTCCCTTTCCTCCTCCATAAGGGACGCCCGCAATTCCCCATTTCAAAGTCATCCATATTGACAATGCTTTCACATCTTCTGCGGAGATATCAGGGTGAATGCGAATACCACCCTTAGTTAGACCGATTGCATCGTTATGCTGAGCCCGGTACCCAGTAAATATTTTAATTTTTCCATAATCCATTCTCACAGGAAACCGCACAGTCAGCACCCGAATAGGCTCTTTTAGGAGATCGTATGTCTCGTCTTTGTAACCTAATGCTGACAATGCTTGTTGCACAATATTTTGGGTTGAAGTCAAGAAATCGTACTCTTTGACTTCCTCCCTTGTACTCATCAAAGCAAACACCTCGTTTGTTTAGCAAAAATCTTTTTATAACTAGCTAACATGTGTATAAATGGTTTTCTTCTATGTAAGCTAACTAATTAAAAAAACGGGCTCTCCAATTGCCTCTCTCTCCATGTTTCATTGAGGGTCACTCCTCTATTGATGTACTCCTTCCTAAAAAAGGCCACTACCCCGGATGTTTGTAGAGCCACTGTTCGTTTCCACAAGTAACAAGGGAAAGAGTTCAAGGGAAATTCCCCAACTCCTCCCCCATTACCTACTCTTATAAAGGAAATACCGAAAACTACTGACCCCGGTACTCCCTTTCATTTAACGTTATCCTGCCAGTTACTGTTGATCCATAGTTTTTTCTCCAGATGAGTCATCCAGTTGCCTTCTAATCATTTCATTTTGAAGAAGAAGTAAAAAATCGTCCTCCACATTCAATTCCCGGGCCAATAAATATACTTCACTTAGGAACCGATCAGTAATGTTTTGAAGACTCACCTTACGCGCCTCCAACTCCCTTTTAATTAGTTTCACTTTCCTTTTTCATTTTCTCTGGAATCAGTTTTTCCTGAAAGAAAGTACTTTGCATCTTCTAGTGACCTTTGATCAAGTTTGTCAAGATACTCCTCAATAATTACTTTTTTTTGCCATTCATACCAATCGTTACGATCCATTTATCTCCCTACTTTTCACTTACTCACTAGTTATCATTCGTTCGTATTCTATTGTTTCTTCTCTTTCATACGTTTCTTTGGGCGACAGATTTTACACACGTTAAAAGTCACATGATTGTGTAAAGTTCTCGGGTAGAGTAATTTTATTCCTGTTCTCTCACAAATCGGACAAGTATCTCGTCCTTGTTTAGGAAGTTCCCTCAACACTTTCCCACGTGTTGTGGCAGCCATTCTCTTTCCCTCCTTAAAGGTTTTTCATGTGCCTGAGTAACCTAAAGGAATGCAATGTCATCACCTTCTTCTTAGGATAATCGTACTTTTCACGCGTGTATTTTCTATGCCCGTTCTCTATCAAAAGAAGTTCTACGCCTAACCCAGAGTCCGCTATTACCCCATATACACATGGTTTCTAACGTAGAGGTACTTTTTGTTACCGAGCAATCGTTACAAAAGTATTTTTTTCTGCCCAAAAGAAATATACTTTCTCTCCTTTTGTAAATCTCTTAAAGCACTCATTACAATAAAAGCTCGTAGCAGCATTTAAGCTTTTCACGAAGGTCCCCCCTCCTCCATACCGGTAAAGATTTTGGTGAGTAAGATCCGCACTTCATGATTACCTAGTAATTCAAGATCTAGAGCGCGCAGCTTAGTTCATACTTAAGCATACGGTTACTCTTTTTTTGATTAGTATGAGATCGTTTTATGTACTTTCTTTCCTTCACCTTCAGTCACACTTAAAAAAGGAATGTCCTCTTCCTTTATACTCATATACATAATAGCATAATACTTTCTAAAGGTACATTAAATGCTTTTTATTCTTTTAGACTACTTGTGGTAAAATTAATATAATGCTTGCGAGAGGTTGTGAGGCAATGAAAGACAAAGCATTCTCCTTAAAAAAAATCGATGTCACTCAAAAAGAAAATCATTCAATTTTTAGTTTTAAAGCAGGTCCAGGGGTCTCCTGCCCATCTTGCTGAGATTCACCGCTCTATTTCTGAAGGGATAAAGGAAGACGACCTTAGTCCTAACCGCTCAAGAACATATGTTTATAAAACGATTAAAGAAATGGATGAGCAAGGGTGGATTAGTCACCATCAGGAAGGAAGAAAAAAAATATTTTCACTATGTCATACAGGAAGAATGGTTCTCGACGACTTCAGAGAAAGGTACATTCCTCTTCTAACGAGCATTGAAAAAGCCGTCAAACAGATGATCTTAAATGTGACCTCCAAAGAATTTCATGATGTCCCCTGGACGTTAAGTGAGGAAGAAAAACGGTATTTAAGTAAAATACTTAATGTAAAATCATTCATACGCTGGTATATTCTCCATCAATTGCTAGAAAAAAAGAACGCCATGCCGGAGAACTCTATCGGGAAATGAGACGATGGTATGCCTGGATTAACAGTCACGGGTACTTTTACCAGGTTATTCGAGAAATGGATAGTGAAGGCTGGATTACAAGCAGGTGGCTAAATGAGGACACGAGGTCGAAAAGAAACTATGAGATATCTAAGGTAGGAAAAGAGAAATACAATGAGCTAACAGAAAGCATAAGACTACACTTAGAAGGCATTCATCAGTTTTAAGATCCATGATTCAACAATTTGACCATGTATCTTAAAGCCTGGTGAATCCTCCGCTGCTGCCTGGACTATATTCAATGGCAATATGAAAAGTTCTTTATCTGTTGCATACCTAAAAGAGGCTGAGTTTTTCAGTCTCTTTTTTTACTTGTCGTTCTGAATCGTTCGGCAGGATTGAAAAATAAAGTTTCGGTTCCATACAATTTATATCAAGTCATATCTACTAAATTTCTCTATTCATCTCCTATAGTGCAGTATATGAACGGCTGTTTACTTGTTTACTTTGTTTTCGCTCTAAAGGAATATTAAGACATTCAAGTTTAGTTCCAAGTATTTCTACCAACACACAACCTCTCTACTTTCGACCGAGAAAAAAACTTTGTAAAAAAATCAGAATAATTAAAATTTTGCGTCATATTATGTTCCAAAATTATTACATAAGAAAATAAAACTGGTAGCATTACCATTGTAAGGAGATTTCATTCTTACATCATTTAGTAAAGTGAGTCGAAAGGAGGAAGTGGATTGAGTCGACAAGGATTGAAAACGGACGTAACACGAAGGCAATTTCTCAATGGATTAGGGAAAGTAGGAGCGCAGTGGCCGTTTTTGGAGCTATGGAAAGCCTTGGTTTACTTGCTTCCCCTTCTGCCAAAGCGAGTGGTGATGGTAGTTTTCCTGATGAAGGTGATTTATCAACATTGAGAAGAATGGGAAAAAGGTCATTATTTTGGGAGCCGGACTCGCGGGAATGTCTGCCGCCTATGAATTGACGAAATCAGGGTATGAATGTCACGTTCTGGAAGCTAGAGATCGCAGTGGCGGGAGAAGCTGGACAGTTAGGGGTGGTGATCAACACGCTGAAATTGATAAAGACATTCAAACCGCTCAATTTGAAGATGGCCTCTATTTCAATGCTGGTCCGGCTCGAATTCCCCAACACCACACGACCACCATGAACTACTGTCGCGAGCTTGGAGTAAAATTGGAGACTTTTGCAAACGTAAATGAGTCGACCTATTTGTATAACGAAGATGTGGGCCCCATGTCCGGACAAAGAATTAGACGAAGAGAAGCACGGACGGATATGAGAGGATATACCTCTGAATTGCTCGCTAAGTCACTTGATCAAAGTGCGTTGGATCGACCCCTGACAACAGAAGACAAGGAAAGGTTACTTACTTATTTGCAACAAGAAGGAAGTCTTGATGGAAACCTCAGGTACCAAGGATCCTCCGCTAGAGGATATAGGGTACTCCCTGGTGTTCAAGACGGAACATACGATGATCCTTTTGACCTTAGTGCGCTATTAGAGGCTGGTGTCGCAAACTTCAGCAGTGAATATAACATTAACCAACAAATGATGATGTTTCAGCCAGTTGGGGGTATGGATCAAATCCCAAAAGCATTTGAGAAGAAAGTTGGTCACATGATTACGTTTGGAGCAGAGGTCCAGGAGATCCGTCAATCGGAAGAGAGTTGCCGTATTGTTTACACTAAAGGAGGAAGCACGAATGAAATTCAAGGAGACTTTTGTATCTGTACAATTCCTCTACCAGTATTGAAAAATATACCTGCTGACTTTTCAGCAGACATGTCTACGGCTATCGAATCTATTGGTTATGCCTCGGCAGGTAAAATAGGGTTTCAATTTAAGCGAAGATTTTGGGAGGAAGATGATTTAATCTATGGCGGGATCACAAACACCAACATGGATATAAATCAGATTTGGTATCCCTCTTCAGATTATCAATCGAAAAAAGGAATTGTTGTAGGTTACTATAACTTTGGTAATGATGCTGACAAATACGGAAATTTCTCTCTTCGAATGAGAGAAAAGCGAGCTCTAGAACAAGGAGCTAAAATCCACCCACAATACAATAAAGAGTTTGAAAGTTCTTTCTCTATAGCCTGGCAAAAAATGAAATATAACTTAGGCGGATGGGCCAATTATTCACCATCTGATCGCAATACTCATTACCGTGTATTAAACAAACCCGATGGCCGCGTGTATTTAGCCGGTGAACATTTAAGTTATTATACCGGTTGGATGGCTGGTGCTTTTGAATCTATGGAAAGTGTGGTCGATCAAATTCATAAACGCGTGATTAATCATGAGCCTGTCTCCTCGGCGACATCGCTCATTAAACAAACCGCCCTATTAGGATAAAACAAAGGAGGAACACTCTGATGAAAAAACCTATGAAACTTGGTATAGCAGGATTACTCGCATTATCTCTTGGATTCGGAAGTCTTCATGCCTTTTCCTCTGACGGTGGGGAGCCTGCTCCTGACACGGAAGCAGAGACAGTTGAAGAAACGACTGTCGTACCGGACGAGGTCACCTTTTATGGATCAGAGTCTTCGACCATTTCATCTGCCGTCACGATTCCAGCTGATACCACCCTTTGGTATTCCAGCGGATCTGTGCCACCAGAACTAGATCCTGATGGGGAGACAGTTTATGAAAGATACGGGGATACCAAACAACAAGCCATTGGTATTTTAGAGCAATTTGAAGAAGACCTTGAAGAAGAAGGCCTTTCCTTAGCGGACGTTACCTATTTACGAGTATATATCACTCCTGATGAAGCATTAGACGGCGAAATGGACTACACTGGTTGGTTTGAAGCATACGGCGAATTTTTTGATAACGACAGTAACCCTGTTAAACCTGCTCGATCTACGGTAGGCGTTGCTGGTTTAGTGAATTCAGACTGGTTAATTGAAATAGAAGCAGTGGCAGCTTACCCAGAAGATTAAGACGAGGAGGTAGACAATGTTACAAAATATCGGTGTTCCCGGGCTTATTATCATGCTTGTGATTGCTCTCGTAATTTTTGGACCATCCAAGCTTCCGGAAATCGGACGAGCCTTTGGACGGACGCTTTCTGAATTTAAACACTCAGCAAAAGAATTTGTAGAAGATACCCCTTCCCCTTCCAAACCAAAAGACTATGCTGAGGAAGACTATGTGCAAAACGATGAGGAACCAAAAAAACAAGTTATGTAGGAGGTAATGTATGCTACAAAGCATAGGAGTCCCCGGGCTTATTATCATACTCGTGATTGCCTTGATCATATTTGGACCATCCAAGCTTCCGGAAATCGGACGAGCCTTTGGACGCACCTTATCAGAATTTAAACATTCAGCCAGAGAGCTAGTGGAAGAAGAACCGGTGAAAAGAGAGTCTTCTACTGAATTACGGGAAGTCCCTTCCCAAAATGAGAAACAGCATCATGTAAGCTGACACTACACAAACAGGGTCATGCCAGTGGCCCTGTTTCTCTACATAAGGCAGGAGAATAAAGAGGTGTTTATATGGAATCGATAGAATATAAGAACACAGAAGTAAGTCCTATCCTAACTCATTTAGAGGAATTAAGGAGGCGTTTAATTCTTTTAGGCGGGGCCTTTATCGTCTTCTTTGCCCTCTCTTTTATGTTTGTCGGTGATGTTTACTCATTTTTAATAAGAGATTTGGAAGATCAATTGGCGATATTAGGTCCTGGAGATATAGTTTGGGTCTATATGGCCTTTCAGCTATCATTGCTTTCATTCCAACAGTCCCTCTTGCCGCACATCAAGTATGGTCCTTTGTCGCTCCGGGATTAACCAAAGAAGAGAAGCGCTCTACCCTTTCCTATATTCCCCTATTCTTTTTCTTGTTTATTACCGGATTAGCTTTTGGTTTTTTTATCATTTTTCCTTTAGTCATGAACTTTTTACTAGGCTTGCCGTTGATCAGTTTCAAACCCTTTTTACGGTAGAGCGTTACTTTGGCTTTATGTTCCGAACAGTCATCCCTGTTGCTTTTTTGTTTGAATTACCTGCCGCAGTTATGTTTGGTGCACAGCTGGGCATAATCAATTCCCAGCAGCTTCATACATACCGTAAATATGCTTATTTTGTATTAATTGTTTTAGCAGTGCTAGTGACACCTCCTGATTTTATCACCCCTTTACTTGTTTGCGTTCCACTTTTTCTTTTGTATGAAGCTAGTATCTTTTTTGCCAAAATAATTGAAAGGAAGAAAAAGCAGAGTCAGATCTAGCATTTATCTGACTCCTTTCAAGAATTAAAGACACCACAGGCACAGCTTGTATGTCCCCACCACTATCAGCAGCTATCACCCCACATAACAAGTGAAGAAGGACAGATTATGTATAGGAACGAAAAAGAGAGAACGAGAAAGGTTACTAGAATGGTAGATCCTTATAGTAACTGCATCTCGTTTCTTTTTTTCTCTCAAGGTCCCCCTGCAATTTTTCAATGCCTCCCTTAAAAAGGATTGAAAATGGCAGCTGAGTAGGTTTGAAATCGTACTCTACCCTGCTACCCACATTCTTTCTTCACTTCTACATTCCCGCAAGTAAGTGGTTTGGCAGCTGAATGTGAACCATCGTGCCCTTTTTTTCTCCTCTTCTTTGTAGGTGAATCCCCCAAGTATCCCCAAAATAATATTTTAACCTTTTATCAACATTTTGAATACCTAAGCCGGTTGTATGTCCTTTTCCTGTAGGGAGGGGTACATTTGATATATTATGCTCTTCCTTTGTAACGCCCTTTCCATCATCCATAATATTAATAATGAACTTGTCATCTTTACTAATAAATGTAACTGAAATTTTCATAGGAAGGCCAACCGGTTCGAAACCATGAACAACAGCATTTTCAACAAGGGGCTGTAATGTGAAGATAGGAATATGGTAATTTTCTAAATGATCGTATTCCTGTATTTCCAGATGGAGTTTCCCTGGAAATCGAGTTTGCTGAATACGAATATAGTTTCGAACGTGTTCAACCTCTTCTTTTAATGGTACTAATTGGTCTATATTACGCAAACTATACCTTAGTATTTTACTGAGTAAGTATGTAACATCCTGAGTTTGATTTGAGCCTTCTAAATAAGCAATCCTAGAAATTGTATTTAACGTATTAAATAAGAAATGAGGGTTTACTTGGGATTGGAGTACTTTCAGTTGTGTTTCCTTTAAGGTTTTTTCTAAATTCGCACGGAGCTGCAACTCCGTAAAGAGTTTTTCATTTTTTACTGCTAATTCTTTTTTGATTAAATAGGCATCTCCTATTTCTACAATATAATTTGCAGTTAAAAAAAGTAGTTGAGCAATTGCTTTTACACGGCTATGACTCTTATGCTCCAATTGTCTGTATAACGAGTGCATGGTTTCTTGTTCTAAGTCTAATTCTCCCGTTTCCATACTCATATCCGGGATATCCTCTACTTCCTCTTTATCAATTAAAAGTTGGCCACAAAGGACTGAACCTAAGTATTTTTCTCGCAGTACAATAGGTGCCGCAAAATCAATCAAACCTGTGTGACAGCGGTGAATAACCGGTTGGTTTCTTTCAGCAGCCATCTTGCCCACTCTTTCATCCGAAAGGATACATCGTTTTAAACCTTCCTCACATGAACGGATATAGTTACAGAAGTTTGTGAAGTTGCTGGGCTTCGTAATTGGGTTACCACCAGCGTCACATATAATGACAGCTACTTCTGTTGCCTCAGCAAATTGGTCTTGTATGTCCTGTAACTTTTCCGTATCAACAAGTTCCCATAGATTTTTGATAAGGCTGCACCCTCCTTTACCCTGCTTCTTTAAAAACTAGCAATATAATATGAAACACTGCCTTCCCAGTGCTTCATCACATAATTCTGTTAAAATAGTGTTTATTTAATTTTTCTTTTCTTAACAAAGTTTCATTCTTCCTATATTGCATCGGTGGTTCACCTTCCATCTTACGAAACACTCGAGAAAAGTAATTAGGATCAGAAAACCCACATAGTTCACTGATTTCTGTAATATTTTTTTTGCTCTTCACCAACAATTCTTTTGATTTTTCTATCCTTTTCTTTGTAATAAAATCAGTGAATGTCATCCCCATTTCTTGTTTAAACAACCGGCTAATATATTGAGGGTGCAGGTGAACAACTCTTGCTAACTGTTCCAAGGTTAGCTTCTCATCGATATTAGATTTAATATAGCTATTAATTTTTTCTATCACGGAACTTCTTTGTTCTTCTAGCAGGCCATTATTTCCTGCACTGGTTACCACTTTTTGCAGTGATTCTACTACCTCCTTTGGGCGCACGGGCTTTAACAAAAAATCTTCTGCTCCAATCTTGATCGTCTGCAGTGCAAAATCAAATTCATTATAGGCTGTCAAAAAAATGATTTTGATATTAGGATCTATTTGTTTTACCATTTTGGCAGCAGACAGGCCGTCGAGTATGGGCATTTTAATATCCATAAGAATAAGATCTATTTTATTTTTTTTAGTTATTTCTAATGCTGTAAGGCCGTTTGCAGCTTCTAAACAAATTCCTATATTGAGGTTGCTTTTTTTCACAATATCCCTCAACACTTCTCTCTCTAACGTTTCATCATCAACAATAAGTAAGTTCATTGTCTCCCCCCTAGAATTTCAAAGTAAAGGGTAATCATTTTTGAAGTTAGTGAAAGGAATTATTGATTAAATATTATTACAATTCCGAAAAAATGAATAGTCCTTCTTTTACTAGATAAAAGAAGGACTATTGTACTTATCTTAGAATTCACTGATCTTACTGTGAGTGTATAACCTTAAATGCTTCCACTGCGGCTTCTGCTACTTCAATGTCATTTTCTACGGATCCACCACTAACTCCTGCTGCTCCTACAATCGTTCCTTCTATTGTGAGCGGAATGCCGCCACCGAATAAAACAATTCTAGAATCATTCGTGGTGTGAATACCAAAGAGTTCTCCCCCTGGCTTTCCTAAGCTTGTTAGCTGGTTAGTAGGCATTTTTAATGCTACTGATGTCCATGCTTTATTTAAAGATATATCTATGCTTGCTAATAACGCATCGTCCATTCTGTGACTTGCCAATAGGTTTCCACCATCATCAACAATCGTGATGACCATGGGTACACCTATCTCTTTTGCTTTATTTTCAGCAGCATCTAACATCTCTTTCACTGTAGCTAACGTTACCTTTGTCATATCTACTCCTCCATTACAGATATTTTGTTACTCTATACTCAGCGATACTCCTTTCACTAGTCTTGCTGCATTTTTCCCTAGTAATCTCTCATTTCCTTTACTTTTGGTAAGATATGGTCCTTTTTGAAGCTTCTCATGGAAAACGTCCATTTTATCTTCCTTTACTATTATTTTGACTTCCAAAGGAGAAGGAGATATCACATTATTTTCATTCTTAATTGGTTTGACTACATATGGTACTCCCTCTTCTTCGATACCTGCACATAGCTCCTTTAGATTGACGGAAGGTAAGTTATCATCATAAAAGATCGGAAGGTATACCTTTACATTATCCATATACCTTTCCCCTCTCCGTTTTCGTAGAAAGGATAAGGCCTGTAGCAACCGCGTTTCTTGGCCCCTCTGTTCCTCTTACATTTGCAAACCCTGCGACAATACCGTATTTAGACAACTCTTCACTAATCATTTGCGGAATTTCAAAGTCAAGCGCAGATCCCCCTAACATAACAACAAAGGAGATATGTCTAATGTTCTTGGTAGGTACCACTTGCTCTAAAGCGCGCAAAGCGTTATTTACAAAAACTTTTCGTTTAGCATCCCGGCGAATGGTACGAACCTTTTCAATTGATTCTTTAATAGGTATTGGAGTTAGTCCACCTTCTTCTCGAATGACCAACTTTCCAAACGTATAAGAAGGATAGGGAGTTTCTGAAAAAAGAATTGTTCCATCTTCAAGCTGCATTTGAAATAAACTAATGACCTTCCCTAATGGATGTTTTTTAACTTTTTCAGCAAGTTCTCGATCCTGAAGAGCAAGTTCAGAGTTAATGAGGAGGGTGACCATGTCACCTGCTCCAGCCAAGTGTGTTGTAGAAATGTCACCTTTTTCGTCTATAGAAGCTGCATCTGTAGAACCCCACCCATATCTAATATGACAATTGGTTTTTCAGTACCGGGAGTAGTGAGCGCTCCTTTAATAGCCATGACTGCTTCAACCCTCCGACCTCTACGGGGATTCCAACTTTTTCTTCTAGTTCTTCTGATACTTTATGGATAGACACTTTTTCAGTCTTAACCATGGATGCTAAAGCAACACCGCTTTCCATTGCTAATTCGCCAGCCATAGCTCCACTTATAGAGAAAGGTATCACTGAATCCACGGCAAATAGATCACTTATATAAATGTCATTGAGGTCCTGGGAGGTTAAATCAGCTAAATCTTGTTTAAGTCCGTTTAACATCCCACCAACGTTAGTCCCTTTTTCTCCAGTGACATCAAGTAACTTTCCTATTTTTTTGTAAGCTTCCATTATTGTAGTTGATCCGTCGTTTACTGAAACTTGTGCTTTTGATGTTTCACCAATAAGAGTCATCTTTCCCGCTTCAATTTTACGTTCAACAATTTCTCCTTGCGGCGTTCGGATCACCACAGCCGAACGATTCCCAACTAAAGATTTAGCCACAGGGGCTATTTGTTTTGTTTCTTCAGGTTCTAATTCAAAAAGAGTGGATAAACCATACGGGTTGCTAAGCATTCTAATGACGTAACCAGGCAGTGCCACTTCCACGGCGGCTAGTTTTCCTAGTGGAATTTTTTCAACCATACGAACTTCATCTACAATAGGGATCTTGTGATGCAAACGATTATGAATAAGCACGCCGTCATCCTTTTGCACAATGGCTCCCGTTACGGAATATCCCTTTGAGACCATTTGATTGATGGCATAAGCAACCCATTCATAATCAAACGTGTTAGGAATCACCACAATATAATCAACCTCTGTCTCATCACTCGAGAGTTGAACAAACTGATCAATAAGAATCGTCGTACCTACTCCAAGCCCTGCGCCGCCTGGAGTGTCCGGATTATGCCCTATCATCGATGATTCCGTAATCACTGTTTCACTTATTAAATCCATTGCAAGGTCTCCAATAACAGGTACAGCATCATTTATGCGGATTGTATCAATATCTGACAGCTCTATTCCTGCTTTTCCTGCTGCTTGCTTTAAGCACCTGGTTATGCCCTTTATGTTTTCCACTGTTCCTTTTACCCCTGTCGTGGGAACAAGATGTTGAGATAAAAATGTGATGTCATTTCCCTTACATTCAGCAATCGCTACTTCTGTTGACGAGTTTCCAATATCAATACCAGCAAAAATATACTTCTCCATATTTAATCCTCATCTTGGCGCAACAGTCCTCTTCTTTCATACACTTCAGCTGCTTCCACGATTAATTTGGAGTTTTCAATAGCTTCATACTCCGTTTTCAACTCCTCTGCTATGGTAAGCAGTTCATCTTTTGTGGAACGATTCGGCCTGAGGGCGTTATAAATTTCAAGTATTCTTTGATCTGAAATGTTAATGAGTTCAGCCGCTCTTCGAAAATTTCTTCCTAATTGGTCTCTATTCAAGCTTTCAGCAATTTCGGCTTGATGTAATAAGGTCTCTGGACTGATGCGAAAGTCTTCACTGGATATATTTCCCTGTAACGCTTCTTGCAGGGTTAATTCATTAAGAGTTTTTCCTGTAGGAGTTTTTATCAATTCCGTTCTTTTGTCCCCTAAAGGATAGTCTTCTCTCGTTAAGGTCCTCATGTTACCCCTCCTCCTTCATAGCAAATTTGTATTCAACGTCTACGGATTTTTTATTTTTAACAACATACTGGGCTTCTTTCAAATACAAAATAGCTGCAATGGCCTGATACCTTGGCCTGGCCATTTGATCGTTGACTACCGGTACGGGATCCACACTTTCACCCAGGGCGTAAAAGGCCGCATTCCTCCCAATTGCACGGTAAGTTTCCAGTGTAATTAAAGGTGATTGTGGAAATAACTCAAGGTTACTTAGCGGGTCTAAATCCCGCTGATGGATTACTGTTGTCCCGCGTGATTGTAATCCTACACCTATCCCTGATCCGCTCTGCTTAGCAGCCTGGTGCCCCATGAATGCCAAATCAGCGGTATGGTAGCTGCGAATCACCCGAGGGGTACCCCCACTTTCTTCAATGCCTGAAATGATTTCCCGTAATACCTTGGCGTGTTCTTCTTTTATAATCGTCTTCTTCATTTCTTTGCCAAAGGCCGGGGAAATACAGATAACCACTTCCTTCGGATTTGATCCCTTTTGTGACTGCTCTAGATCAGTTAGAGACATTTCAATGGAGATGGATCCTATGGGCATGTCATTTCCTCCTTTCTTCTTTTTAGTAATCACTTGGGTTAATGGCTTGTCTGATGTTTTTGATCTCCTGCCAACGCTCTTCATTCAGCCGGTATCCTGTCCCTGGCCCGGTGTAGTCGTTTTCATTATTAACTGCACTAATGACAAGGTTATCTTTATTAATAATGGCTGAGGTGTGCAAATAATCCCCTGCCACCCGTTGTTTCAACATGTTAAAGATCCGTTCAGCCGTTACTTCATACCCGCGCCTTGCCAGAATTAAAGCTACTTCAAAGCCTGTAATTCCTTCTTTTAAGATCCTCTCGGCTGCTTTTAGATCATCCACTACATTTCTTTTTGGCATATCACTGCTGCCATTAGCATAAGTGGCGGCTTCAATTTCTTCTTCCGTGATTTCAGGGAATCCCAGCTCCTCAAAAATGGCTTGCATGGCCTTCGCCGCTTTATAACGGACTTCAATAACTTCATTTTCCTTTACCGGTTTTATCCCGCCGTCAACCATCATATCTCGCTGGATGACTAAGTAATCATCAATGTCAGAAGAATCCATGTTAGAGCCGGCAAACATATCATCACTATTGGGAACTGCACTATATCCAGAAAAAATAAAATCCGTCCCTGGCAGCATCTGACATAGCATTTTTGCGCTACGTCTAATTTCTGAATGGGAAAAGGTTTGGTCATTTCCTGAAGCTACTTCAAGATCAAACATGGTGGTAGCTAAATTTTCAGCCAGAACGGCACGAATACCGCTTGGAACCGAGGCCGGTATTCCGATGCAACTGATGGATCCATTTTGCAGCCCTTGTACCCCCGCTCCTTTCGCCATCATAATGCAGCGAACCTCCAGGTAAAGCATCGACTTCCCTTCAGAACCTGCCATTTGCACTTCTGATCCAGTCCCTGAAGTAAAACGCATTTTTGAACCACGGGAAGCGTAAGCTGAGGCCAAAAATGATTTAGACCACGGGGTGTCATCACCATCCATAAACACAGACTCAGTTCCATAAATCGAAATCGTTTCTGCATACGTTGTTAATCCAAGCATCGCAAGCCGCAATTCCGTTGCTTCTTCAAGTGCATCTTGGGTCAGGATCCCGTTCCTCGCCGTTTGTGAACCCACCAAAAGGGCAAGCGCATTAAAAGGAGCGTAACGAACGATTCCTACGGTTGTTTCTTGTTCGTCAAAACCAAGAATTCCAGCTTCTGCTGCATCTGCCGCCATAAGAACAGGGTTATCGCGGACATTCGTGACATGACATTGGTTAGATGGCATTTTTCTTGCTCTTAATTTTTGAAGAGCCATCATTAACTCAACGACATTCAGATGGTTGAGAACCTCCACCACTTTAGAAGGAGTCATTCCTTTGGTTATTTTTAAAACCTCAGTTCTTGAAACATTAATATCTACTAATTTTCTTGCAATTTGTAAGCTATCCATTTCCATGACTTCCTCGGCCGCCAAGGCATCTATCGTATAGTCCGCAATAAATTGATCAAGCATATCAAAGTCTTCTCTGCTCTTGCCATCTAACTCTACGACTCTACCATGTTCTATGGTAATAGAAGGCTTAGGATCATTAGGACTAGACATGGCTACAAACCCTTGTTCAGGCCACTCGTGAACAAATCCATCCTTATTAATCGGCCTATCCTCAAGAACTTGGAATCGCTTTGAACGTTTTACAGAAGAAGTGACCTTATTCATACCAACACCCCTTATTGTTTATTAGCATTACATCCCGGCAGCCCAACTCAACTCCATAAGTGTAGCCTCTTTCACTCAGACTGTTCGTGGTAAAAGAAATAAATGTTTAACTCCTTATTTAAATATAAAATGTTAGCGCTTACATTTCTCTGTAAAATTAGAATCAAAGATAGGAGAGATTATACTTCTTTGTCAGGAATTAGTATTATCGAGATATCTTCAGTGGTTTTCTTCTCAATGCTAGCAATT
>NZ_BAXQ01000012.1:0-115826 GCF_001310615.1 Thalassobacillus sp. C254 | reverse complement strand
TGGGAATCGAACCCACGACATCAGCTTGGAAGGCTGAGGTTTTACCACTAAACTACACCCGCAAAAGATGGTCGGGAAGACAGGATTCGAACCTGCGACCCCTTGGTCCCAAACCAAGTGCTCTACCAAGCTGAGCTACTTCCCGACAATGGCGCGCCCGAGAGGAGTCGAACCCCTAACCTTCTGATCCGTAGTCAGACGCTCTATCCAATTGAGCTACGGGCGCTTGTGCTATTATAATTATATATGGTGCGGTTGAGAGGACTTGAACCTCCACGGGATTTAACTCCCACTAGGCCCTCAACCTAGCGCGTCTGCCATTCCGCCACAACCGCACAAAATCGTTATCGTTTTGTGAAAGTAAATGGTGCGGGTGAAGGGACTTGAACCCCCACGTCATAAAGACACTAGATCCTAAGTCTAGCGCGTCTGCCAATTCCGCCACACCCGCAATAATCAGTGGCTGGGCTAGCTGGATTCGAACCAGCGCATGACGGAATCAAAATCCGCTGCCTTACCGCTTGGCTATAGCCCAAAGATAACAGTATATAATATTTATAAATGGCGGGCCTGACGGGGATCGAACCCGCGATCTCCTGCGTGACAGGCAGGCATGTTAACCGCTACACCACAGGCCCAGCTCAATAGTCAATAATATAGATGGTGGAGGATGACAGGATCGAACTGCCGACCCCCTGCTTGTAAGGCAGGTGCTCTCCCAGCTGAGCTAATCCTCCAAATAAGTGGTGACCCGTACGGGATTCGAACCCGTGTTACCGCCGTGAAAGGGCGGTGTCTTAACCACTTGACCAACGGGCCAGTTATTCATGGCGGAGAAGGAGGGATTTGAACCCTCGCGCCGCTTACACGACCTACTCCCTTAGCAGGGGAGCCCCTTCAGCCACTTGGGTACTTCTCCAATGGCTCCACAGGCAGGATTCGAACCTGCGACCGATCGGTTAACAGCCGATAGCTCTACCACTGAGCTACTGTGGAATATTCATCATTTACCTCGCTTTGTCGTTTTTGGCGACAATTTATATTGTACATCAGCTGATGAATGATGTCAATAACTTTTTGATTTGTTTTTGGTTTGTTTTTAGTTTGTAGTTGCCGCTTGTCTTTCGGCGACTTTTATAATTTAACACAGCACCGTGAATTACGTCAACCTATTTTTCAACTTTTTTCAACTTCCCTTTGCATTTCCCACAAACATACTTTTCAAGGTTAATTCTTCGTTGTCTCGAAAACTGCGTCTGACACTCCAAGCATTCATATAGCAGTTTTAAGCGTGTATCCCCATCACTTGGCAAAGTACTGCAGTGACGAGCACCACCGACGTTCAAAAGGAGTTCCTTAAACTCCCTGTCCTTATGTTTGTACCCTCGCCCTTCTATATGAAGGTGGTAATGACAAAGCTCGTGCTTCAATATACCAATAAGCTCTTTATCACCAAAATGCGTATAATGCTTTGGGTTAATCTCAATATTGTGGCTTTGTAATAAATAGCGTCCACCTGTCGTTTTTAATCTGTAATTAAATACGGCTTGGTGAAGAAAGGGTTTCTTAAAGCTTTCTAGTGAGACTTTTTCTGTGAGCTCTTGCAATTGTCCGTTGTTCAAAACGCCCCCTCCCTTAAAATTTATCAACTCTGACAAACAGTTTATCATAGGATATAAAAACCTAAATAGGTTTTCTCTTCTCAGCTGCTGAAAGGAGGTGAGTAAATGCCGGACTGGTTCAAGCGCCAAATTGAGCGCGCTTATTACCAAAAGAACATTTATGAAATTAAATTGCTAAACCAATGCTGGTTTAAATATAAGAAAAAGCAGACCCAGGAATAAGGATCTGCCTTCCGCTAACTTGTTTGCTTTTCTGCCACTATCATGGTTAAAGAGATCCTTCCCTTTTTATGGTCGACACTTTCAACCCAGACAGTGACCACATCCCCCACTGAGACAATTTCCATAGGGTGCTTAACATACCGATTAGACATTTTGGAAATGTGAACCAAACCGTCTTCTTTTACTCCAATATCCACAAATGCTCCGAAGTCAACAACATTCCTTACTGTTCCCTGGAGCTCCATACCCTTGGTCAGGTCTTCTAAGCTCATTATTCCTTTTTTTAATACTGGCCTTGGAAGATCGTCTCTGGGATC
The DNA here is from genome assembly GCF_001310615.1 of Thalassobacillus sp. C254. NCBI lineage: Bacteria > Bacillati > Bacillota > Bacilli > Caryophanales > Bacillaceae > Thalassobacillus > Thalassobacillus sp. C254. The sequence goes on along the minus strand of NZ_BAXQ01000012.1, from coordinate 113,665 downwards.
TCTGTTCGGTCTGGCAAGCGCATCTAAGATGTCCTTTAACGTCGGCTCCCCCACTCCAAGCTCTTTTGCATATTGGCTGGCATTTATCCCTCGCACCTTTTCTATTAAGGCTGGAGACCCTACGTCCTCAATCGTTCCTCCAACTTCACGAATTAGCTGCTCTGTTACTTTGTAACTTTCAGGATGAATTGAAGTTTTATCCAAAGGATTTTTCCCTTCTGTAATTCTGAGGAACCCAATCGCCTGTTCATAGGTTTTGGAGCCTAAACGAGGGATTTTCTTCAATTCTTTACGGTCCATAAACCTTCCATTCTCATCTCTTTGTTTAACAATGTTGTTAGCCACTGTTTTTGAAAGGCCCGATACATATTGAAGTAAACTCGGCGAGGCGGTATTAACGTTAACGCCGACCTGGTTTACCGCCGTTTCCACTACAAAGGTCAGTGAATCATTCAGTTTCCCTTGACTGACATCATGCTGATACTGTCCTACCCCCACAGATTTCGGGTCAATTTTCACCAATTCAGCTAACGGGTCTTGAAGGCGTCGGGCAATGGACGCAGCACTTCTCTCTTCCACCTCTAAGTGAGGAAATTCTTCCCTTCCAAGCTCTGAGGCTGAATACACACTGCTCCCGCCTCACTAATAATTAAATAAGAAATGTCCCTTGTATGTTCAGTGATTAACTCCGCTATAAATTCTTCCGTTTCCCGGGACGCTGTTCCATTGCCAATAACAATAACTTCAATATTGTGTTCATCAATCAGCTGGTTAATCACACTCTTTGACTTTTCAACCTGTTTTCTCGGAGGAGTCGGGTAAACCACTTCAACTGCCAGCACTTTCCCTGTTTCATCTATAACAGCCAGCTTACACCCTGTACGGTAAGCCGGGTCTACCCCCAACACTACTTTTCCTTTCATTGGAGGCTGAAGCAATAAGTTTTTCAGGTTCTCAGAGAAGATATGAATAGCTTGTTCTTCTGCTTTTTCTGTCAGTTCTTTCCGAACTTCTCTTTCAATGGCAGGGGCAATCAACCGTTTATAAGCATCCTGTATGGCAGATTGAATAAATGAGACTGTAACCGAGCCGTGGCGCTTAATGATTTTCTTTTCCATTCGAGAAAAAGCTGTGTCTTCCGAAAACACCACACTCAGCTTTAACGCTTCTTCCTTTTCCCCTCGGTTCATAGCAAGAATTCTGTGAGAAGGGACCTTTTTTAATGATTCTTCATATTCATAATATATTCCATAAATCTCTTGTTCATCTTTTTCCTTGTTTTTTAAGTAAGACCGAAGCTTTCCCTTTTGATAAGTTAATTCTCTTAATTCCTGCCGTATAGACGGCTCATCAGCTATCCATTCTGCAATAACATCATTTGCGCCTTGAAGAGCTTCTTCGCCTGTTCGGACTTCTTTTTCGGTGTCAATGTACTTATTAGCTTCCTCGTGAAGGTCCCCTTCTTTGGCAGGGAATAAATCCACTCGGCCAGTGGCTCCAGCCCCTTTTCCTTTGCTTTCGTTGCTCTTGTGCGCCTTTTTTGGCGAAAAGGACGATACAAGTCTTCGATCATTTGAAGCTTCTCGGCATGTTCGATATCCGATTTTAATTCTGGTGTCAGCTTCCCCTGCTCTTCAATTAATCGCGTCACTTCTTGTTTTCGAGCCAGGAGCTGCTGCCCATAATTCCAAGATTCCTGGATATCACGAATACGGACTTCATCAGCTCCGCTTGTCATCTCTTTTCTGTACCTGGCAATAAAAGGAACGGTGTTTCCTTCTTCTAATAATTGAATAACATTATTGATTATCTTTTGTGAAATGGTAAGATCTTCCGATATCTTTTCCAGAAGTAATTGCTGCTGTTCCGCTGCATTCATTCAATTTCCTCCCGTACACTTCTAAAAGGTATTGTTCTTTTTCACTATAACACGGAAAGGAGTGTGGAAAAACGTGAGACCGTTTTTTCCAAAACCAACAAAAAAAGAGCCCCCTTGGAGGACTCTTTATCTGACTTGCCCGACTACTATAGTAACGTCATCGTTTGAGTTCTTTGCTGTTTCTGCCATACGCGATACTACTTCTTCGGGGTTCTTCATTTGACGAAGCCAGCGCTGCTGATCTGTAGTAAATGTCGCTCCATCTGAATGAAGAATAAACGAAAACCCTTTCCGGTAAGGAAAATGCTCCATCCTGTATTGAAACTTTCTGCCGGAAAGATAGCCTGGAGCAGGAATTGGGCGAAGAGCTTGTCCATCATGGGTAAATAGCATACAGCCAATGTTCCCTATATTCCCATAAACGATTTCATTCGTCTGGTACATAATCTTCAATATCGTGATGACTACTCCTCTTTCATGCATAAGTGCTTGATTGCACTGCTCTAAAAGGGATGGGACCGGGTCAGTATGGTGCTTCTCAACGATGTCCATAGCTATCATAGCTGAACGGTAGGCACCTTCGCCACTTCCCAGTCCATCAGCGACGGCACAAAGGAAATATTCATCAGTCTCGATGGTGACAAAAGCATCCCCACAACGCAAATTACCGCTTTTCCCTTTCTGGAAAGTAGCTAAGTCAACTTTTGTCAGTTGTTTGTTTTCGATCATTTATAGACACTCCGATGGCTCTACACGAATGGATTCCCTTAACTTCTGTAAAGCTCTGCGCTGCAATCGAGAAACATGCATCTGGGAAATCCCTAAACGCTCTCCCGTTTCTTTTTGGCTTAAATTTTCAAAGTACGTGCACTTTAATATTTCCTTTTCTCTTTCTGTTAACACTGTAAAAGCTTTCTCTAACAGCAGCTGTTGATCAGTTTGCTCATAGCCCTCTTCCTGTGAACCAACCAGGTCAAGCAGAGTGACCGCACTCCCCTCCTGATCTGCTTCAATGGAGCGATCGACGGAAAGCGCTTGATAACTTTTACCCATTTCCATGGTTTCCAAAACTTCTTCTTCGCTTACATCAAGGTACCCTGCTATTTCTTCAACACGAGGAGAACGCTGCAAATCATTAGTTAATTCCTCTACAGCTTTCTTTATTCTCGGGCCGAGTTCCTTTATTCTTCTGGGGACATGGACGCTCCATGTTTTATCCCGGATAAATCGTTTGATCTCCCCAACAATGGTAGGAACAGCAAAAGATTCAAAGCTTCGTTTGTAAGAATCGTCAAACCGCCTTAAAGCTGCGAGCAGGCCGATCATTCCAACCTGGTACAAGTCTTCGTCATGTTCTTGGCCTCTGGAAAATTTACGGGCCAGTGACTGCACTAAAGGCTCGAACTTCCGAACCAGTTTTGTTTGTATTTCTTCTGTGGGATTTTCCTGAAATTCTTCTATCCACTTATAGACTTCGTCCTTTTCAACTTCTTTCCCAGGTGCATTATTGTCGCTGTACGTCTGCTGAGGTTGTGATTCCGTCGACATTCTGTTCCACCCCATCTCTTTGAAGGAACTTTGTCATAACAATTGCGACGCCGTCTTCCCCGCTAATTTCTACCTTGTCCATCAATGTATCAATTAGGAAAAGGCCGAGCCCCCCTTCTTTTAATTCCCCTACTGGTTTTGTAGCGTCAATGGGGCCTAGCTGCTTCTTCAGATCCTCTACGCTGAAGCTTTGTCCCTGATCTGATACGATGAACTCAATACGATCCTCTTCAGCCGAACAGATAAGCATCATTTCTCCGCCTTCTTTGTAGGCGTGATCCACGACGTTTGTACATGCTTCTGCCACGGCAATTTTTATGTCTTCGATATCATCATAGGTATAGCCCATTCGATTAGCGAGACCGGAAACGGTTAATCGAATAACTCCCACATATTCTGGTTTAGCAGGCACCTTCATTTCAATGTAATCTGAGGCTTTCTTCATTTCTTTGCTTCCTCCCTTTTTTCCTCGTCGATGTCCATAACCTCATCAAGACCAGTGATGGAAAAATTCGGTAAACACGTTCATTAAGACCGACCAGCTTCAAGCTGCTGTCATTTGCATGAGATGATTTTAAAGCACCAACAAAAATTCCTAATCCAGTACTATCGATGTAATCTATTCCAGATAAATCTACAGTAACTGTCTTGCCCTCTTCCTCTGTTAAAGGTACAAGAGCTTCACGCAACGTCGGAGCTGTATACGCATCAATTTCACCAGAAAGGTAAAGGTGAAAATTATTGTCAACTTCTTTCTTTTGGATATCAAGATTCATTATTCCATCCTCCTATTTATAAGGCTCGCCATCTTTGTAGAAAGAGGCGAGTCCTTGTTTTAACAGTATATTATGCAGGTTAGAAATAATGGCAAAAAGGCCATACTCATATGAATATTACCCTTCATGATAAAACGTTAAACCTTTCTTCTAATAATAATCAGAGAAAAATCATCCCTCAATTGAAAGCCTTGAAGCTTTTCAAGTTGATAAAATACGTTGTTAACCATCTCTTGAGCTGCATATGACTATATTGCCGGATCAAATTTGTAATTTCTTCCCTCTCGATGAAGCCTTCATCTGTTCTGCACTCTGTAACACCATCAGAAAGCAAAACAACAAAGTCGCCGACTTCTACTTTTTTATGGTATTCCCGGAAATTTGCTTCTCGGGTTACTCCAAGCACAAGACCTTTCGCATAGAGTTCCTCAAACGAGTCATTTTTAGCATTGTAATAAAATCCAGGCTCATGTCCGGCCCCTGAATAATAAAAGTGATGTACACGAGGATCGTAGGACCCGTACATCATAGTAATAAACATATTAGCCGCTACGTTCTGTTCAACTACACGGTTTAAATTTTCCAGTAATGCCCCGGGCTGCAAGCGCTGTTCCGGTAAACTGTCCATTGCATACTTAATCATAGACATACATAAAGCAGCAGGCACACCTTTGCCAATGATGTCCGCAATAGCAACCCCAAGGCAGCCATTTTCATCTTTGACAAAATGATAGTAGTCCCCGCTCATTTTAGAAGCAGGCACACTAATGACGCCAATGTCTAAAGAATCTATATAAGGAACTTCCTTTGGCAAAAGCGTCTGCTGCATATTAGCCGCAACATTAATTTCAGCTTCCAGTTCCTTTTGTCTGTCGCGCAGGCTCTGGTGCTCCCGGTAAGCAAGGCCATATCCGATCATAACTTCTAGAAGAAATTCAAATGAATCTCTTGCTCCAGCAGGAAGGTTCGGAAACAAATCTTCGATGATTTCAAGATGAAGACTGACCATTTCTTCAGGCGAGATTTGATTTTCCATCACCTTCTTGCTGAACTGCTGGGCGTGATACAGCCCCTGTTCATCTTTTTCCTGTAAATACTTATTAAGTATTTTTTATATTGATCTTCCAATATCGCATATGAATCAGCCAACATTGATCCTCCCTTTAACGGAGCCACTTAATCGCACTAATGGTGGTTCCCTGTCCAGATTGTGAATCAATCTCGAATTCATCCATTAAGCGTTTTACACCAGGCAGGCCAGCTCCTAAACCTCCGGATGTAGTGAACCCATCCTCCATCACTTGCCTGATGTTATTGATTCCAGGTCCCTGGTCTTTTGCTGTAATCCGCAAACCACGCTTCATGCCGTTGCTTTGAACTTCTTCAACTGGTTCAATGATGATTTCTCCCTTTTCCGCATAAAGGTAAATGTTCCTTGCAAGTTCTGATATAGCTGTCGTAATACGTGCCTGGTCTACACTGCCAAACCCCAGGTCCTTCGCATGGTTTCTACCAGCCTGGCGGGCAGATACAATCCCCCATTCCGTATGTACTTCAACTTTGGATTGGATACCCATTCTTATCCCTCCAATTCCTGTTGAAGTTTCTCAAGACCCTGCTCTAAATCAAGGGCAGTTGGCACTTCATCCAGCTTGACACCCATATCAATCAGGGTTATTGCCACAGCCGGCTGAATGCCGGTTAAAACCACTCTAGCTCCCATCAGGTTGGACATTTCTACGACGTCCCCTAGTACTTTAGCGATGAACGAGTCAATCATCTCCACGGAAGTTAAATCAATTACAACTCCACTTGAACCTTCCTGGTGAATTTTGCTGAGTAAATCCTCCTGAAACTGAAGGGCCGTTTGGTCATCTAATTCTACTTGCACCGAAATCAACAAATACTCGTGTAGTTTCAATATAGGAATGCGCATTTTTACCCTCCGCTCTTTAATCCACTTACGTTTGCGTTTTTACAATCTTACGGTTTGTCATTTCAAGTCCCGCTTCGATTCCTTTACGCAAGGTGCTCTTTGTCGGGAACTTGCTTAAATCTATCCCCAGATTAACAATTGTCTGGGCAATTTCCGGCCTGATCCCCACTAAGACACATTCTGCCCCGACGAGGCGGACTGCTTCAGCTGCCTGGATAATATGGTGGGCTACCATAGTATCTACAACCGGGACGCCAGTTATATCAATAAGGACGACTTGAGAACGATATTCTATTAAACCGTCCAGTAAATTCTCCATGATGAGTCTTGCTCGTTCTGTATCAATTGTACCGCTCAATGGCATCACACTTATACTTTCAAACACAGGAATGAGAGGAGCTGAAAGTTCCTTGAGTGCCATTTTCTGTATTTGTATAGTATTTTCCCATGAACCAGAGTACTCGTCTACTAATAAGTTAACGATTCCATCAATCCAGCTCTCTACTTCATAAAACGTTTCAAATACTCTTTTCGAGGCGATGGATCCATCAGTTGTAATCATTTCCAGGACAACCCGTCTAAAGGCTTGCAAACCTTGAGTAAAATAACTTAATGGCCATCCAGAATACATGAAACGCTCAGCAAACGAATGAATCTTTTCTTTTGCCTGTGCCTTCTCTAATTCAAGTGTATCAATAATAACCTGTACAAACTCCCTGTTTGTCTTTTCATATAAATCATCAGGAGCTGTTGATAAGGACTGAGATGATCGGACTGCTTCAATTTCCTTCAGCCAGCGCTCTTCAAGCTCATAACGCTGACTAAATATCATCTCAATGATGGATGGTTTCATAAAAATTCCTCCAAATGACTGATCACTGCAAAAATATCTCCCTCTATTATTCCACGACTTTCACTATGGCGCAAACAAATCTAATTATCAGCAGGATATAACTTTTTCCTTTGGTGGCATTATCAGTGAGAAAGGGTGTTTACTTCTAAAATCAGAGGGAATGAAAGGATAATACAAAATACATAACAGGGGCAGAAGGAAAGGAAACCTTTCATCCATAAAATTAAGGAAGGCATATTACCTTCTTTTAAAACGACCGGTATGTAAAGTATTTCTTAATCAAAAAAGTTGCTACAGAGCAGCAACTTTTGATTAAGAGCATAACTTGAAGTTATCGCATCCTGGCAATATAAAAATTGGGGTTAATAAATAATAATAAATCCGTTCTCTTAAAACAGGTGCCAAAGCAACTTATACTCCGCTCACTAAACGATCATCTAAATTACTCTCAGCCTCTTCTTCTGCTAAAAAGGATTCGGCAGCAATGTTCAAATTGATCTTCGCCATTTCTAAATAGCCCTTTTGCATGGATTCACGTGTCTTAGCTTTCTGACGTTCTTTCAAATAAACCTTTGTCGCCTGATGAATGAACTCACTGCGATTTATTTTGTCATAGCTAATAATACCGTCCACCTCTTGTAAAAGATTTTCCGGCAGGCTGATTTTGATCTGCTTTGTGCCTTTTTGGAACACGAAACACACCTCCAACGTACACCTTAACGACCTTTGATGTTCTTCCTTTTTATCATAGCATCCTAAAGTCGAATTTGCAAAAGGACAATTAAAATAAAATTCACCGCATAAAAAGAGCTGAAACCCTTGATATAATCCTGATAGATTTGTACATCTCTTAATGTGTATTCGATGAATAGTAAAAAATTCCTTCTTTTTTTACAGAAATAAATCTTCTTTATTCGACGAAAATCAAGTATTACGATTCGGCCTCCTGTTCACGGTATACTCTAGGCACTCGCTTGCTGATCATACAAGGCACTTCATAGTTAATCGTTCCCAGCCTTTCTGCAATGTCATCAACCATAATCCGCTTACCGCCTTGCTTTCCAATTAATGTGACCTTTGTGCCCACTTCCATTTTATAAGGAAGCCTCACCATCATTTGATCCATACAAACTCTGCCGGTAATTGGAGCTTCTTCCCCTTCGACGAGCACATAACCGCCTTGAGTTGAATGATAGCGATACCACCCATCTGCGTATCCAATGGGAACGGTTCCTATCCATTCCTCATTTTGCGTAGTATAGGTAGCTCCATAACTGATACTCTCCCCTTTGTACCTTCTTAACCTGAACAAGTGTGCTGTGCAGAGAAAAAGCTTCCTTTAAAGGATATGGCAGGACATCTTTAATTTCTTCTGAAGGTGACAGTCCGTACATGGAAATACCAAAGCGAAACATGTTAAAGGCTTTTGAGGGAAAGCGAAGTCCTGTAGCACTGTTTCCGCAATGAATGTACTTTGGTTTCACACCCTTTTTCTCCACCAAATCCAGCACTTTCAGAAAACGCTCATACTGCTTGGTGAAATAAGAATTATCCAACTCGTCCGCTGTAGCAAAATGTGTGAAAATCCCTTCTGTCTTATATAAGCTGCTCCCTGCCAAATAATCAAGAATACTTTCAGCTTCTTGTTCTTCTCTAAGCCCTATCCTTCCCATTCCTGTATCAAATTTCAAATGAACTGCAAGAGGTTTGCTAAGGTAGCGGCTGGCGATCTTCAGCCATTCCTCCTGAAAAACTGTTAAAGTGATATTATGAAAGGCTGCAATGTCTGCATCTGAAGGCCTTGTTCGGCCGAGCACCAATATAGGAGCTTCTATCCCCGCTTCTCGTAACTCCATAGCTTCTTCCAAAAGGGCCACACCTAAATAGGAAGCACCAGCCTGCAACGCAGTTTTTGCTACTCTGACGGCTCCGTGGCCATATCCATCAGCTTTTACTACAGCCATTACATTCATTTCCTGTCTGAAATTCTTTTGCACTCTCGCTACGTTTTCATAGATGTGATCCAAGTTGATTTCTGCCCATGTATCTCTGAATGATGTCTCTGAAAAGGCCATGTCGGTTCCCCCTGGTATGTTTCTTTATCTCTATCGATTATTGAACCGAAGAACCAGTGTTGTCAACAAATGAGGTGTACTTGGCACATAAACTTTTTGTCAAAAAAAGAATCAGAGAGAGACTCTCTGATCCCCAAGACTTATTTCACCATCGTTCCTTCCATAGAACGAGCAACAGCCATCATTTCTTCTGGTGACAAATCGTTAGAAGCCAAAAAGTAATCGACTCCATCATAGGTCCAGCTCAAAGAATCTTCTGTTTGTATTCCCACTGTGAAAGTAAGGTCTACCGGGTCTCCAGCTCCGACTTCAACCTCAGCCATTGCAGGGACTGTCTGTGCCTCTTCTTGAATAATAGTAAAGGATTTTTCTCCAGTGTAAGAGAGGATCACTCTTTTTCCATCTTCACCTTGTATTTCTTCAGAATCAGTCAAAGAAGAACCTTGAGGCTCATAAGTCGGGTACGCCACTGCAAACTCCTCCGACTGCTGTTCTTCCTCAATAACTGTTTCTGTTCCTTCGGGTGCTTCATCAGCCATTGCCGGCACTTCCCAATCTGCTGCTGTCATGTTCTTTTCAGTATCAAAGTCTGCTTCATCAAAACTTTTATTCATTTCAAAATTAGTAAATGTTACTTCTACGAGGAGTTCGTAGTCAGGATCATAGATCTTTACTGACACTGGGACCAGGCTTTTAGAATCCAGAGTAATTTCTTGGTGATGGAGGTTTTTATTTTGATAATTCGTTTTTGTTTCGAATACATATTTGTCTTCATGGACAGCAAAAGTTCGTTCGGCATCCATTAAAATATCTGAAATCAACGACTCATAAAGATAGACCTGACTGTTGTTATTGGGCCAGTCACTTTGAAAACGGAAACTCTTATTCAATGCAGGCGTCAGTACAAATACACCATCATCATTTCGAATAATCATTTGATTTTGTTCTTCATTATCATTTTTCAAAGCAACCCGGTAATATTTGTTCTTCTCATTTTGCATATGCCAGACATCCACTTCATAAGAACGGGGTTCCTGGCCAGTCTGCAGGGCCATTGTCGCTTCCGCTTGATACCCGCTCATTTCTTGAAGTGTTTTATCCAGGTCTTTCACAACGTCTTCCTGGGACTTCTCCCCACACGCTGTAACAGTTATTACCAGGACGATCATAGTCAAACATAACAGCCAACGCTTGCGCACGTCCTCATCTCTCCTTTGTCCTAAAATACGACAAAGAAGGGAACCTGTGTTATGAATGGAGAATAGAACGAAATGTAAGTGGTAATTGTTGAACGACATCCCCAGCCACTACAGAATGGGGGATGAGACATCATCAACGAGCATATCAGCCGCTTTTCCATGAAGAAATACAGCGTTGCTTAACGCCTCTTGGATAGCAGAATGACTCATGACAAACGAAAGGATCATCCCTGTCAGGACATCACCTGTTCCTCCTTTAGCTAAGGAAGGATTTCCGCTGTCATTTACGTACTGCCTGCCTTCTGGAGTCGTAACAATTGTGTGAGGCCCTTTTAATATCAGATAGCAGCCGTGCTGTGCTGCAAAGGAACGACTTATTGAAAAACGTTGGCGGTTGACTTCAGCAGGACTTAAGCCGGTTAAGTGTGCTAACTCGCCTGGGTGAGGAGTTAAAATGAGAGGAAAGTCTCTCTTTCTCCACTCTTCCCCCAGCTCCTTCAAAACAAAGAGAGCATCAGCATCCAGAACCAAAGGCCCTTTCACTTCATTTAAGAGCTTTTGAACAAGTGTCCGGGTTCCCTCATTTCTCCCAAGTCCAGGCCCAGCAGCTACTCCGTCATAATTACTTAGTGACAAGTCCAAGGTTCCTACTTCCTCTGAAACTTCCCCTTCTTTTGAAGGCAAAGGCAGAAAAGTGGACTCGGCAACCTGGCTTGCTACTGTTGAAAGAGCTTCCTCTGGCACAGCCGTAGTCAGCAGTCCGGCTCCTGACCTGAGGGCAGATGTCGCGGCAAGTACGGGTGCTCCTGTCATATGGATTGAACCTCCTGCAAGGAGCCCTTTTCCATAACTGCCTTTATGGGTGTGCTTATTACGAGCCGGAAAAGAAGCAGATACTTGTTCCCTGCTCCAAAGATACCTGTCCGGTTTTACAGCGTGATAAGCACGCATTGGAAGTCCAATATCCACACACTCCCTCTTCCCGTAATATTCATCTGCTGGCGCCAGAAATGCACTAAGCTTAGGGCTTTGCAGAATGAACGTGACAGAAGCCTTTACGGCTTCACCCTCAACTTCACCCTTGCTTGCAGGAACACCGCTTGGAATGTCAACCGATATAACCTTACAGGAACTTTGATTAATTGATTGGACTATTGCATGATAGGGCTCTCTTAAACTTCCTTGAACCCCTGTCCCTAACAAGGTATCAACGATGACATCCCATTGCCCCGGAACTTCTTTCTCATCACTTTTAAAAGAGGAGTAGTCAGCAAAGGTGTAGCCCGAATTTTTAAATACATTGAGGTGGTAAAGAGCTGCCCCTTTCACCTTGCTTTCCGGGGGAATCAGCCATACATCCACCTTAAAGCCAGCATCAAGGAGACACCTCGCTATTACAAATCCGTCACCGCCATTGTTGCCCGTTCCAATTAATATTCCAACATTGTCAGAAGGAGAAATACTCTCCATGATTTTATTTGCCGCCGCACGGCCGGCACTCTCCATTAACACCTCTTCCTTCAGCCCTATTTCTTCAATGGTAAAGCGGTCGATTCGCCCCATTTCTTCTCCAGTTACCACTTGCATGGTAGGTCCCTCCTAACCGCACTACATTTCTATGAACTGTATTCAGAAGTTATGCAGACAGGTTGACAAGCGTTGAAATTATTCTTCGATGATAACTTGAGCTACGGCATACTCTGTACTGTGTGAAATAGAAATATGCAGGCGTTCTGATTGATTTTTTCCTCTTATTTTTGGAACCCCCTTTTCATCAGGGAGTATTTCAATATCGTGAAAGCCTGTTTCCTTTGAAATCCCTGTTCCGCAGGCTTTAGCATAAGCCTCTTTTCCTGCAAACCTGCCTGCCGCAATTTCTACCTTGCGAGCAGGCGATACATTGTAAAGAAGCTCTTTTTCCCTGCTCGTTAGGATTCTATCAAGAAACTTTGGGTTTTCCAGCATTCTCTCTATCCTTTTTAATTCTATAATATCTATCCCAATTCCCTTAATCATCAATTATCTAATCCTTTCATTTCTCCGATAAAATCACCATATGCTAAGATAAATGTATAAGCGGAATATCGATTTGAACATTTATTTGAGTGCTTCTTTGCGAGCAAGATCCAAATACAATTAATTCACACAAAGGAAGATGTCAATGTTTAGACGCCATGAAACCTTTTATACATTTAGGAGAGATTACCCGGTCATTACGGGGATAATTGCTATTCATCTTATCATATTTTTACTAATCAACCTCTCACTCGTTCCATTTTCCTCTGGGAGAATTAGTATACTGGCTTGGGATAGGGTTTAACCCATGGGTCGCTGCTGGAGAATACTGGCGCCTGGTCACTCCCATTTTTATGCACGTCGGCGTCGGCCATTTGCTGTTTAATTCATTTGCCCTTGCCCTCTTTGCTCCCGCTTTAGAACAAATGCTCGGAAAAATCAGGTTTATCAGTGTCTACCTGTTAACGGGGATATTGGCTAATGTCGCCACTTTCTTCATTGGCGGCCTTGGTTATAATTTTCACTTAGGTGCCTCAGGAGCTATCTTCGGCCTTTTCGGACTGTATGCGTATATGGTATTTATGAGAAAGGATTTAATTGATTCAGTTAACTCCCAAATCATTTTGGTCATTGTAGTGATCGGGGTCATCATGACGTTTCTCAACCCCGGCATAAACATTTATGCCCATATTTTCGGGCTTCTGTCAGGAATTGTGATAGCCCCTCTCTTTCTCGGAAAAGCCAGGCCCTTTTATGCAGCCCCCAGAAAAACTTATCAAGACACTGAAGTCACTTTTAACCCGAATCGATGGAAAAAAAGGCGCTTTCTAACAAGACAAAAGGTTTTGAATTTCATTGGCCTCCTCTTCATTATCCTGGTCATAATCGGAGTAATTGGCCAGCTGTTTTAAAAGGAGACGTATCTTCATAACTCATAGCCTTGGCTGTTTTCCCTTTCTGTAACATAGCCTCTAAATAAGAAAAAGGAGTCACCAAAATGTGTTTTGGGTGACTCCTTTTTCTTTTGAATGCTTTACTGATTAAGCCCGCTTACAATGGTCTCCACATTGTGACGCATCATATCAATGTAGGTTTCTGCTCCGCTTCCTTCAGTTCCAAGGGCGTCAGTATAAACCTCACCATAGATTTCAACCCCGGAATTATCTGAAACTGTTTCCATGTATCTTTGATCTATGGTTGATTCTACAAATAGTGCCGGGATTTGTTGTTCTTCCACTAAATCCACCAATCTGTTTATTTGCCCGGGCGTGCCCTCTTCATGAGAATTAATTTCCCAGACTCCATCTGTTTCAAAGTTGTAACTTCTTCCAAAGTATTTAAAAGCATTTTCAGACATAACGATATAACGGTTCTCTTCCTGTACTTGGCCAGTCTCTTCTACAGTCCACTCATGGAGCTCCTCAAGATCCTCCAGGTAGGCGTCTGCATTTTCCCTGTATTCCTCTTCACCTTCAGGATCCCGTTCAACTAAATCTTCAACAAGGTTTTCTATATACACAGGAGCAAGCTCGGGAGACAGCCATGCATGAGGGTCTGAACCATCCTCTCCTTCCAAAGGCACCGGCTCAATTCCTTCTGTCAGTTCTACAATAGGTACATCTCCTACATTTTGCACCAGGCCAGACAGCCACTCTTCTAAATCAAGCCCATTTACATAGAAAACATCCGCGTCACTGACTTTTTGAAAGTCACTTGGGACAGGCTCATATTCATGAGGTTCTTCCCCTATTGGAACAAGATACTCCACAGTTCCCCGATCTCCCACTACCTGTTCTGCGAAATCAGCAAGAATAGAAAAGCTGACAGTCACTTGCATGCCCTCGTTCTCGGTTTCTTGTTCATTCCCATCTCCGCAGCCCGCAAGCATCAGCACACAAGCTCCTGCACTCACTAACCATTTCTTCACTTTCATCCCCTCCAAGTTATTTAATCAAAACTAAAATAATTTACCAAGGGCAAATTATTAAGAAAAAATATATTATTTCTTTAAGTAAAAATAGTTTACCGTGGTCAACATTTATTATTTTGCCATACCTCATTCCTGGTGTCTAGCAAAAACAAAAAATCCCCGGAGTGTTTCTTTCCTTCATTCACTCAGAACTTACAATAGCCACATTAATAAATATTTGGCAACACCCTTTTTTATTCCTTTTCTCACTGTTTTCCCCTTCTTATTCCAAAAGAAAAACCGCCAGAAAGACTGACGGTTTCATCCATTTACTACGCATTTATATAGTGACCTTTGCGGCTTTGGTTTTTTAATGTATAGTTGACAGCCGCTCTGTTTTTCCAGAGGAATGTAAGCAGTTCATTGTAAGTTAAAAACATTTCTTCAGGATCGCAGTATTCTTCTCCTTTTCCATGCACTGACCATTTTCCATTTGTATTCATTAAGGTCCACTGACCATTTCTTTGTCTATCCTTAAATACCAAATAGTACTTGTTGCCAGTCACATCAAAGTCAGCATACTGGGAGAATGCTCCAAGCACCTCTTCAATATCTGCTTTCTTTCTGATTGTTTTCACTTTTTTCCCATCACCCTTTTTAAAATTTTTAGCTTCGGAATATGAAGCTTTGCCTGAGGATTCAATTTCGGCGCCGGGAGGCTTCCGAACTACTGCAATATTTTTCAGCATCCCCCTGAAGCATACAACTTGTATACTACAGTTGGGCTGTCCAATAAACAGAAATTTCAGTTTATTGGGACCGAAAAGACTGTGCACAAATTAAATTACTACTTAAGTACACCTGGTTCTTCTATAGATTCTCTTTACAACAGAAAGAGATTTAAGTTTATTACTACTATAGCATGATTTCTCTATGAAGTTTGAAGAATACAGAAGATATTCCCTCTTTTTCTTTCGACAAATGTCTCTAGCTGGAACCTGAACTTTAAACACCTTGAGAGAAAATTAGCGTTTTTTTATCTCAGTTACATCTTGTTGTTGATTTTCATTAAAAGTCGCTCCCTTGCTCCTCATTCTTTCTTCACATGATCAGCATTCACGGGGTCCTTTACATCGGGCATTGCCTTAGCTTCCTTGGAAAGATACCCTGCGGTGACCTTCGGTTCATGCAATTTGAAGACCCCTCGCGGTTTTATCTACCACCATATTACTTATAAGAAATCACCATTTACCTTCAACAGAACCTATTAAAAATAGTCACAAGAAAAGCACCCCGAATTTCTATAGTACAAAAAATTCGGAGTGCTTATTTAAGAGGCTGGATCTTTCTATTTTCTACTCAACTAAAGCTACAAGTTCAGGAGTTATATCAAACGAAACGGATGAACCTATTTCTATATCCTGCTCAATAGGTGCATAGATCACCATAGGCTCCACACTGTCACTGTTTCCATCCTCAAGCCGCACCTGGAGTTCCTGATACTCACCGCCATAAGTGACTTGCACTACTTCTCCATTGTAACGTCCTTGCTCTGCAAGACGGCATCCTTCCGGACGTATTGAAACCTTAACATTTTCTATCATTGTTTCTGATTGCTGGGGAAGACACACTTTTCCTATATGAGTATTTACATGTTTCATATCCGGACACAGCTTACCGCTCAATAGATTAGTTTTTCCTACAAACTGAGCTACGAAACAGTTTTTAGGGCAACGGTACATTTCCTTTGGAGCAGCAATTTGCTGAATGACGCCTTCCTTCATTACTACGACACGGTCAGACACTGCAAAGGCATCCTTTTGGTCATGGGTTACAATAATAGCTGTTGTGTTTGCTTTGCGAAGGATGCTTGTCACTTCAATTCTCATCTTTTCTCTAAGACCTGCGTCCAGATTACTAAATGGCTCGTCCATTAATACTACATGAGGACGAGGGGCTAAAGCTCTTGCCAACGCAACACGCTGCTGCTGCCCGCCGGACAGTTCATTAGGAAATCGATCAGCATAACTTTCAAGTCCAACTAGCTCCAGTACTTCAGCAGCTCTTTTTTCCTCTCTCGCGGACGCCATTTATTTAATCCAAACATTACGTTCTTTTCAATATTCAGATGGGGGAAAAGAGCATATTCTTGAAAGACCATTCCAATTCCTCTTTTTTCAGGAGGCAATGAAAAGTTACTATCCGATACTGTCTTGCCGTCGATACTGATAGAGCCGACACTTGGCTGTTCAAAGCCCGCAATCATTCTCAGTGTGGTAGTCTTCCCGCAACCGCTCGGCCCAAGAAAAGTAATAATCTCACCTTTGTTTATCTCTAAATCAATTTGGTCGACAGCTGGTTTTAATGAAGTTTTGTTAAAAAACTTTGTTAATTGTTGTAAGTGTATAAAACTCATGCTTGACCCTCCCAGGCGAGCAAAAAATATATGTTTTATAAAAAACTTCTATTTTAGAATTATTATAATTTAATTGATAATGATTTTCATTACAAGCTAAATTATAGCACCCTCCTATTTCCACGTCAACGACACATAGTATAACATTTCCTTATTTTCTGAATAATCATTTGCATAAGAAAGAATATTGGCCCGCCCCTTCATAGATAGCAAGCTTCAGAGAAAGAAACAGAGAACCGCCACGCGCAGTTCCCTGTACTTTATTTCATTTTATAAGTGAGGTTAAATTTCTGCAGCTGACTTCATTTTTCTCAAAACTCACCCTCTATCAACTATTCGACAATAAATACTAGCGGCCGGAAGTATTTCCCGGGAAAAGTCGTATTCTTTCTATTTTTGTATCATCAGCCTTCCTCGTCAACTTCAAAGAAGTGGATTAACGTTGATATCCAATGACGTTAGGGGCAATAGCAGCAGGCAGCTGTTCGTTTAATTTGTAAATCTCACTGTACTCACTTACATTGTGCTCTATTCGAACTTCTTCATAGTTAAAATCTTTCGCCGTTAACAAAAAAAGCATCCATCATTATCTTCATGTGTTCTTCCTCTGGAAGAACACTCTCCTCGGAGAGCTTGATAGTGACCTCACTATTTCCCTCTATGACTTCCTCTACCGATACTCCTTCTGGAATGACGCTATCAGTCTCTCCCGTTTCTTCATACTCCTCCATAGCTTTTATCGTTTCTTTAAAGGAAAGAAGCTCATTGGCTTCGTTATATACTGGAGCCTGAATACTATTCCCGCTCACGAGTAATTGATAACCAGTTTCCGTTTCGTAAGCGTAATAACCTCTATTTGATTCCGAAACCTCGAATTCCTCTATCAACCCGTAGTTTCCTATAGAAACACCCTTATCTCCATTCTCGTAAAATAAAACCTTTTCAACGGAATTATAACGAAAGCTTTCTATCATTCCAGTAAAAAGCATTTGGCTTTCCACACTGCTTAATCCTTGAGCGTCTTTCAAGAAATGAGCTTCCATTACCTTGTCAGCTGTTGATTCCCACAAAATGTCCTCTGAAAACACCGGATCCAAACCAAGTTCTTCTCTTGCGTAATCATTAGCTAAACGAATAATTGCCTCCTCGTCCGTTTGGTCATCTTTAACAATGAAAGTAAGCGGGATGATAAATTGGGCTCCTGGATCCATGTAAGGAGTTGTTATTGTTGTTTCGTTGTTCTTCAGATCCTGTTGCTGAAGTGCCGGCGTATACTTCTCTCCTCCCATCGTCAAAGCTGTATCAACATCAGCCCTTTCAGCGGAAAAGTCCTCAGCAAAGTAATGTTCACTTTTTCCATTTTCCATAGGCACCCTTTCCTCTATGGAAGGTTTAACTTGAGAGTCCCCGCTCCTCATTAACCCTGCCTCCTGATTATCAGAAGAGACAGATTGAAACATTTCATTAAGCAATGAAGGAAACAGGAGAAGGAACACAGTGCAGGCGACCGTAAAGGCAGTTGCGGGCACCAGCCATTTTTTCTTTCGAACCTCTTTGCTCTGTTTCCTTTTAATAAGGGAATAGATTTCAGCTTTTGAACGAGAATCCCTGATCTCAGGCATATCACGGAGAGTGTTTTCTATGTGTTGTCTTTGAAAGTCTCTTTTCTTCATCCTTCCCCCTCCTTTACCGCTGAAGATAAAACTTCCCCCGTTAATTCTTTTAGTTTTTGTATCGCTCGATGTTGTGTTGTTTTCACTTTGCTTTCTGACCAATTTAGTATCTCAGCGGTTTCCTTAATGGTTAACGAGTCAATATACCTTAATATAATTACTTGCTGTTGATCTAAATTACATTTCTGCAAGCTTGAATAAATCATTTGAATACCATCTCTCGCCATCACGATTTCATCTGGGAGTGGAGATGGATCTTTAATCTCTTCCTCTGAAGCCACAGAGAATAAGCCAAGCCACTTGCGTTTCTGCCTATTTTGCTTACGGATCCAGTCAATACCACATGCCTGGCAACAGAATACAACCATGTTTTTTCACTGCTTTTGCCTTCAAATCCTGAATAAGACTGAAAGACCTTAATATAAACTTCCTGCACCAGCTCTTCTGCTGTGTCTCGGTTTTTCACTAAATAAAATAAGTACTGAAACAGGGATTGGTGGTAAGTCTCATAAATCCTGTCAAATTCTTCATTCACCATTCTCCCTCCCCTTTCTTAGACGTTCTTTCATCATAAATGTTACAAGGCCAAAAGCCCCTGCATCTCTTTTAAACGATATATGTAAACGACGCTGACTCCAAGAAGAAAAGCCCTAACAGATAAACATCTGTAGAGCTTCCATCTTTTCAGAACGCTTATTAAGAATTTAAAGATAAAGCAAAAACCCAATATAATATGCCATATAAAACAGCAAGTGTAGAAATAAAGAAAAATAAGCCCTTGTTGGATAATTTCCTCAAGTGAATTCACCTTCCTGAATTAAATCACTAATATTATAGCATGCAGAGTATTATGCAGGAGGGAAAGTCTTACAAATTTTTTTGAGGAAAAACAAAAGACTTTAGCCAAGGGTTATCTTTCTTTGTTTTCTACTAACTTGCCTTCCTGGTATTCTACTATCCACCTGTTTACAAGACCTACACTAATAACATATTTTCTCGCTACCCATGACTGATTGCCTCTTTTCATTGCCTCCTTTACAACCTGGCATTTAAATTCGTTTGAATAACGTGTCCTTTTCATTACAACCTCCTTTGAAAACGCTTACATATTAACTGAATTTTAAGAAAATAATGAAAAGTTGTCAAGGGACCTTTCTCTCTATTCTCTGATTACATAAAAAAAGGCCTGCTATTTCCAGCAGGCCTTACTCTTATTCAGTGATAGTTTCGTGAGAATAATACGTTCGTTCATAAATATGTTCCACTTCGTCATCTGTCATAATAGAAAGTTTACTTTCCTCCATCCCCCTGATACGTGAAATAAATGAGATCATGTTTGTCCGCTCTTTTCTACTCATCTTTTCTCCTCCTCTGTTTCATAACATAATTTATTTTGTAACTGTATTATATAACAGAGATAATTGCAGTTCAATACTTTTTTAGACTTTTTTTAAAAAATTTTTTGCTACTTTTCTGTAACCTTTTTCTGCACGTATCGACTAACACATTGAAAGGGTAAAATAGAAGGATGTAAGAAGGGAGCACTCATGAAACATTTATTATTTTTTATCACTATTTTAATGTTCAGCTTTATGGCATTAGCGGCTTGCGGTCAAGGGACAAGCCCTGATGAGGCCAACGAAGGTTCTGAAGTTGAAGAAACGACAAGTGAAGAAGAAACAAAAAGTACAGGAGAAGAAGCTGAAGAAGGAACTGCTGAAGGTGAAGAAGCTACTGAAGAGGAAACGGAAGACACTGAGGATGTAACAGAGGAAAGCACAGAAGAATCCACTGAAGAGTCTTCAAATGAAGCCGTTCAGGAAGAAGAAACGGAAGTCGAACCTGCTGCTGATCATGAAGACAATAATGAAAGCAGCACAGAAGACACCGTACCTGAAGAAGGACAAGAAGAAGCAGTAAATGAAGAAGAAGCAGTAAATGAAGAAGAAGCAGTAAATGAAGAAGAAACGGAAGCTACAGATGAAGAAGAAGCTGTAGAAGAAGAAGGCGTAACCGAAACTGTTTCCCTTTATTTTTCTGACGATCAGTTAATGGAAATATATCGCGAAGAGCATACAGTGGATGCAGAATCAGAGAGTGAACTTCCTCTGGCTGCATTAAGAACCTGGGTTCAAGGACCTGAACATGATAACCTTGTTTCTTTACTAGATGAAAATACAGAGGTACAGTCTGTCATCACAGAAAACGGGGTAGCAATTGTTTCTTTTAACTCGGCTTTCCTTGAGTCAAACCTTGGTTCAGGCGGAGAAATGGCTGTTATCAGCCAAATAACAGCCATTATGAAACAATTTGGATACAACCAGACTAAAATTCATATTAATGGCGAAGAACAAGAAACATTATTTGGACATTTGGATGGAAGCGAACCATTCTCTCATGAAGGCGGAGAATACAGTACGATAAATTAATGCCCAAGAGGGTGGCGCAAAACTGTTTCACCTAAGCAAATAAGGCTCCAATTATCATCTTTTGATAATTGGAGCCTTATTTTTGTTCAAAACTGTTAGATTATCCGGCTGGGAGTTGTCCTTTATCAAGTTCACTATAATCAGGCAAACACTATTTCGTTTTTTCACCTGTACTTTGCCTTTCACGAGACGCCTGCGGAAAGAGCAAGAGCTAAAGCTCTGAAAAAGAAAAGAGGCTCTTTTCTTTTTCAGTTATTTAATAATAAGTACTGTGCATGGGGAAGTGTGAAGCACCTTTTCACTTACACTCCCCAGAATAAATTGCTGAAGAGAATTTAACCCCCTGCTTCCTAACACAATAAGATCACTCTTATTCGCTGCTGCAAAGGAAGTAATGCCCACGGCAGGATCCCCTCTTAGTATATGCTTTTTACAGTAAACGCCTGATTCTATTACTTCTTTTTCTAAATGTTTAAGCCTTTCCTCCTTAGCTTTTGAAAGGCCCAGCCTTTCCAGCCATCTGAAAAATCCACCTTCATATGTGATCCATCTACGACAAAAAGGAGGTCAACCTCACTTATAACTCCTTTTAAATTCAAAACATGAGTTATTGCTTTAATAGATAGCTCTGATCC
This sequence comes from Thalassobacillus sp. C254, assembly GCF_001310615.1. Classification (NCBI taxonomy): domain Bacteria; kingdom Bacillati; phylum Bacillota; class Bacilli; order Caryophanales; family Bacillaceae; genus Thalassobacillus; species Thalassobacillus sp. C254. The sequence goes on along the minus strand of NZ_BAXQ01000012.1, from coordinate 92,321 downwards.
ATCAACACATACCACAGCTTTCTTATACATCGGCTCCCCTCCTTGGTACGAAAGGTTCGTTACCGTTTTTACTTCATTCTATGTAAATAGCTTTAACCAAGGGTTAAAAAGGAAATTTTACTCTTTAAAACTAACATCTAGGTAATGTTTCAATTTCGTTACGTCTGTCATTTCTTTTTAAAAAACAGCCTTCAGCCCTTAAATGAAAAGATTCTCACCTTAGAAAATGTACTATGGTTACTTTTTCCTGAAGATATATGACATACCTCTTGTTACTATACCCATAGTGAAAAAACACAAACAGGAGGTTTTTACCATGTTTAAAAAATTTACAGGAATAAAAGTTGCTGTTTTATCAGCAGCAGCATTTTTCACAATAGGAGCAGCTGCTCAAGCACAGTCTACTCATACTGTGGAGAACGATGAATCTTTATGGTCAATCGCCAAGGACTATGGCGTTGCTGTTGAAGAGTTAAAGTCTCTTAACAACAACAGTTCCGCTGTTAACCCAGGTGAGCAATTAACTGTACCACAGAGCATCAGTGAAAATGAAAAAGATTTGCTGGCCCGTGTTGTGCACTCAGAAGCTAAAGGAGAGCCATACGCTGGAAAAGTAGCTGTTGCTACAGTTGTTCTTAACCGTGTGGAAAGTGATGAGTTCCCTAATACTATTAATGATGTAGTATATGAAGTTTCACCTACTGGCAACTATGCTTTTGAACCTGTTACAAACGGCTCAATCAATAATCCCGCTGACAGCGAAGCGAAAAAAGCTGTCCAGGAAGCTCTTGCATTCGAAGGACAGGGAAATGGGTCTCTCTTCTTCTATAACCCAGCCACAGCGTCCAACCACTGGATTGCTACCAGAGAAGAAACTATCCGAATCGGAGACCACGTGTTTGCTAAATAAATAATAATCAGATAGCCTGGCGGAAGCCAGGCTTATTTTATAGGTTACATTTTTAAATCAAACGTTTGTTTAACATCATTTAAACAGCTTTACAAAGCCTTGGATATGATGACCGGTCTTCTTTATTCCTTAATTTATTTATTGTGTGATAAGATAAACGTTAATGAGTTTATGATGGAACCAAAGGGGTGACGATGATGGATTATACACAAATGTGCCCTAAGTATGAATCAGCTGTAGACATCTTAGGCAAAAAATGGACAGCCCTCCTCATTCGCGTCCTTCTTGCGGGTCCAAGGCGCTTCAAAGAAATAAAGAAACAAATCCCTGATATGAGCGACCGGATCTTAACAGAACGCATGAAAGAACTGGAGCAGCATGGTATAGTAGAAAGAAAAGTTTTTCCTGAAAAACCTGTTCGAATAGAATATACATTGACAGAAAAAGGAGAATCCCTGGCTCCTGTAATTGAAGCCATCCAAAACTGGGGAGAAAAATGGCTTTAATATTCGTTAGTTTTCAGTACTCTTACCATTAAGTCGCCTGCAGAATGTATAGAGAAAGGATGAGATGTATGGGAGAGACGCACACCTTTTCACGAAAAGAAGAAATAGCTAACGCTGTTACCCACGGCATTGGCGTTGCTCTTAGTATTGCAGCCTCGTGATTTTAGTTATTTTTGCCAGTTTTGAAGGAACAGCCTTACATGTAGTCAGCATGTCTATTTATGGTACGACAATGCTGCTCTTATATGTTTCTTCTACACTTGTTCATAGCTTCCCTAAGGGAAAGGCTAAAGATATATTTGAAGTTATGGATCACGCCTCTATCTATTTGTTTATTGCCGGGACTTATACTCCCTTTCTCTTTCACGTTCTTGATGGAGCCCTGAGCTGGGCACTGTTTGGAACGGTCTGGGGAATAGCCCTTGTTGGTATAGTGTTTAAAGCGTTTTTTGTTAAAAGATTTATTTTCCTTTCCACTCTTTTTTATGTATTAATGGGATGGATCATTGTCATTGCATGGATACCTCTCACAGAAGTGCTGCCGGGAGGCGGAGTTTTTCTGCTTGTATTAGGAGGGGTTTTTTATACCTTAGGTACCATTTTTTATGTTTGGAGAGGCTTTCCCTTTCACCATGCCGTATGGCACATTTTTGTGCTGGCGGGCTCGATTTCTCATTTCTTTGCTATATTCAGATATGTATTGCCTTTATAAAAAAGAGGCAGGGACCTAAATCCCTGCCTCTTTTCCTCTATTAAAATGAATCTTTAATAATCACATCATCTACAGGGAAACGAAAAGAAGATCTTGGCTCGCCTGTTGCCTTTCCAACTGCAATTAACATGACCGGGATATAACGTTCTGGGATATTAAAGGTTTCAATCAGCTTCTCTTTATCAAAGCCTTCCATAGGAACAGTATCATATCCTTTTTCTTTTGCTGCAAGCATAAGCTGCATCGATGCAAGAGAGCCGTTAATTAACGCTGCATCACGATTGTACCCCTCTCTCTCGTATGCCCCATGTATGCTTGTAACAATTTTTTCTTTAATTTCTTCAGTCATGGCTCCTTGTTTTAAGGCTTCTCCAAACACCACGTCAGCGTTTTTGTTAGCTTCTTTGTCCCCGAGAACTGCAATGGTGACAGAGCCATTGACTACTTGCTGCTGGTTATAGGCAATCGGAAGAAGCTCTTGTTTCTTTTCTTCTGATTGAAAAACAAGGAACTTCCAATGCTGCAGGTTCCAGGAAGAAGGAGCTTCTGCAGCCGCTTCAATAATTTCACGCAACGTTTCTTCAGACATTTCATGCTCAGGGTCAAACTTCCGTACTGAATGTCTTTCTTTCATGGTTTCAATAACACTCATGTTGAGTCTCTCCTTTCAGATGTTTAGCTTGCTCTATGATTGCATTAACATGCGTATTGTGCAACTAATATGCTCATTGAAAAGAAAACTCTCTTCACCACCCCTATGCCTTAATTTATCATTGCCTAAACGGAAAAAAACAGCAGTCCACAAAGGACTGCTGTAGTATTATAAGAAAGGCTGTATTAACGAGTGACAAACATTTGTGTCCAATAATGGCCGTAGCTTCCGCCTTCAACGTGCCCTACTCCAATGTGGGTAAAGTCTGCTCTTAAGATATTTTCCCGGTGCCCTTGGGAATTCATCCAGCCGTCAACAACTTGCTGCGGCGTCCTTTGCCCTGCTGCAATATTTTCACCTGCTCCACGGTAATCTATCCCTTGTGAGCTCATCATATCAAAGGGGCTTCCGTAGTTAGGACTGTTGTGAGAAAAGTATCCAGCATCTCTCATGTCTGCTGACTTTAATCTCGCTACGTCAGACAACTCACTGTAGGATTCCAAAGGTGCTAATCCCCTTTGAGTCCTTTCCTCATTCGTTAAACGAATAACCTCTTGTTCAAACTCACTTTCAGACTGCGCCTGCTGTTGAGCAGTAGGCTGTGCAGCTTGTCCACTTTGTCCCGGCAGCTGAATCACTTGGTTCACATAAATCATATTAGCATTTTCAATGCTTGGATTTGCTTCCAGCAATTCGTTGTAGTCGACACCATGCTGCTGAGAAATATTCCACAATGTCTCTCCAGGGCTTACAGTATGTGTATCCTGTCCTTGAGCGGCCGCCGCCGTAGGGACAGCTACTAAAATAGTTAATGCTAGTAATATTTTTTTCATAATCCTTGCACCTCCGCTATTCATTATGCCATAGATTGATAGAGAAGAAAGGGAGGGGTAAAATTTCCCAAAGAGTAAGTTTTGCCATTACATATGGGATTTTCTAAGTTTTTTTCATCTATTACAATTTAGTTATACTTACGTAACAATTTTTAAATATGTTACACAGAAATAAGGTACAAAAAAGACTGGAGGATTCCCCCAGTCTTTTTGAAAAGGCAACGAAAGGTTTAGCCTTCCATTCCATCATCTTCCATACCGCCATCGTCTTCCATGCCGCCGCCATCATCCATGCCGCCGTCATCTTCAACGTCCCCGCATGCACCTAGGACACCGACTGCTAATACACCTGTTAATAAAGAATAAAGTAGTTTTTTACTCATCATAAAATCCTCCTTTAGTCGTTTGGGCTGATCTTATGTTGCGATCTTTTCCCTTGCCTATACAATACCACAGGCACTGTTTCTTAAAGGTGTTCTACTCAGTTTTTACAGTTTTATAGAATCGTCACATATTTAATTATACTTTTCACATTATTCGCTATAATTTAATTGTTCTATCTCTTCTTCATTCTTGCCCTTGCATTTCATTTTGTATCTGTCTCTTTCCAGCCTGTAAATCTGGCGGCGAATAGCATTCCAGTCATCCATCGCCAGGGATAAGCTTCTCAAATCAACAACGAGCTGATCTACCTCTTCTTTAGAAACATCCTCACCTTCAAGCACCTTGCTTCTCAGCTCATAAATACGATCTTCAATTTTTTGCGAAGAGTCATCCCATGAAAAGTAAAGGTGACGCTCCTCTACCCCCTCGCTAAAATGCCCATTACTACCATAACTTGTTTCTCAGGACCTATAATTGATATATCAGTGGAGTGAAGAATGACTACAATTTTTTCCCCTTCTAATTCCCCACGTACGATCTTCATATTTTTCGCCATTTTTTTCTTAAAGATGTGTTCCTGTACCCAAATTAAAGCAAGAAAGGGTACCCACAAATACTTTGGGGGATCAACTGGATAAACTTCTACCTCATTCTCTGTAAGCAGTTCTTGAACTTTTTCAAACACCAAGTCATATTTATCTTTCTTTATCATGATGGCAAAGTGTTTGAGTGAGCGTAAATTTATAATCTGGGGAAATCTGATTAATGGAACAATAATAATTAAGCATAATGCGAGCACACCGATTAAAAAAGCATAAGGATAACCCATTAGTAGCTGTTTAATAGAAATTTTTTCATGCTTCCGGTTTTCAACCCTGCATGTAATCGCGCCTGCAGTTATCGGCAAAAATATAAATAGAGCAAGATTTATCCAAAAAACAATGGTTTCATTCTCTGGAGCAAACGGGATGATCATCTGGGCAAGTTCCGGAACAGCAACCCCCACTGCTATAAAGATCCAATATAATGAAATAAGCCCAACTAAACTTACTTTTGAGTCATCCTTGGAAGGCACCCTTCCAAAGAATGTAGCTGTAGCCATGCTGAATATTTTACTTAACGTTTTAGCTGAAACAATAAGTACAAACCTGAACAACAGTTTCTCCTCCCTTCTTCCTATGTAATTTCCCTGTCTAAGTCTCTTGTAACCTTAAGCTGTAAAGAATGACAAAGGTTTATTTGGTAACACTGTTTTCATTGCACTCTAAAACCAGGATGGATACACTAATATCTAGATATTAGGTGCATACCATCTGCCATTCTTAATATTGTGGTATGATAGATACTGTGTTTTCTGCTTCTTATACGTCTATTTACCCACACATCAAAACGCAATCACCATTCATATAGATTAGGCTAAAATCTAATACATTTGGGGGAACTTCAATGGGAGATAACAAAAGCTCAGCATTGCACTTGTTAAGTGATCTTATAAATGAAAATCGCCATGCTTTATGCAAAAAAATGGAAGAAAAACTTACAGAAAGCTCTCTTTATTTTCCTGAGGAAGAAGAGAAAGATCTGTACGCAGAGGAACGAGGCAGCTTTTTTCCATGATTGGGAATGCAATGACTTCTGAGGAAACAGCGGAACCAAAGAAAAAGATTGAAGAATGGGCAGTACAAACAGCTACAAATCAATCGATAACAATGTTGATTTAAATCAGGCTCTCTTAATTATGCCAATGTATCGTGATGCGCTAGAGGAATTAATAAAAGAACAAAGTACGAAACAGGGATTATCTATCGATACAGCATTTTCCCTCTACAAAAAGGTGAATCACTTCCTGGATTATGCCATTCATGCCTTCAGCTATACTTTTGTGGCGCACCACATTAAAGCTCTTGAACTGGCTAAGCAAGAAATGCAGGAAATATCTGTCCCTGTTGTCCCAATAAAAAAGGAGTCGCTGTCCTTCCTATTATTGGTGATATGGATGATGAACGTTCAGAGTACTTGCAAAGCAAAACATTAGACCGGGCAGCAGAGCTCAGTCTTACCTATATTATTATTGACCTTTCCGGGATTAATACCATCAACACCTGGTTTGCTCAGCATCTGCTTAACTTGATCCATTCGTTACAGCTCTTAGGGATTGAAACAAGCATTACGGGGATGAGACCGGAGCTTTCGCAAACTATTGTTCACTTAGGCATCACTTTTAAAGGTGTACCCACATACCTCACTCTTGAACAAGCACTCAGTCAAAGTCCTTATATGAAATAAGAATGAGTAACCAAGGCACGCTCTAAAGGAGAGTGCTTTGGTTATTTTTTCAGGGAATGATTGAGTCTGTTGTGTGAATCCATTATGATAAAGAAGGCAGAAATTCAATGTTTGCCTTTATGGTCCTATAGAAAGGAAGCTATATATGAGTAAGTTAAGTAATGAAATTTTGTCTCGGAAGACATTTGCCATCATATCACACCCTGATGCAGGGAAAACCACGTTAACAGAAAAGCTTCTTTATTTTGGGGGAGCCATTCGTGAAGCCGGTACCGTAAAAGGAAGAAAGAACTCCCGGCATGCGACCAGTGACTGGATGGAGATCGAGAAACAACGAGGAATTTCTGTCACAAGCTCAGTGATGGAATTTCTTTACGAAGGGCACCAGGTTAATATACTGGATACACCAGGCCATGAAGACTTCAGTGAAGATACTTACCGTACCTTGACTGCTGCAGATTCAGCGACCATGCTGATTGACTCGGCTAAAGGAGTAGAAGCCCAAACGAAAAAACTGTTTAAAGTATGTAAAATGCGCGGAATTCCTATTTTTACCTTTATAAATAAATTAGACCGGCAGGGCCGGGATCCATTTGACTTAATGGAAGAAATTGAAGAGCTCCTCGGTATCCGCTCTTATCCAATGAACTGGCCTATCGGTATGGGACAGGATTTCCAGGGCATTTATGATAGACATAATAAAAAGATCGAGTTTTTTAATCCAGAAGATCCTTCTCAGGTTGAGGTAAAAGAAGTGAGCGGACCTGAAGATCCCGTTCTCGCTGATCTTATCGACAGCCAGCTTCTTGAACAGTTCCGAGAAGAGATGGAGCTTCTTGATGTAGCAGGAGATCCCTTTGAGCAAGAAAAGATCAAGACGGGCGAACTCACCCCCGTCTTTTTCGGAAGCGCTATTTCTAACTTCGGGGTCCAAAACTTTCTGGAGCATTTTCTTACTATGGCACCGGCTCCCGTTGGCCGTCATAGCGATAAGGGTCTTGTTGATCCGGTTAATAAACATTTTTCAGGGTTTATCTTTAAAATTCAGGCTAATATGAACCCTAACCACCGGGACAGAATTGCCTTTTTGAGAATTACTTCTGGAAAATATGAACGAGGCATGACTGTGAATCATGTGCGCTTAAACAAATCTTTGCGTCTCGCTCAGCCCACCCAGTTTCTGGCACAGGACAGAAGCATTGTGGAAGAAGCTTATGCTGGCGATATTATTGGCTTGTTTGACCCTGGTACTTTCAGAATTGGGGACACCCTAGTTGAAAAAGACTCTTTTTCTTTTGAAGAGATGCCTCATTTTTCACCCGAACATTTTGCTGCCATATCAGTTAAGGATGCGATGAAGCATAAGTCTTTTGAAAAAGGTATACATCAGCTGACAGAAGAAGGAGCTGTACAGCTTTTTCAAACGTACAACAAAATTCCAGAACAACAAATTGTCGGTGTAGTAGGGGTTCTTCAGTTTGAAGTGCTTGAGTACCGCCTGAAAAACGAATACAAGTCTGAAATCCGGCTGGATCGTTTACCGTTCTCTATTGCCCGCTGGGTAGACGGCGATGAAAAAGAACTAGAAGTATTTAAGAAGAAACAGCGGAACCTTGCCCTTGATAGAGATCAAAGAATTGTGGCACTCTTTGAAAATGAATTTCAAATGAACACGACACGAGATAAGTATCCTAATTTGGTCTTCTCTGAAAACTCCTATATGAAACAATAAAGAAAGACGAGGTCTGTCTCACAGGAGACACCTCGTCTTTTTGTATATATGAGTATCCTTTAGATGGTACTTGGCCTTTTAATGTCTGTGCTCCTATCGTATCTTTTAACTTATCTGCTTTCGCTCCCTTCTAGCTCCTGCATTGCCTGCCGGGATCGCTTGAGTCTTTTTAACAGGAATGGAAGCAGGGACACTAATACAATAAGACCAAACCCAATAAATATAATGGTGAAATCCCCACTTACGAGACCTGCACCAAGAAATGTATAAGCAAAAGCACCTGGTATGATCCAAGGGCAGTCGCAGCAAGGTAGGATAGGAAACGAATCTTCGACACCCCTGCAACATAGCTGACCAGGTCAAAGTTCAGCACAGGAATTAGCCTAAGCGTAAGCAAGTAAAGAAAACCATGTTCTTTCAATTCTTCCTGTATGACTTTTGCACGTCCTGACCACTCTTTACCAGCAATATTTTTCCCAAAAAGCCTGGCCACAAAAAAGGATAATGCTGCACCTCCAATTGCTCCTGCCATATTCAACATCACCCCAAGCCATGGACCAAACGCCAGTCCTCCTGCCATAGACATCACCGAAGCTGGAAAGAGGACTAAAGGACGCAGCGTGTATAGAAGAATGTATATGAGGGGAGCCCAAAAACCAAAGGATAAAACCCAACCTTGAATGGCACTCGGGTTGACCTGTATCACAGATACGTTTAACCAGGCCAGAAATATAATGAGGATGAGAAGGACTCCAAGCTTGATTATTGTTTTTTGTTCATAGAACTATACTCCTTGTCTTCACAGTACCTTCACTTCCCTTTTCCCGTTCTTTTTCCTCGTTAACCTCTTCAGTCTTTTCATGTAAAACATGTCTACATTAAATTATCTAAATTTTCTTTCTATTTGTTCCACCTGAAACATTTTACTTTTTATTGGAAAAGCACTTTCAATTATTCGAGTTTTTTCGTCCTACGCGGTATGATAGATAAAGGGTTATGAAAGGTAAAGCATCGTTATTGTTTCTGCTTTCAGATTTAACAAGAGACCTGACAGGGTTCTTATTACATTTGACAGCTGACGTGCTGAACGTTACAACTAAGTAAGTCAATTTCTTCAAAAAACCGAGGTGACCAACATGAGTATCGTAGCTATTGATATGGACGGGACATTACTTAATTCTAATGGAAAGATTTCAGCAGCCAATGCTGAGGCATTAAAGAAGTTAAAACATAACGGATATAAAGTCGTGATTGCGACAGGAAGAGATGTAGATGAAGTAAAAAGGCTGACGGGAAATGCAAATGTGCAACCCGACGGCATCGTTTCTATAAACGGGGCAGTCGTGGAATGGCAGGACAAGATTCTCCGCGAAGCAACAATGCAAACGAAAGATGCTGCCGACCTTCTTGAATGGCTTGAAAACAAAGGCTATTACTATCATGCATACACACAGGAAGGTATTCATGCTTCTGCCCAGGGTAAAGAATTTTATGAAAATGACATCAAGGAATTTACGAAGAATAAGGAAGACGCAGAGGTCATTAGTGAAAGAATACGACAAAAAGCTGATGAGCAGATAAAGGATCTTGTTATTAAAGACATGCCATCTCCAGAGGAATTAAAATCGAATCACTACAAGGTTTATAAGTCTTAGTCGTTTCACTCCTTGAAGAAAAACTGCATCAGGCTCGTAAAGTATGGTCAGGTAGAGAGGAAATTTCAATCACTTCTTCCGGTCGCGACAATATTGAGATTATGCATCCGGACATTCAAAAAGGGAAAGGGCTGCTGTCTGTTCTTGAACATCTCCATATTGACGCCGAAAATAGCTTTGCCATTGGAGACAATTATAACGACCTTCCCATGTTCAACCTGGTTGGAACCAGTATTGCGATGGGAAATGCTGAAGATGATGTAAAAAAAGTCGCTACTCACGAGACTGCTCATCATGATGAAGACGGGGTGGCCCAAGCAGTTTATGACATCATTTTAAAATAACTTTTCCTCTTTTCTTTTTTCCCTGTTATAATTACCTGGCCCCTAATATAATAATGGTAAATCTCCATCAAAAACGTGGCGAAGGCAGAACGACCAGTTGTGCTTGCCGCCTCTTACGCCTATTTTTGGCATTCTCTCAAGCAGTAAAGAGCAGCTTTTTAGAGCTGTATTGAATAAAAAACAGGACTGTCACTGTTCACGGGAAGAACAAATAAAGTCGGCAGCGTCTCGGCCTTCTGGCAATGGATATGCTCCATTGCCTTTTTTAGTGACAAATGTTTCAAGCTTGGGGAAAAATTTGAATAGAAAGGAATTTGCGTAATGACAGAACCATCCTTTATCTCCTTGATTCCGCCCCTTCTTACCCTTCTTATGATTATAATAACGCGAAGAGTTATTTTATCTTTAGGTGCCGGGATTGTCATAGGAGGTCTTATTTTAAACGACTGGAGTGTTGTCTCCACCATTGTTCAAATAACTGAAACTGCAGTCTCTCTTTTTTACGTTGACGGCGCTGTGAATGACTGGGAATTTTTCATCATGCTATTCTTGCTTTTTCTCGGCATGATGGCCGCTCTTATTACTTTTTCAGGCGGCAGCCGTGCGTTTGGGGATTGGGCTCTTTCCAAAGTAAAAACAAGAATAGGCGCCCAGCTCGCTACATTGGTATTCGGTATTCTTGTATTCATTGATGATTATTTTAATAGTTTAACCGTAGGACAGGTGAGCAGGCCTCTTACCGACAGACATAAAGTGTCACGAGCAAAGCTTGCCTATATCGTTGATTCAGCTGCTGCTCCTATATGTGTGATTGCTCCACTGTCAAGCTGGGGTGCCTACATCATAACAATTATTGCTGGAATCTTAGCTGATCATGGTCTGGGGCAGTATGGAGCTCTTGAAGCATTTATTTATATGATCCCAATGAATTTCTACGCCTTGACAGCCATCCTTTTTGTTTTTCTGGTTATTGTATGGAAGCTTAATTTCGGCCCTATGCGTACACATGAATCAAAAGCTATCCAAAAAGGTGTATTGTTTAATTCCTCCAGAGGAGCGATCCCCGGAGACCACAAAACGGATATTAATGAAGGAAAAGGCTCAGTCATAGACTTACTTCTGCCGATCGCGGTGTTAATTGTAAGTACAGTGGTATTCATGATTATTACGGGAATACAAAGAACAGAAGGAGAAGCAACCGCTCTTACTGTCTTTGCTGAAACTGATGTAGCATCCTCCCTGGTCTATGGCGCTGATAGGACTGGGTACGGCTCTCCTTTTAACTGTAAGAAAAAAACCATCTGTAAAAGGGGTACTATCAACCTTAGGAAAAGGCATTCAATCGATGCTTCCTGCGATTTATATCTTAATATTTGCCTGGACCATGGTTACGGTTATTGATGGTTTAGGAACTGGAGAATATTTAGCCGGAGTTCTAGATGGTACGGTTCCTGCGTACTGGCTGCCAGCTCTGCTCTTTCTTTTGGCAGGATTTATGGCTTTTTCTACCGGGACATCCTGGGGCACTTTCATTTTACTCCTTCCAATAGCGGGAGAAATTGCGGCAGCCCTTGATATAACAATGATGCTTCCTGTTCTTGCAGCAGTTTTAGCAGGTGCCATTTTTGGAGATCATTGCTCTCCTATTTCAGATACGACCATTCTTTCCTCTACCGGTGCAGGCAGCCATCACATCGATCATGTATTGACCCAGCTTCCTTACGCCTTGGTCGTAGCGGCAGTATCCTTTTTAGGCTATTTAGTGCTCGGGCTTACAGGAAGCACTTTACTAGGTCTTACTGTATCTATTGTTCTCCTTATTCTCGCCGCTCTTATGTTGCGCGGGTTTATAAAGCCAATAGAATCAGGGTCAGAATCTTCTATTTAACAGGAAAGATGAAATTAATAAAAGCAAGCTGCCCTATCCTTTAAAGAAATCAAAGGACAGGGCAGCTTTTTTTAAGCCTGCAAATGAGTGATGTTTTCACCTTTCACTTGCAGATTGTGACTCTCTGCAATTCACAGTTTTCTCTTTCCAGTTTAGGGGCATACTTATTATAGAAGAAAGTTAATGTCTTGAGAGAAAGGATTTTGAAAATGGATGTACTTGTGATAATTCTGGCTATCATTGTACTCGCTGTTTATTTCTCACCGTTTATCTTTTCAAGCTTACAGGCGTCCTTTCCCTTTTTCAATTCCTTCATGAAAGTTAAGTACACTACAATTTTTGCGATTATAGCTGTCATGTTCGGACTTTATATGGATCCATTCCCAGTCCAGACCGTCTTTCTTGGAATGATTGCAGGAAGCTTTATGGATTTTTTATTACGAGATTAGAGGAGAGAGGAGAAAGGTGCCTGGCACCTTTCTGATGTGTAACATAATAAAATGCATTTTTCCCTTTGCACTAGGGACTTCAGCAATAGTAATGTTACAAACCAAGAAGGTGCCAGGCACCTAAATAAAATCTCCCTTGGTGATAAGGGGGATTTTATTTATTTTACAATCATTACCGGACTTTGCACCCTTTTCGCTACTTTATGGCTGACACTGCCAAGCACCATGCTTTGAAGCTTGTTTAAGCCCCGGCTTCCTATAACAACACAATCATAGTTTCCTTCATTCGCAAACTCTACAATGCTAGGTCCTGGTTCTCCATGCTTTAAATGTATATCATAAGAAACGTTTTCTTCTTCAAACATTTCAATGATAGGTTTTAAACGTTCTTTTCGCTTTTTTTCGATGACAGCTGTATCGCCGAAGTGAATGACCTCAGATTTTGCTTTTTCCCCGTCTATTACATAAATGATATCAATGTGGCTGTCTTTTTGACCAGCTCTTATACCCAAAGCGTGTCTGGCTGAACGTACCGCATTTTCTGAGCCGTCTGCAGCCAAAAGGATGTTTTTGTACATAACTGATCTCCCCCTTTTAGTATTATTATATATGAAAAAAGTGCGCATTACTGCGCACTTTTCCCTTAATGGCCTGATGATAACCCTTCAAGCCTTTTCATAAGGTTTGAACTCTCCTGGTTCAAGCCGGTAAAACTGACTTCAACGTTATTTTGCTCATACTTTGCTCTTACTTTTTCCAAAGCCTCTACGGCGGAGTCATCCCATACGTGGGCTTTTGATAAATCAAGCTCCACTTTCTTCACATTCTCCTGGTAATCAAACCCTTTTGTAAAGTCAGTTACTGATGCAAAGAACAGTTGGCCGTCTATGTGGTAGATCTTCTTCTCTTCTGCTCTTATAAAATGCTCGGTTACTTTTACTTTGGAGATCTTTGCGGCAAAGAAAATCGCACTTAACATTACGCCGGCAAATACTCCTTGCGAGAGGTCATGAGTGACCACTACTGTTCCCACTGTCACCAGCATAACTGCCGAGTCAGTCTTTGGAATTTTAGGAAGCATCCTAATGGATCCCCAGTCAAATGTGCTGATTGACACCATAATCATGACACCTGCCAAAGCAGCCATTGGAATTTGGACAACCAGATTACCAAGGACTATGATCAAGAACATGAGAAATACACCGGCAACCAAAGCGGATAATCTTCCCCTGCCTCCTGACTTCACATTAATAACAGATTGTCCAATCATGGCACACCCTGCCATCCCGCCAAAGAAACCTGTCACTACATTAGCGTAGCCCTGTCCTCTGCTTTCTTTGTTTTTATTGCTGTCTGTATCTGTCATGTCATCAACAATCGTTGCTGTGAGCAAAGACTCTAACAAACCAACAACCGCAAGAGCCAGCGAGTAAGGAAGAATAATCATTAATGTTTCCATATTTAGAGGAATAGAGGGAATCAAAAAGACTGGCAATGTATCAGGCAAAGCCCCATGTCTCCAACAGTCCGGACACCTGCATTCATAAAAACAGCAATAGCTGTCACAACCACAATGGCAACTAATGTAGATGGTACCGCTGACGTAACCTTCGGGAGCAGATAAATAATGGCAAGCGTTAAAGCAACCAATGCATACATAACCAATGTTTCTCCCACAAAATGCTCTAATTGTGCCATAAATATTAAGATGGCAAGAGCATTCACAAACCCCACGATCACAGACCTTGGGATAAACTTCATAAAGACGGCCAGCTTAAACACGCCAAATAATATTTGGATAATTCCCGTAAGAATGGTAGCAGCAAGCAAGTATTGAAGCCCATGATCCGCTACAAGTGTAATCATTAACAATGCCATAGCTCCCGTAGCAGCTGATATCATGCCTGGGCGTCCACCAACAAAGGCAATCACCACTGCAATACTAAAAGAAGCGTATAACCCTACCATCGGATCTACTCCTGCAATGATAGAAAAAGCGATGGCCTCTGGTATAAGGGCCAAAGCTACCACAATTCCTGCAAGAACATCCCCTTTGACATTCCCAAACCACTCTTCTTTCATTTTTGCTGTATTCACTTTTTTGTTTCGCACCTCTTTCTAATTTTTTACTCATTTGCATGGATGCAATTAGAAAGATTATTTTTTTAACCAGCCACTCACATAACAGAGTACCGTTCTATTCCATTTACAATCTGCTAATTTCAGCTAGGTTATCCGTCCGTTTCCCTTTCTTTTAACATCTTGTGCGCAGAGCATTTCATCTAAGATTCTTGTCCCTAACAAGAATCGGCGTTGTGAACAAAAGGAGTGTAGCATATTTACATCTATATCGAAAGTATCATGTAAGCGCATAACATAATTACTTTTCTCTTATTTTCTCTTTTATTCTCTCTTATATGCCGATCATTACAGTTGTTAATAAAATTTCTCATTATTGTTTCAATCTTACCTTAAACGGGTATAAGTCACTCGTTACTTATGATTGATTAAAAAGGAGTTTTTTCATATGAAACGTTCTTTCATTGCTATGTCTTCCTTAGCCTTGTGCTGGCTGCTTGCGGAGAGGGAGAAGATAACGGTGCAACAGAAGGAGATACAGAACAAGAAATATCTGAAGATGTCCAAACAGAAGAAACAGACCAGGAGGAGCCAGAGGAAACAGGCGATGTAGATGACGATGAGCAAACAGAATCACCTGATGATGGAGAAGAGGAAAATGGGGACGAAGAAACAACCGACGACACTAACGATGCAAACGGTGACGAGGAGGAAGCATCTGAAGATGAATCCCTGCTTGATCGTGGCATAGAAGAGTTCGATCTGGACATTGAATTTACTGATGGTAGCGAATGGGAATATGAATATGAAGAAAATGGAGATACAGAGGGCGAAATCGAAAAAGAAAATGGTGAGGAAGAAGAACAAGAAGGAGAGCAAGCCATCTCAGAACTAGAAGACCTTCTTGGCAGCCTTTATATTAATGAAGATATGTCTGATGATGAAATTATTGATGCAGTCCTGGAAGAACTTGATATCAGCCGTGACGAAATCGATGAATTTGAGCTTGAAATCGAGTTTCAAGATGGGACGAATCTTGAAGTAGAATTAGAACAATAAGCATGTAAATATGGAAAAAGAGTCTGGCTCCGAGCCAGACTCTTTTTTATGCTCATTTCTCACCATTCCACTCCAGGTAAAACTGTTCGAGAAAATTTACCATAAACAAGTGTCTCTCTTCGCCCATTTCTTTTCCATAATTTGTATTCAATTTCTCTTTTAACAGGAGCAGCTTTTCATAAAAGTGATTGACTGCCGAGCTTTGCCTTTTTTCGTATTCTTCTTTTGACATTGCTTCCTGAGGCTGCTCACCTGGGACGTATATAGGATGGCCATGGGCTCCTGAAAAAGCAAAGGTCCTGGCAATACCAAGAGCACCAATCGCATCAAGACGGTCTGCATCCTGAACAACCTTCCCTTCAATGGTTGTCATTGGAGGGTTGTGGCCTCCCCTGAAAGACATCGTTGAAATAATTTCTAAAACATGATCTCTTTCTTCTTTACGAACTTGCTTGTCATCCAGCCAATCTGCCACTTTTTGAATCCCTTTCGCTTCTGTCTCATTGAATTTTGAGTCCGCCATATCATGAAGCAGAGCCGCCAGCTCACAGACAAAAAGGTCAGCCTTTTCTTCCCGGGCTATTGTCTTTGCCAGCTCAACCACTCTGTATGTATGCCACCAATCATGTCCGCTTGCCTCTTCTTCAAAAAAATCTCTTACCCACTCCTGCGCCTGCTTTACTATTTCTTCAGTCTGCATAAATACCACCTGTCTTTTCCTTAGCCTGAATTTACTACTCTTTTATTATGTGGATTTTCTCAGAAAAGGTAAAGAACCTGGAAACCATTCTCCTCCCGTAAGGAACTCTCGGTTTCCAGAACAAATCTATTTGGCAGATAAACTTAAAAGCTTCCATAGCAAGACTATGGAAGCTTTTAAGTTAAATCACTGCCGTAAAGGCTGAACTTTCACTGCTGAAGTTTTGAACCCGGGCATTCTGCACTGAGGATCCAATTCCCTAGGAATTAAGTTATTTACATTCTGTGACTCGGCCCAGTGAAAGGGAACAAATACTGTATCTTCCCTAATGTCTGTAGACCATTTACTTCTTACAACGATTTCTCCTCGCTTTGAAGTAATTTTGACAAGACTGTTGTCTTCAATCTCATACTTTCTTGCTGTGGAAGGGTGTATTTCAATAAATGATTCAAAGAACCTGGCATTCAACGCAGATGTTTTTCGTGTTTGCACCCCTGTTAAATAATGGGCCATTACCCGCCCTGTCGTTAAGTACACTGGAAATTCCTCAGAAGGTTCTTCCTTTTGAATGGAAGGCTCGTTTGAAACAGGCATCATTGCTGCTCTTCCATCAGCATGGTGAAACCTCTCTTCAAATAACCTGCTTGTTCCCTCATGAGTTGTATCAGGGCAAGGCCACAGGATTCCTTCCTTTTCCTTAATGCGCTCATAGGTCATGCCATAATAGTCAGCCATGCCGCCACGCGAAGCTACGCGAAGTTCATTAAAAATGTCTTCCACTGTTTCGTAAGTGAAATATTCTTCCTTTCCCATCACCCTGGCTACTTCACATAAAATCTTCCAGTCATGTTTCGCTTCTCCGGGAATTCTTCGCTGCCCTTCTCTGTGCATCACTCTTCCTTCCATATTAGTCAAGGTACCTTCATTTTCAAGATAAGATGTTGGGGGAAGAATCAAGTCAGCTAACTCAGCTGTTTCCGAAATAAACATATCAACCGCGACTAGATATTTCAGCTTTTTCAGGCCATTTTTGACTAATGTTGCGTTAGGGTTGGATACAATCGGGTTAGAGGCCATGAGAAACATCCCGGTTATTTCCCCTTGATGCACTTTTTCCATCATTTCATATGCAGAAACCCCTTTTCCAGGGATATCTGTGTCCTTCACTCCCCAGACCTCGGCAATGTATTGACGGTGATCCGGGTTTTCAATGGAACGATATCCTGGCAGCTGGTCTGATTTCTGGCCGTGTTCTCTTCCTCCTTGTCCGTTCGCCTGGCCGGTAATAGCTCCGTATCCACAGTTTGGCTTCCCAATTTTTCCTGTAACGAGAAGAATGTTTAGAAAATTACGTACAGCCATATGTCCATCCGTCTGCTGTTCTACCCCTCTTGCTGTAAAAATAGTGCCTGTTGCAGCCTTACCAAATTTCATTGCCGCCTTTTGGATTTCGGCTTCAGCTACACCTGTGGACTGACTAATTTCCTCTAACGAGAAAGAAGCCACATGCTCCTGTACCTCGTCAAACCCATTGGTTCGTTCATCTATGAAACTTTCATCGATGAGGTTTTCTTCTATTAAAACTTTTAAAATACCATTGGAAAGAGCAGCATCCTTGCCAGGTTTTACTTTCAAATGTAAGTCAGCCATTTTAGTCGTTCCTGTTTCTCTTGGATCAATGGCTATTATATAAGCACCATTTGCTTTGGCTTCTTCAAAGTACGGCATAATCGTAGGCTGGCAGTCAGCAATATTTGTGCCTGCTAAGATAATAACTTCAGACTCTGGAATTTCTGAGAGAGTGTTGGTGAGGCCCCTGTCAATCCCAAATACCTTCGCTCCTGCTGAGGCAGCCGAGGACATGCAAAACCGGCCGTTATAATCAATATATTTTGTTTGTAGGCCAATGCGGGCAAATTTACCAAGTAAATATGCGGACTCGTTGGTTAAAGACCCTCCGCCATAGACAGAAAGGGCATCCATTCCATCCTCTCTTTGTATCTCTGTGAAATTCTCTTTGATAAGGTGTAAAGCTTTGTCCCAGGAGATTCGATGAAACTGTCCATCTTCTCCCTTTGCCATAGGATAAGTAATACGATCCTTGTGCACAGCATGGTGGTGGGCATTGAGTCCTTTAATACAGACTCTTCCTTGCGTAGTTGGGTTATCAAGCCCCTGGGCTGAGTATTTCTTTCTAGTAACTACAGTCTGCTCTACCAGTTGAATCTTACATTGCATGCTGCAAAAAGGGCACTGAGTGTTGTACACTTTTTCAGATTGAACCTTTTGTTCTTTTTCTCTAAAATACTTCAGCAATAAATCAGTCATGGAAACTCCTTCCTCCTAAGCAAACCTTCTCATTCTTAGCTGGTAACCTCTAGTCCATACTTTTTCTCAATCCTGACATTTCTATCATGATCCAATCGCTCAAGCAGATGATCTTGAAGCTCACTATCAAAGAGAACTTCACGCAAATGTATCTCTGTAATTCTCTGTGCCCATTCGCCCACCGTTTCTCTGAAATTACCCGTTTCCCGGTAATACTGGATAAGGGATAAAGTGAGGATCATAGCGTCTTCACTCGTCTCCGCTACTGAAAGAAGCTCTCCTGTCTGTGGCTCGCCTTTTGTCGTTCCTCCGATGTACACTTCCCATCCTCTGTTCATTGGAACAAGCCCGATATCCTGAAGCTTGGCATCAGCACAGTCTTTCATACAGGAAGACACACTAACCTTAACTGTTGACGGTGTGTTTAAATACTCCAGTTGTCTTTCGATTTCTACAGCAAGTCTGGTTCCCTGCTCTTTTTCACAGTCGCACACATGAGGACTGTGACTTGTCTGAACAGGGTTAATTTTACAGGCACCTGAAGGGTTAATTCTTTATTAAGTTCTTCATAAATACTCGCCAGATCACTTTCTCTAACTCCCTGTATATGCAGTCTCTGATCTTCTCCAATAGCCACCTCATGCAGGTTATACGCTTCTGCAAGATCGGCTAACAGTCGGAGCTGTTGCGGATTTGCAAGCCCTCCATAGATCTTTGGGGTAATTGTGTAGGTCCCATTTTGCTGTTTAAAGGCATGCTCCTTTTCAGAAAACGTATGTTGTGCCTGATAGTTTTCATCAATCATTCCCAGGTAATAATGCAATGCAGGAACACAGTCTGCACAGCCATCCTTACTCTCCCATGAAAGTGTTTCAATAACCCCCTGCACACTTCTAAGGTTTTTTACCTGTATTTGCTGAACGACTTCTTCTTCTGTTAAGGAAGTACAAGAGCACATTGTTTTTCTTTCAATCTTTTCGTTAAAATCATCACTTTGGATGTACTCAAGAAGGTCTGCCACAAAAGGCTGGCAGCTTCCGCAGGATGTAGAGGCCTTGGTGCATTCTTTTACTTCGCCTAATGTAGTGCAGTTATTTTCCTGGACCTTTTCTATGATTGTACCTTTGGATACGTTATTACAATTACAGATGAGTTCTGTTTGTTCCATAGAAGCTACGGGACTGGTGCCTCCAGAAGCATCTTGGAGGAACGCTTTCTTATCTTCGTCTGACAGCTCCTTTTTCTGCAGTATCATGCCAAGAAGCTTGCTGCCCATGGAAATATCTCCGTAAAGAACAGCTCCTACAATGATTTCATCTTTAAAGAAGATTTTTTTATAGATGTTTTCCAACCCATCGTACATTTGCAAAGTGGTTGTTTCTGTATCTTCAGTGATTTGCCCGGCTGAAAACACATCAACACCCGCTATTTTCAATTGTGTAGAAACAACTGAGCCTTTGTAGCCGTCACTCTGTTGTTCACATAGATTTCCAGCCAATACTTTCCCTTGTTCGTACAAGGTTTTACGAGACCATAGGTCCGGCTTCGATGCTCGGCACACTCTCCAACTGCATATATGTTCGGTGTGTTTGTCTCTAAATAGTCATTTACTAAAATGGCTCGATTAGTATCAATTCCACTTGCGTTTGCTAATTCTATATTTGGCTTAACCCCCGCCGCCATGACAACAAGATCAGCCTCTATCTTTTCCCCATCCTCAAACTGCAATCCAGTCACGTGGTCTTCACCTAAAAATTCTTTGGTGTTTTTGGAAAGGTAAAATTTCATACCCTGACTTTCAAGCTCTCTTTGAAGCATCTCGCCGGCCATTCTATCCAACTGATTATTCATCAAGTAGTCATCACGGTGGACCACTGCTACTTCCATCCCTCTATTCAGCAGCCCTTTGGCAGCCTCCAGCCCAAGAAGTCCTCCCCCTATCACCACTGCTTTGTTTACTGTTTTAGAGGCTTTTATCATTTGCTCACAATCCTCTATTGTTCGAAAAGAAATAATTCCTTCCTTTTCAACACCAGGCAAAGGAAGTATAAAAGGTACTGAACCAGTAGCCAGGATCAGTCTGTCATAATCAACTTCACGCCCTTTGTCCGTTACGATCATCTGGTTTTCACTGTCAATCTGCAGAACCTTTTCTCCTGTATAAAGAGTGATATTATTATCCTGATACCACTGCCAATCATTTAAGGTAATCTCTTCTACTGTGGAACTGCCTTGCAGAAGAGAGGAGAGCATGATGCGGTTATAGTTTATATGTGGTTCACTTCCGAAAATAGTAATCTCGTATTTCTCATTGTCTATCTTAAGTAATTCCTCGATACAGTGTAAGCCTGCCATTCCGTTTCCTACGAGAACTAACTTATTCTTGCCCATGGTGTACCTCCAACAAATTTATAATAATAAAGGAAAGCCTGAGACAGGTTGCAATGACTAGAATATGCTTCTTATCTACTTGTTTATGGGGAAAAAATACAGGCTGCCTTTACAGTTCCAAATCGAAGAGGGCAGCTGCTCTTTAAAGATTTGATAATAAAAGTTGTGAAACACAGAAAAAATAGTATAGTTCTTATATTTCCAAACTTTTCCCAAACCTTCAACAATTACGTTAGAAAACTTAACATACTTTTTTCTCAAGTGAACATTCTATGTTCTTCTATCTGACACCAAGGAATGTTACTATCGTTTTATGCAATAGAAGTATCACACATATATTGATCCAGGAAAGGTGGCTGACCAAATGAGTGATTTTTCTCATTGGAATAAAGAGGGCAGGCCAAAGATGGTTGATATCTCTCATAAAGAAGAAACGAAGCGGACAGCTCTCGCCCAAAGTACAGTATCTATTTCCGAAGAGCTGTATGAAAAGATTCAAAAGGGCGTTATAAAAAAAGGGGATCCCTTGCAAGTTGCTCAAGTAGCAGGAATCATGGCAGCAAAAAACACACCGGACCTTATTCCGATGTGCCATACTATATTGCTGCAGGGAACTGATTTCACCTTTGAATATCAACAAACTGAGCAAGGGTATGATTTACTTATTACTGCAGAAGTAACATGCAAAGGTAATACTGGAGTAGAAATGGAAGCCTTAACTGCCGTATCTGTTGCAGCCCTTACGTTTTATGACATGTGTAAGGCTGTGGATAAATCAATGATTATTAAAGAGACACATTTGGTGGAAAAAAAGGGGGAAAGAGCGGAGACTTCTATCATCCGAACCGTTCGTAAAACACTGGCAAAACACTTCAGCTGTGCAGGATACTGGGTGTGTTTTGCCTTTCTTTGTCTTTGATTTCCTTCCACTCGTCTTCGAGCATGCTCATTTCCACCAAAGTCCAGTATTCATTTTCAAACCTTCGAAAATCTCTTTTTCTTCCTTCCTCAATAAATCCTATCTTTTTATAACAAACAAGCGCCTGTTCATTAAAATCCCACACTCCGAGACTGATTCTATGTAGGCCCAGACGATCAAATCCAAAGTGAATCGCTTCTTTGATTACTTGTTTTCCGTATCCTAATCCTCGGTACTTTTCATCTATAATAACCTTGCCTATCCTCGCTGATCTGTTGTAGCGATTGACAGCACCAATCGATAAGTGGCCAATCACTTCGCGGGTATTATTTTGAATGATTTTAAACACATAGCGAGTACTGTCTGTTTGGTTTGCCTTACTTATATATTCCATCAGCTGCTCTTTTGTAAGGGGATAGGAAAAAGTAGGCCCTGCCCACTGCATGAGAAAGCGTGGAGAACAGGCCCATTTCATTACTATTTCAATATCATCCTTACCGAAATACTCCATTGTTATCATCCACTTGTTACCCCTTTGCTTCATACGCGAAGAATGATATAAATCTTCTGTTGAAAAAAGCATAGTCCACTCTCCTAAATCCTTGCCATCAATGGTAATGGTGTGTCTTCTTATAGATTTGGGTTCAAGCTTTTTGTAAAAAGGCATGTTAGGATTATCCACAAGGGCACGAATAATGAGTTCCTTCCAATTCCTTTCTAAAAAAGCTTCAGACATAGAAGACACTAAACGCTTTCCTACCCCTTGTTTTTGACATTCCTCATACAAATAAAGAGCAAATAATTCTCCATCAGTCTCTTCCTCTTTGGGAGCAGGCCCTCCCAGAGCAAAGCCTATAATCCTATTATCCTTCATACTGACCGCTACTCTTCCGATGTTCTGTGCTAAAGGGAATTCTTTAATGAGACGTTTCCACCAGTCCGTTCTCTCTTCAAGATGTAAGGCATCTAAATAAGAGGCAGGAATGATTCCTTTATAGGTGGTTTTCCAGCTATCTATATGGACTTTTGCAATTTCTTTCTCATCACCTGGTTTCATTGGTCTGATCTCATAGCTCTCCATCCCATTCCATCCTCTCTGCAGGGTTTCTTTAACCACACATACCATATGATCTTCTATTATAAACCTTGAAACCCTGGTTGACTAAAAATCTCCTCGCCTGTCAAAAAGTAATGACAGAGATAGTCCGGTCGTTTACAACAAAAAAAAGAACACCGAAAGCACATTTGCTCGCAGCATTCCTTGGTTTGTAGTTATAGTTTTATATAGTAAAAGATTTGGAAAGGAGCAGACTGGGGACCGCTTTCCGGCAAGTCCCACCTACCCCATTTTCCTGACTTTTAGATATACAGATATACAGAGTCGTCATCAACATCTACTTTGTACGTTTGCACGCAGCCTTCATCAGGTCCTTGAACCATTCCGTCATTAACACATACTTTCCAATCATGAAGGGGACAAAATACATTTTCACCGCTGACTATACCTTGAGATAAAGGACCGCCTTTATGGGGACAGCTGTTTTCTATGGCTTTGATTTTTCCGCTCTTTAGCTTAAAGAGAGCGATGGAATGGCCTTCAATTACCACTTCTTTCCCAATACCTTCAACCACTTCGGATACATCTGCCACCTTCAGTTTGTTCACTTCTCCTACCTTGCTCATTATCTGTCCCCTCCTTATTGTTGAGTAACTTGTACGTTTTTATTTTCAAAGAGTTCTTTTCTCTTGGCTTCATCCTCGACAATATCCTTCCATGGATCTTTAAGAGGTGATAACGCAACTTCCATCCGCTCTATTAATGCTTGTCGCTCCTCTTGGTCATCCATTACAACGGAACGGATATGATCAAGCCCTACACGCTCAACCCAGTGAGACGTTCTTTCGAGGTAGCGGGCATCCTCTCTGTAGTATTGTAAAAATGCGCTGATTGTATCTAGTACTTCTTCACTCGTTTTCACTTTACAAAGAAGGTCCCCGCCGCGAAGATCAACCCCGCCGTTACCTCCAACATACATTTCCCAGGCACCCTCTACGCCCACAATTCCTATATCCTTTATGCCTGACTCTGCACAATTACGGGGGCAGGCTGATACAGCCATCTTCACTTTGTGAGGGGTATTTAGCCGCTCGTATTTTTTCTCGATTTGTACCCCAAGTCCAATGGAGTCCTGCGTTCCAAAGCGGCAGAAATCTTCGCCTACACATGTTTTCACAGTCCTGATCGTTTTCCCATATGCATAGCCTGAAGGCATGTCTAAGTCGCTCCAAATACTAGGAAGATCTTCTTTCTTTACTCCAAGCAAGTCGATGCGCTGCCCGCCTGTAACCTTCAGCAGGCCTACTTTATATTTATCAGCTACATCAGCAATTTTTCTCAGCTGGTCTGAGTCTGTCACCCCGCCGTACATTCGAGGAACAACTGAGTATGTCCCATCATTTTGAATGTTGGCATGGACTCTTTCATTAATAAATCGGGAAGTATGGTCATCCTCGTACTCAAGTGGTTTTACCATACCGAGATAATAGTTGATGGCAGGACGGCATTTTGAGCACCCTTCATCATTTTTCCAGCCTAGAACATTCATTACTTCACGGGTGTGAGTAAGTCCTTTTTCTTTAATTTCTTCCACTACTTCTTCATGAGAATAATCGGTACACCCACAAATCGGCTCTTTCTGATCAGCACCAGCCACTTCATCACCAAGGGTAAGTGCCAGCACATCATTAACTAACGGTTTACACCCTCCACAGGAGCGAGCTGCATTTGTATATTGTTTAATTTCTTCTACAGTTGATAAACCTTGTTCATGAATGGCCTGGACAATGGCACCTTTGGATACCCCGTTACACCCGCAAATCGTTTCTTCGGCTGCCATAGATGCTACTGGACTTTCTGTGGCTGCAGCTCCGTTTTCAGAAGGAAGAAGGGCTACTTTGTTCATTTCGGAGATGTCTTCTCCCTTTTTCATCATGTCAAGAAGACGAGGGGAATCTGAAGTGTCACCAAACAGAACGGCTCCAACCACTTTATTATCCTTGACTACTACTTTTTTATAAATTCCGTCAAATTCATCATGGACTCTGATCGCACGATATCCTTCTTGATCCTGAAATTGCCCTGCTGAAAACACGTCTACACCAGAAACTTTTAATTGAGTGTATACAAGAGATCCCTGGTATCCAGGCTTTAACTTGCGCTCTTTATCACACAAATGCTCTGCTAACACTTTTCCTTGTTCATATAATGGAGCAACGAGACCATAAGCTATGCCGCGATGTTCTGCGCATTCTCCGACTGCATATACATTTTTTGCGCTCGTTTCCATATAATCATTGATTACAATAGCACGGTTTGTTTCAAGCTTTGTTTTTTGAGCTAAATCAATATTTGGCTTTATTCCCACAGCCATGACGACAATATCGGCGTCGAGAACCTGGCCGTCTTTAAAGCGCAAACCTTCTACGTTTTCTTTTCCTAGAATACGTTCAGTTTGTTTTCCCATATGGAACCGCATCCCCTGGCTCACCAGTTCTTCTTTAAGCATCCGAGCAGCAGGCTCATCTAGTTGACGCTCCATTAAATGATCAGCCAAATGAATGACGTCAACCTCCATATCGAGATTTAACAAACCACGGGCTGCTTCCAAACCTAATAATCCACCGCCGATAACAGCTGCTTTTTTGTACTTTTTAGAAGCTTCAATCATTTTTTCACAGTCTTTAATATCACGAAATGCCATCACGTCTTTTTTATCTGCTCCTGGAAGAGGAAGCATGAATGGATTTGAACCGGTAGCGAAAATTAAGTGATCGTAGGAAGAACTAATGCCGCCTTCACTATAGACAACCTGGTTTTTTGTATCTATTTCTACTACAGGGTCTCCGACATAAAGAGTAATATTGTTGTTTTATACCAGTCGTAATCATTGAGAACAATGTCGCTTACACCTGTGTCCCCTTGAAGAACAGAGGAAAGTAAAATACGGTTATAGTTTGGGTGAGGTTCTTTTCCAAATACAGTAATTTCAAAGCGGTCTGGATTTCTTTTCAAGATCTCTTCTAAGGTTCTTATACCGGCCATACCGTTTCCTATGAGTATCAGTTTCTCTTTCACTTGTCATCCACTCCTCTTTCCTTCTTTTTTCTGGAGAATAAAAATTGTCAGTTGCTCGCCAGTTTCAGTGTCATGTCTTCCACAGAATAATTTATCTATTCTACATGCATATTTAACGAGTTAAAAAACAAAGTCTCTGAACCTTTCTAACCAGGATTATAGAATTCACCTGCCCCTTCTATTTTCATTAGGCTTTTGCCGCTTGAGATAACGAGCTTTCAGCTGTCAGCCACTCAGTAAATTCTTCTTTGCTGCTAAATACTAAGGAGATAGGCATCCCTTCCCTTTTCACTAGCTCTGCTGTCTCTTTTCCTATACAGAAAACAGATAAATATTCACCTGCCTGATCAGCGTCCATTCCTTGCTCTTTCATAAAATGGAGAAATGAGTGGGCCGATTCACAATCTGATAGAAGAAGTGTATCTGCATGTCCGTCATCAATCAGACGATGAAGCGTTTCTGAAAAGACTGATGAGATTTTCTTCTGATGTGTAACAGCAAATTCTTTGTTCATAGAACTAGATAATGAGAATCTGTCTTCCTCCCGGCCTAAAAATAAAGGTCTCTCCATTTTCATCCTGTCTCCTAACAGGCTTGATTGAATTCCATATGTTTGAAGCTCTTCTTGTACTTTAGAATCAACTGTGTAAACAGCCTGCTGTACTTGTCTTACATCCTTGCCTTTACGTCCAAGACTCTTGATAAAGATTGAGATACTTTCTTTAGAAAGGAAGACTAATTCCTTAAAGCTATCTAGCTTTGACAAATAGGAGGTGTCTTTTCCTTCTATTACATTTTGACTAGGTTCGTATACATCTAATCTGGCTTCAGCAAGCATAGCTTTAAGATAAGAATGGTTGTTTCCTTCCGGAAGTATAATACCTTGGCTCACTACAGTAGAGCGTTCAAACCATTTCAGCTTTCTTCTCAAGCTGACAATGTCTCCCACAAGAGTAATGGCCGGATTGGCTATCTTCTGCTGAACCACTTTATTTGAGATAGTAGAAAGTGTTCCTTCTACTGTTCTCTGTTTGCCAAAGGTTGCCCATTCTACAACAAGAACTGGTGTTGTGGAAGGTTTCCCGTACGTAACGAGCTGTTCACATATATAAGATAAGTTCTTCATTCCCATGTAAAAGGCGATCGTATCAATTCCCTTTGCCAGTGAGTCCCATTCCAGCACAGGCTTACCATGTTTATCCTTGCTGTGACCGGTTACCATTGCAAAGGATCCACCAAACTTCCGGTGAGTAACGGGCACCCCTGCATACATAGGGGCTGCAATTCCGGATGTGATCCCCGGGACAATTTCATAATCAATCTCATGTCCTGCAAGGAGTTCTGCTTCTTCGCCCACTCTTCCAAATACTGATGGGTCTCCGCCTTTAAGCCTTACAACTTTAAGCCCTCGCCTTGCATATATCAGAAGCTGTTTTTGAATATCCTCTTGCCTTAACGTATGCTGGCACGGCTTTTTCCCGCAATAAACTAACTGGGCATCTTCCCTTGTTTCCATCAGTAAGATGGGATGAACCAAACGATCATATACAATTACATCTGCTTCCTGAAGCAGCCGTCTGCCTTTCACTGTCAGCAATTCTGGATCTCCAGGTCCGGCTCCTATAAAATACACAATCCCTTGTTTCATATTTCCCCACCTTTTGGTCTTCATCTTTGTTAGCATTAACGTTTGATGTGAAGTTCTTGATATAAAGTATTGTAAAGGAGGAAATGTTTGTTTTGTTAAATGGTGTTAGATAACCTCACACAAAAATTCCCACTACCCTTACTCTTATGAAAAACACTTTGTCGCGGGCGGGAGGAGGTAACGATTAGAACGATTCAGAATGAAAAATTGTGATCAAAAGGTATTCATGAAAAATACATTCTAATTGTTCACGACACTAGATACCACCTCAGCTTTTTTAAGAGTTCTCATATACTTGGGCAATGCAAGCCCAATAGAAAAATAAAAAAACACCCGCCCTTCTAAGAGCAGGTGTCTTTCAAGAAACTCTCTATTATAATGTCACCGGTTTTCCAAAGCTTTCTCAAAAATATACTTCTTTTCAGGTAAAGGAAGCATACAAAAAGTATTCTTTGTTTCTCCTTTTTTCTTCATCTTCATAATAGATTGGCAGAAACCGCATGTATCATTTGCATGAATTAATGGATTTTCATCGGGAAACCAATCCTTTTCTTCTTTTACATAGTAACCGTGGAGCTTATAAATCGTCCCATCCTTTAACTTTGCAATTATTTCTAGGTGAGACCCTTGCTGAAGCTCTCCATCATTTGAATAGTTCGTAACGAGCTTTTCCTTTTTCTCTTCCAGACTTACATGTTCAAGCGTAAGAAAATCCTTTAATTCATTTGTCCTCAGTTCATGCCAGCCTTGTGTTTCCTGTCCCGTTTCCCGCAAATAATTCAGATGCTCTTCATACCTTGAAAGGTAGAGATGCACAGGCTCTCTTCCAGGCATACTACTTCCCCCTTTTCCTGCATTTTAACATATCGTTTAATTATGTTACTTTATTAACAATGAACATTCGAGCAACAGAAGAGTCCCCCTTACCAATAAAAAATTCTATAAGGACAGGTGAGCACCATTGTCAAAAGAAATGGATGGAATTAAACAACTTTCTTACGAAGAGTTAAAAGAGATCTATGAGAAGAGTGATCAGGATAAAATTATAGTTGATGTCCGGGAAATAGATGAATATATTGCAGGACACATTCCTCGTATCCCGCTCATTCCAATGAGTGAAATTGCAGAGAAGGCTGGAGACTTTGATAAAAGCAAAGAACACATTTTTATTTGCCGAAGCGGCCGGCGAAGCAGCAGGTGGCTCTCTTCTTTCAATCACAAGGAATCACTTGCTATAATTTCTCTGGAGGCATGCTTACTTGGGAAGGACCACAGGAAACAGGGGAAGAAAACATCGTTACAGAAGTAAAAGACATCTATAAATAAAAGGTGCCTGGCACCCTTGGCGACTGTAATATTTCTCTCCCTATATTCATACTGGCTCAAGACTTTCTCCATTTTCTATATTACAAACACCTCAGGTGCCTGGCACGCCCCTTGTCTCTCCAAAAAGAGGACGACCTTTTCAGGATCGTCCTCTTTACCTATTCTAAGATGAATATACTCCCTCGATTTCTGGATGAACCTGCTTGGACACATATTTGTGAAAGACCCATTCTCCCGCTGCAATAATAATTGCAGAAATAAGTGCAGGGATAAATGGTACTTCCGTTCCGTAGATTGGAATAGCAGCAAACCAGGTCATAAACAGGACAACAGCAAAGTCACTTATGGTAGCTGTCATGTTATTGGCCTTCCTTAAAATCAATAAATCCCCAACAATATAAGAAACAGCCACAATAAGAAGAGACAATACAATGGTGCTCAGTACCGGGTAGCCGTAAAATCCGCTCAAAACAACAAGTAATACGAGGGCTACCATGGCAATTTTCATTGCTAACGCTTTGATGTGTGCCATAACTACACCTCCTTGTCACATCACATACCCACTGTTTTCCAAATTTAAAACCAAATTTCAAATCTCTTTCCAACTCTTTCTATATTTCTTTAATGTTACAAAAGTAATTTCAGAAATCCAGATATTTGATTATAAAAACAAAAAAACCTGCTAGCAAAGGGAGATAGACAGCTGCCCGCTTTTTTTCCTCTATTACATAATATTACAAGTAAAATAACAAAGATTACCTTTGTATAACAAAGAGATAGGATGTATTGTACAAGGAGTTTCAGGGTGGTACATTACTCATTGTAGTCATGACAACAACAAGCCAAGCGGTTAATTAAATAATAAATTTATGAAGAAAAAATAAGGAGGTGTAATCCAGTTTTATAACTGTCAGTTTAGGTTTCTTAACATAGAAAACAAACATAGGGAAAGTTATAAAATAGGATTAAACATATGAAGAAATTTGTGATTTCAGCAGCTTTAGCAGGTGGACTCTTTTTAGCCCCAACAGCAGCGGATGCAGCATTCGGAGATAACACATTACGAGCAGGCATGAGTAACGGGGAAGTTTCTCAACTTCAAGAAACTCTTAAAGAAGAAGGACATTTCAACCATAGTGTAACTGGTTATTTCGGACCAATCACGAGACAAGCAGTAATCGACTTTCAGCGTGAGCAAAATATTCAAGTAGATGGAATTGTCGGGCCGCAAACATTTGGCGAAATGAACGTGAGCGGAAATGGATCCAGCACAGCCACTTCAACATCTTCAAACCAAACACAAGTAGCGGGAGCTTCTACTACTTCTAACGCTACAGGTATTGTAAACACAGCTAAATCATTACAAGGAACTCCTTATGTATGGGGTGGGACATCACCAAGCGGATTTGACTGCAGCGGTTTTGTTCAATATGTATTTAACCAAAATGGAAAATCAATTCCAAGAACAGTATCCGAAATGTATAACGCTTCTACAAAAGTGTCTAATCCTCAGGTTGGCGATCTAGTATTCTTTGAAACTCGTACGGGTCCTTCCCATGCAGGGATTTATATCGGAAACAACCAATTTGTGCACTCTGGGTCTTCCACTGGCGTTACAGTTGCAAGCTTGAGCAACTCTTACTGGAGTCAAACTTACATCGGTGCAGGCCGCATATAAATTAATTCGGCTTAAATTTCTCTTCCTTTTCCTTCATCCCGTTCTGGGTGAAGGCTTTTTTATTTATGTAATTTCACTTCCCCTTTCTTCTTACACTTAAAACTCCATTTTCTAAAAAACCTCTCTTAAAAGTAAATATTTATTTGAAACAGGTAATCATGCTTATAAAAAATTCAAACTCTCCCTAGCTGACCTTTTTCAATACCACATCTAATTTGCAGTCCCTAGAAAACAAGTCTTCTTACAATAACACCAGTAGCTTAACAGAAAAAAGAAGACTCACATACGTAAGCCTTCCTCATATTTATATAGTAAGCCAGCTGTTGGTGAACTGGATTCATAGTACACTTTTCCAAATTCTTTTCCTTCTTGTTCTTTCTGCGCGTTAATTAAAACAACTAAGCAGTCTTTACAAGAATCGTCCACCCCTGTACAGCTAGCCGTTATCTCTTTTGCATTTTCACTGGATGCCCATGATACTTCATGAACGACATGTAACTTTCTACGATGACAATAAGTCTGTTCCCGGTGTATATCCATATATTCACCTGCCTGTGGGGTTTGTTTTCTATTCCCACTTCTTAACTAAAGAAAACTAACTTTTAAAAGGGTCAATTACGCTATTTCTTTACATCCTTTAATGCTTCTCCCTCTTCTTCTCCTTGAATTACTGATAGTGAGCCATCCGTCTCCAACACTACTGCTTTTACATGATGTAATGAAGGCTGACCATTTGTTCTGACGGCTTGCTTTATTTCATCTTTGTTTATCCTTTCTTTTTTCATAGCTTCTATATTAAAATTCCCATCATAATAAAGTAATCGGGGTTCCGCTTTAATCAATCTGTTAACAGCAGAAACCCTGACAGAAAGCGAGGTGACTATAAATTGCAGAATAATAAGCATGGCTAAAGCCGCCACCCCTTCTGCATAGGTAACCTCTTCATTGAGAAGTATAGTGGCCACTGTTGAGCCTAGGGCTATAGTAATAATAAAATCAAACATATTCATTTTTGAGAGCGTTCTTTTACCTGATATTCTCAGCATGAATATAAGAAGGGGATAAATACACAGCGAGATAATAACCACTCTTATGATTCCTTCCCAGTCCTCAAAAAACATGTTCCAACCCTCCTTCTTTATGAATGTGACTGATAAGCCTTTCCAAAGGAAGACCCCGGAGAGTACCTAATAAAGATTAAAGAATGTTTATTGTTTTCTTTATTTACCTCTTTCTCAGACCTGAAACGTCTTTACCGTTTTCCTATACACGTCCCCCTCCACTCTGCCTCCTCAAGCCCAATACCCATTTGGTAAACGGCTTCCTTCGCAAAAATTAATTGTTTAACTGTGCAAAAAAGGTGGAAGAACATGTACAAACCGCACTGATAAACTAAGCTCAAAAAATTAGTTTCCAAAAAAACACAGGAGGGATGACCGTGTCTAAAGAACAAAAAGGGAAAAGCGGAAGTAAATTAGTAACTGCCATAACTGTAGGGGCCTGGCCGGGGCAGCCGCAGTATTGATCGACTCAAACACACGCTCTAAAGTGAAGGGCAGCACAACACAAATGAAAGATTCAGTGGCAAAAGTGGCGTCTGATGTAAAGGAAGATCCGTCTGGCACAAAAGATCAAATGATGGACCGTGTACAGGAAGCTACAAATGTATTGAAGGAAGCAGTAGATGGCTTGCAATCTCTATACGATAAAGCAAACGATGAATTATTTGATAAGGTATCTGAAGTAAAAGAAGATACCCAGGAAGTCATTTCCTCAGCTAAAGAAGCAGGGGAAGACTTGCAGGAAGTAGGAAGCAAGGTAAAAGAAGCAAAAGACGAATTAACAGGGAGCGATAATCAATCAGCTGCAGAAAATAACGGGGCCGTAAACAATATTACTGACCGCCCTGTTTAATATAGATTAATAGATCAGTGTGAAAGGAGAGGTGAAGGATATGGAACACTTAAAAGCGTTAGGAATTAAATTCGTGATGGTTGCTGTGGCTCTTTTCATAGTGTTAGGTTTCTGGGGAGTACCATTTGCAGAAATTCTTATTACCAGCTTAATTCTTACTGCAGGAGCTTATCTAATAGGTGACCTATGGGTGTTCCCATCCTTTGGCAACTGGACAGCAACCCTCACCGATCTTGGTCTTGCTTTTGCAGGAATCTGGATTTTAGGCGCCTTACTGTTTCCTGGTATTAACTTGCCGCTTGCTGCGTTTGTATCAGCTGCAGTGATAGCAGCAGGTGAATACTTTTTCCACAAGTTTATGGCAAGAAAGATACTGAACAGTAACAATCGTCATGTCAGAGAAGAAGCCCAAAGAGCTTAATAGAAAAACAGGCCACAGCCTACTCGACTGTGGCCTGTTTATTTTTTTTTAAGATGCTGACGTAAAATTCATGAGGTACTGCATGAATAGTAGATCCGAAAGTTTCTGTCACGTTATCCTGCACCTCTTGAAGAACCCGTTCTCTCTTGCTTCTCTCAAACATTGACAGCCACGACAAAGAACCTACTCTCCCCTTCCATTCACAAGGAGTAAAGCTCACCTCATAGCTGAATTTAAAGCAGTCTGTTAACTCAAAGCTATTCTCTTTCCATTCTTCAAACCACTCGACTGGGAAGCTATTAATTAACTGAGTTGAACCTGATTTGGACCCTGGAGACGTCATCTTCTGATGGGGCATATGTTTTTTTATAACCCGCAACGTATTTCTGATCAAAAGGCTTTGCTTTGGCAAAAACCCTGAATCCATTACAAGGAAGGTGCCGTCTTCTTTAAGGATTCTCCTTACTTCTTGTAATGCTTTTTCTCTGTCAAACCAGTGCCATGCCCTTAGGACGGTAACGTAATCATAACGATTGCCAGGAAGAGCGGTGTTTTCCGCTGTACGGTTAAAATAAGTAATGGAAACACCTTCTTTAGTGTCTATTTTTCCACCGAGATCGGTCAGATCCTTTGAAGGTTCAATGGCAATAACATTAGCTCCTTGCTTTGACAGCCCGCGTGTAAGGACCCCGGTACCTGCTCCAAGGTCTGCAATGTTACTCCCGTTAACCTCTATCCCTCTATTGGAGAGTTTAGTAAAAAGTGTATCAGGCAAATCATTTCTCCATTTAGCGTAATCATGAGCTACTGAGCCAAAGTTTACTTTCCTTGTCACGCTATCCCCTCGCCCTTTATTGGATGTAATTATGTTCCTATAATGGCACTTGTAACATGGTGAAGGTTATTCTGCTTCATACTCTCGTTAATGGTTTCTTGTTTGCACCTGACATTTCCTTTGTTTTTAGTTCAATTTCCCTCTACAAAAAAAGGTTGTCACCAATTGGGACAACCTTAACTTATTACTACTAGCTTGCTTGATCCGAGGTTTGAATCAAGCTTTCTACAATATTGGAAGCATGGTCTCCTATTCTTTCGAGATTGCTTAGCATATCTAAATAAATCATTCCATTTGTACCTGAACATTCGCCTGCATTCAATCGTTCCACGTGTGCTTTTCGGTTAAGCTTTTCTGTCTGGTCTATTTCCCCTTCAATCTCTAAAACTTCCATAGCTATATTTACATCTTCCTTTTCTAATGCTATTAAAGCCTTTTCTACAGCCAGCGAAGTAATAGAAACCATGTGAGCCAGCCCTTCTTTTGCTTCATCAGAAAATTTCACTTTATGAACCATTGCATGTTCTGACAGCTCCATAATGTTTTCACAATGGTCGCCAATTCGTTCAATGTCTGTCACGTTATGCATAAGCTGAGAATGAAGCTCTGATTGAGTCGGGTTTAAAGAAGCTTTTGAAATATGCGTAAGATAACTGATTATCTGTTTGTTTAAGTCATTTATGACTTCTTCTTTTCTTTTTGTAAGCTCCCCTTGCTTAGGATCCCTGCTGATCAGCATATCTGTAGAGTGGTGAACACATTCTCTTGACAGTGACCCCATACGCAATACTTCGAGTCTCACTTTTTCTAGTGCAAATGAAGGCTGCTTTAATAATTCTGGTTCCAGGTGCTTTGGCCCCTGCTCGACAATCTCATCTTCCCCTCTTATAATTTTTGGAATAAGGTAAGCGTACAAAGCAATTAGCGGCAGCTGCAGCAGGACGTTGACGGAGTTAAACAATCCATGGGCATAAGCGATTTCTCTTGCAATGTCGCCTCCAAGAGTAGAAGACATAAATAAAACTACTATTTGTACGACTGGCAGTATGATAAGGAACATTACTGTACCTATTACATTAAAAAATACATGAGTTAAGGCTGCTCTTTTGGCAGCAACTGTGGCTCCCAAAGAAGCCAGAACAGCAGTGATTGTCGTTCCAATATTGTCACCAAAAAGAATCGGGAGAGCTTGTTCAAGATTGACAAGTCCATCAACTGCCATAGTCTGAAGCACACCGATGGCAGCACTTGAGCTTTGAACCAGCATCGTAAAGAAGGCTCCGGCTACTACGCCTAAAATAGGGTTTTCGCCTAACGTAGCCATCATGTCCACAAATTGCGGCATATCCCTAAAAGGGTACAGCCCATCAGACATGGTACTAAGGCCAAAGAAAATCATTCCAAAACCAAAGAAAACTTGTCCAATGTTATTTATAGACTTCTTATTAAAAAAGAAAATTAAGAATGTACCAAATGCCAGAATCGGCAGAGCATAATCACCAATTTTGAAGGAAATCATAAATGCGGTTAGCGTTGTACCCAGGTTTGCGCCCATAAGCATGGGAATCGCTCTTCTAAAGGTAAGCAAACCAGCGTTAACCAGTCCTATAATCATAACTGTTGAACCCGTGGAAGTCTGGAGCAAGGCAGTTACAAGGGCACCGGCTATCACACCTTTAATAGGATTATCCGTGGCTTTCTCCAAAATACCACGAAGTCTGTCTCCAGCTGTGTTTTGGAGGCCGTCACTCATATATTTAATACCAAAAAGAAAGATTCCTAACCCTCCAAAAAATAAAAACGCCATGGTTTGCATATCTATATCCATCAGTTGTTCCTCCTATGAATTATCATTTCCATAGCTGATCATAACAACCGATTGTTAATGATATATAGATTCAATGTAAAGGTTTTGTAAATTTCATCTTTGTTTTATTAAACATACTGCTGTCATTCTCGAAATGGTGGTGTGCAAGCAAAATAAAAACCCCTGCTTATGCAAGAGGTTTAAAGAGTTGGTATTGATTCGTTTCGTGCCAGGGATCAACAAGGACATATCCTACTCTGTTAATTGTTTTCAAATAAACAGGCTTTGTTCTGACAGGCTCAATCTTTGCCCGTAAATTGCTTATATAAGTATCAATGATTCTTTCATTTACATTTTTATCAAATGTTTGCGCTAATTCTTTTCTTGTTAGCGGCCTTCCTCTGTGTCGATACAGGTATAGTAGAAGTTTACGTTCCTGGATGCTTATGTCGTGCACTCGATTACCTACCTGTATTTTATAGCTTTCTGGGAGAATCTTCAAATCCCCCACCGTTAATACCTTACCGGTTTGCTCCTCAGTTCTTTGTCCGTTATTTTCTCGAAGCAGCCTTTTGACTCTGGCGGCAATTTCTCTGCCTCGTTCAGCATCTGTACAATAATCGGTCGCTCCGGTCTCTAATGCAAGTACAACTTCCACTTCTTTGGCCTTATCCTTTACAAACATAATAGGCAGGGAGTGATTTTCATATCTTATCATTTTACAAATGTCTATTTCTTTCCCAGCCGTGTCCTGCTCTCCAATTATTATGAAAGTAATATTTTTAGAAGTAAGCCAGCGCATGGAAAATTGTTCACCCTTCATGGTGAGAAGGCAGTAGGGCCCATTAGATAGTTTGACAAAAGATCTTTTATGGTAGAACTTTTTTCTAAAACTAATATGTTTTTCTTATTTTCCAAAGCCCTCACCACCTCCTCATTACCAAAACAGAGAGTACGCTCTGTCCTGCCCCTTCAATTTACTATGGGAGTGTTAACGTATGATTGCTGAAGTGTAAATTGTTTGTTAATTAATGTGTAGAGAATGTCAGTCAGCTCACAGCTTTTCCAGTTTGTATAAAATAAAAAACATATCTGACTTAACAGATATGTTTTACGTACTATTTCGTTCTAACTGATAAAAGGGAATCACTTTTCCAAGGAAGTAAGCAAACTTGTTCAGCTTCCTTACTCTTCACTCGTTCAATCCACTTTTGTTCCACCAGTCCTTTTGCTTTTAATATCGGGTCCTCCGTATGGGCTGCTGACAAGCTCTGATTTAACACCCACCAGCTGGGAAACAATTCTGCCCGCTTCAAGTCTTCCTGTAAGCGGCTCGCTTCAAGAACTGGAGTTGCTTCCGGCAATGTTATTACCACGATGTCAGTTTGCTCAGAATCACGGAGCCGAGGAAGGAGCTTCTTAACCTCTTCAGGAACTTGTCCTGATGTGCGCTCAAGTTCCTGATTATAAGACTCGGAAGCATCAAGAAGCAATAATGTATGGCCGGTAGGTGCCGTGTCTATAATGACAAATTCTCCTTCTGCTCTCGCCACAACTTTAGCGAAGGCCCTAAAAACGGCTATTTCTTCTGTACAAGGGGACATAAGGTCCTCTTTCAAAAAATCCATCCCTTCTTCATCCAGCTGGTCTTTTGACTGCGCAAGCACTTCTGATCGGTACTTTTGCACTTCAGCCTGGGGATCGATTGAACTTATACTTAAGTTTTCAGAAAGGTCATTTTCCTTTATAAACATGGAAAGGTGAGAAGCAGGGTCTGTTGTTGTTAAATGTACACGGTGTCCTTGTGAAGCAAGTTTCATGGCAATTGTTGCAGCAACCGTTGTTTTTCCAACTCCTCCTTTTCCCATGGTCATCACCACTCCAGCAGACTTGGAACTCAAATGGGTGATAAACCCTTCCAGTCCAGGCAGGTCTGTTTGAGGCACTTCCTCAAGAGGAGTAACATCAGCTTTTTCACTGAAAAACCAACGAAGAGAATCAATGCCTGTTAAGGAGTATGGAACATAGGGAAGCTGATAAACAGGTCTTTCTCCAAACAAGGATTCTGTTTCCTTTAATGCTTCCTGTTGCTTTTGGTAAAAAGCCTGAGCTGTCTCGTCCTCTATATCAGCAGGGGTATAAACACCATTAATAATAGCATGCTGGTTTGAAAGGCCCGTTTCTTTTAGTTCTTTAGCGGCCCTTACGGCCTCTGTCAGGGAAGAATAGTCCGGCCTTGAAACTAGAAGAAGCATGGTCTTTTCATAGTCAGACAGCGCATGTACTGCAGCTTTGTAAAGTGCTTTTTTCTCCTCAAGTCCTGCGAGCGGACCTAAGCAGGACGCTCCGTGGGTACTTTCTTCAAGAAACCCTGACCAGGCTGCCGGGAGCTGGAGAAGACGCAGAGTATGTCCGGTTGGTGCTGTATCGAAAATAATATGATCATACTCATTTTCCAGCTTCTCCGTTGTCAGAAGGCCCGCAAACTCATCAAATGCTGCAATTTCCACTGTACAAGCTCCTGAAAGCTGCTCTTCCATTTGATTAATCGCTGATTCTGGAAGAAGGCCCCGGTATGGACCAACCACCTTTTCTCTGTACTGTTCTGCTACTTCCTCAGGATTAATATTAATAGCAGAGAGACCTGGAACCTTTTCAATATCTGTAATGTCTGTTTGGATTTCCTGTTCAAACACGTCCTGGAGATTAGAAGCAGGATCCGTGCTTACTATAAGCACACGTTTGCCGCTATCAGCCAGATTTACAGCAGCTGCACATGCAGTTGATGTTTTTCCGACTCCCCCTTTTCCTGTATAAAAGAGAAAAGGCGTTAAATCTAAATTCATAGGGTTAAATCTAGGATAAGTCATGGTAATGCTCCTTTAAAGCAAAGTAATATTGTTCCCACTAGAAGGCTTGGATGATATTTTATCCTCACTTAGTCCGCTCCACTTGGCAAATTCCTGGTTTGTCGGGTACTTCCCTGTTTTCACAATTGTCCCATCAACCATGACAGCCGGAAGGGCGTCGTCCGCTCCCTTTACGTGTAACAGCTCTTTAATCGCTTTTTCTTCAATGAAAGCTTGCGGCTCTGATCCTAGGTTAAACCTTCTTATATCTATATTTTCTTTTTCGAGCATAAAGATTGCTGTCGCTACTCTTGTCAGCTCAGGATCTACACTTGGACCACAGACTCCTGTGTCACAGCACATCGCAGGATCGTATATTCGAATAATTCCCATTCAGATCACTCCTTTTATTACTTCCCCGTCTCGGCAAACCTCTTAATTCTTGCACCGATTTCATCACGGACACGCTGGAAGAACTTCCACTGTTCTTCATCTGTCCCCTCCGCCTTTGCAGGGTCATCGAATCCCC
The DNA here is from genome assembly GCF_001310615.1 of Thalassobacillus sp. C254. NCBI lineage: Bacteria > Bacillati > Bacillota > Bacilli > Caryophanales > Bacillaceae > Thalassobacillus > Thalassobacillus sp. C254. The sequence goes on along the minus strand of NZ_BAXQ01000012.1, from coordinate 53,352 downwards.
AGTGTTCCCGCTCTTTGTTTGGAGCGTTGCCGGACAGACATCATTTGCATGGCCGCATAAGGTCACAACTAGATCTGCTTTACTTAATATATCCCGATCAATGGTGTCAGACGTTTGATTTGAAATGTCAATTCCTATTTCATTCATAGCCTTTACAGCCTTAGGGTTCACTCCGTGAGCTTCTATGCCCGCTGAATAAACCTCATACCTATCCCCTAAATAATGATGGCCAAACCCTTCTGCCATTTGACTGCGGCAGGAGTTCCCTGTGCACAAAAAATAAATAATCGACTTTTCCATTTGCTATTCTCTCCTTTTACATCATTGATAATATAAGAAGCCATAGATACAGACCCACAAGGGTGATAAAGAGAGTCGGCACGGTAAGGATAATCCCTACTTTAAAATAATAGCCCCATGATATCTTTACACCCTTTAACGCAAGAACATGAAGCCACAGCAACGTAGCCAGTGATCCTATCGGGGTAATTTTCGGTCCTAAATCAGCTCCTATAATATTGGCATAAATTAATGCTTCACGGAGAATTCCAGACGTATCTGTTTCGGCTATCGCCAAAGCATCAATCATAACGGCAGGCATATTATTCATGACAGAGGAAAGAATCGCTGCGATAAATCCCATTGAAATGGTAGCAACAAATAACCCTTCATCGGCTGCAGCCTGAATGACCACAGCAAGTAAATCTGTCAGACCGACATTGCTCAAGCCGAAGACGACGACATACATCCCTATAGAAAATACCACTATGGCCCACGGTGCACCTTTCATGACTTTCCCGGTATTTACGGCAGGGCTTTTTCTTGCCATGATAATAAAAAAGATGGCAATTGCACCGGCTACAAAGGAAACCGGAACCTCAACAAACTCACTGACGAAGTAACCTGTAAGCAGAAGGCCAAGAACTATCCAGGATAAACGAAACATTTTTTCATCTCGTATCACTTCTTTTGGTTTTTTCAACATCGACATATCATAGTTCTTTGGTATATCTTTTCTAAAGAATAAAAAAAGCACTAAAATACTGGCGCCTAAAGCAAAAAAGTTCGGAACAATCATTCGGGAAGCATATTCCACAAAACCAATATTAAAAAAGTCTGCTGATACAATATTAACGAGGTTGCTGACGACTAATGGCAGCGACGTCGTATCTGCAATAAATCCACTTGCCATAATAAAAGGAAAAATCATAGCTTCTTTAAAATGAAGAGCCCGCACCATCGCTAATACAATAGGTGTCAGAATCAACGCTGCTCCGTCGTTAGCAAAGAATGCCGCAACGATTGAGCTTAATATGGTTACGTAGATAAACATCCGGACACCATTTCCTTTGGCAGCCCTTGCCATATGTAACGCAGACCACTCAAAGAAACCAATTTCATCTAAAATAAGTGAGATAATAATAATAGCTATAAACGTTAACGTTGCATTCCATACGATTCCTGTTACTGTCGATACATCTTGAAAGCTTACAATCCCGGCTGCCAAGGCAAGCACTGCTCCAATAGCGGCAGACCAGCCAATGGACAGACCTTTGGGCTGCCAGATGACCAGCACTAATGTAAACAGGAAAATAAGAACTGCAAGTACAGTTGTCGTCATTTCCTACTCCTCCTACTAGTCACACCGAATACGCAATCCATTCTGTGCTAACTCGTCAAGCACTGCTGTCTGATCTGGTATATATGACAAAATATCCTCAATTACCGGGTAGAGATCAGTTTCTTTGTTAAGTGAATAAAACATCCACTGTCCTTTTCGTTTTTCTTTTACGATTCCCACATCTCTAAGCTTTCGTAAATGCTGACTGATGGCTGGCTGGCTGACTTGAAAAATTTCAACAAATTCACACACACAGCACTCACTTTGTTCAAGCATTTTAAGCATCCTTAACCTGTTTTGGTCTCCCAGCAGCTTAAAAACTCTCGCTGCGTCTGCAAACTCAATCTGTTTAACCTTTTTAACTGACATAGGCCGTTCACCTCCTAAACCTAGGATAACAAATCATATAAGCATATGCTAATATGATAATAAAATGTAATCAAACCTTTACAAATTTACATTCTTGCTATTCTCTATTAACATTTCGATCTTTCGCTTATGATTCGCTCATAAACCAAAGGCTGGTGAAATAAATGAAACAGGAGTTAATTTTGATTGTGGAAAGCGAATAAAAGCTGGCACGGGTGATCTGGGAGTTTGAATATGAAGGCTATGAGGTTGCTGTTATGTTACACGTAATCCTCAATTGAAATACAGTGGATAAAGCAAACGAAAGGTATTTACATGCTGGTGACAGGAGATAAAGAGGATACAAAAATCCCCCAAGGTACTTTATCTTGGGGGATTTATTTTAATAAAAAGATATTTATTATCTTTGTCTGGTAAGAACATGCCATGAACCGACACAAATGTTGTTTCTAATTTTTATCACCGTAAAAATTTATTGTTTTCTCCTAGTGAAAAGTATTTCCTTAGGGCAACTATTGTTATAATATATATTTATAATGGAAAATCAAAAGTATTGAGATTAAGAATATTTATCACTCTTTTAAGATAGAGAGAAAAATGATTCTACCACTTATGTTCTGGTCTTCATAAAAGTTTTAAATAAAAAGAAGTATTACCAAGGAGTTTTCTAAATGAAAAAAAATAAACTAACGTTGAAAAGAAAAAATTCTTGCGACAGGAAAGAAACATAAGAAAAAAGCCACTTTGCATTCCATTGCAGCTATTGGGGTTTGTGTGATCTTGTTAGCATCTGCTAGGGTATTCGCTTCAACGCCTCCAGAAGTGGAATTTACAATTGATGAAAATGATGTACTATTTTCTTCTTCCATGGTCGGGGATTTAATGCTGGGAAGGCATGTGGAAGAGGTAGCAGATCAGCATGGATTTGAATATATTTTTAAATACGTAAGACCCATTTTTGAACAATCTGACTTAACAACAGGAAATTATGAACACCCTGTACTCTCAGCTGATGAGGAGGAATATGATGCGGCTGATAAGGTCATTCACCTCTATTCACAGCCTGAGGCTGTTCAAGCGATTGAAGATGCTCATTTTGATGTGGTTAGTCTGGCCAATAACCATATGATGGATTACAAAGAAGAAGGCCTTGTTACTACACTAGAAACGTTTGATCAGTCAACGGTAGATGTGGTGGGCGCTGGATTGGATTTAGATGAAGCGATCATACCCTATGTAGAAGAAATCAATGGGCTGACAGTTGGTGTAGTCGGGTTCAACGACGTTCACTATTCTGATTTAGAAACGGTAAGTGAGGATGATTCGGGCGTACTGACAACAGATCCAGACCATATTGCTCTCACGATGAGAAATCTTTATGACCAGTACGATCCTGATCTTGTCATTGCACATTTTCATGCCGGCACGGAGTACGACAGTGCACCTACCACACGTCAAATAGAGTTAATTCGCTTTATTGCTGATGCGGGGGCGGACATTGTCGTTGGTCACCACCCGCACGTTTTACAATCTGTAGATACGTACAATCATAGCTTTATTATGTATTCCACCGGAAACTTTATTTTTGACCAAGGATGGACTCGGACAAGAGACACTGTCGTTGCTAATTACCAATTGCATCACGATGGATATGCGACATTAGAATTGTTACCCTTTCGGATTTTTGAAGCACAGCCTCGTCCTTTAATAGGAACCACCGGCGAACTTCATAAAATGCGCATTTTCAGACAGTTGACAAAAGATACAATGAATACTGAAAGCATAGTAGAAAATGATGAAAGGTTAGTATTTGAGATTGATCATTCCCATGTTATCGACCGAATGAATAGAGAAAATGGGCAGGAGGAAAATGTTCAAGAAGCAGTTGAACAGACAGAAGAAGCAGGACCTTTTACTGAATAGGCTTTCTGCTCTTTGAAGTATAGCTTCTACCATTGGAACTTTGCTTTCCTTAAACCAGAAGGGACGAGACATAGCCAAGGTGCAGGTTATGTCTCATTTGAAAAGGAAGGGAAATGTTGTTCTTTTTGATGGCAAAGTCAGCGTTACAGTCACTACACTTCTTATGTTCTGCTTATTCGGGTGATATTTGCCCTGATTATCCTTGCCTTTGTTATTTATCGAAATCGTTATATAGAAATAGAGGTAAATCCCAAGAAGGCATAGGAAGAAAGGGAAAAAACGAGACAGTCAAAAAGAAAGAAGAAGATTCTAACTGATGAGGGAATGTTAAAACCGTTGGCTGATAAAAAAGAGGAAAAGAAAAAGAATGATTATTATATAAATCCAAAGATGTGAGGGAAAGAACGGTCTGAAACCCATCGGATCACTCCTTCTTTTATATAATGCTTTAATAAATACAGCAAAAGATGACTGGGAAGAACCAGTCATCTTTTGCTTTTTTCTTTGGAATGATTTTTTTCCGTGTTATTGACTTAACCCGTTTACAATGGTTTCTACATTGTGCTCCATCATATCGATATAAGTTTCTGCTCCACTGCCTTCTTGTCCCACGGCATCTGTATAAACAAACTCCTCATAAATTTCTACTCCAGAGTTTTCAGATACAGTTTCCATATACTGCGGGTTAATAGTTGATTCGAGAAACAAGGCTGGCAGGTCTTCATCTCTTGCTAGATCAACAATTCGGTTAATTTGGCCTGGGGTTCCTTCCTCGTGGGAATTAATGGACCAGATACCATCTGTTTCAAATCCATAATCTCTTCCAAAATATTTGAATGCATCTTCCGATAAAACAATGATGCGATTATCTTCTGGTACTTCTTCTACTTTTTCTTCTGTCCATTCATGGAGGTCTTGTAACTCTTCCAAGTAGGCCTCTGCATTTTCTCTATATTCTTCTTCCCCCTCAGGGTCTCGTTCAACCAAGTCTTCTACAAGATTTTCAATATACACAGAGGCTGCGCTTGGAGATAGCCAAGCATGAGGTCATGCCCGTCATCTCCTTCAAGTGCTATAGGATCTACCCCTTCGGATAGTTCTACAATGGGAACATCCCCAACATTTTCAACCAAGCCTCCCAGCCACTCTTCAAGGTCTAGACCATTGATGTAAAAAACTTCTGAATCGCTGACCTTTTGGAAGTCACTTGGCACAGGCTCATATTCATGTGGTTCTTCTCCAATTGGAACTATGTATTCTACCGTTCCCCGATCCCCAACAATGTTGTCAGCAAAATCTCCGATCACAGAAAAACTGGTCGTTACGTGAATCTCTTCTCCATTACCATCAGCTTCCTCGTTATTATCCTCAGTTTCTGTGTCAGTGTCCTGTTCTTCTTCAACGGTTTCTTCTTCAACGGTTTCTTCTTCAACGGTTTCTTCTTCTACTGTTTCTTCATCTGTCTCGCCACAGCCGGCTACTACTACTGTAGATATTTTCATTAAAACTAACCATTTTTTCACTTTCTCCATCTCCTCTGCATATAGATTCTTATATTTTGCTTCATATAAAACTATTAGACTTAGGTAAAAAAGTTACCTTTTTAAAAATATGTTTCCCTAAACCAACATAATGAATTTTCCCATAAACCTTATTTTCTGTCTAGGGTTTTCTAGGAAAAAATATTGTTTTTTTGTACGTGGCACAAAATAAATCAGCATAACAGAAAACATGTAAAATGTTTTAATACTGTACATTTCCCTGCGGTTTATTCTATTTTCTTTTTTTACATTTCATTGTATAAATCCTATGATAATGGTAGTAAACCTATTATTTTCAAGAAGGACTCCCAGATGAAAAAGTTTATGGTCGCAAGCATCGGAACAGTAGTTATTGCTGGTGGAATCTTTTATTCTGCTTCTGCTCTTATGATCCCCGAAAATGTACAAGAAGAATATGCTGAGACATACGGAGAGGAAGAGGAAGAGGAAGAGGAAGAAGAAGTGGAGACAGAAGAAGCAAATGACGACTTAGTGGAAAGAGAAATTCACATGGGACACGCTACGATGAATGGCTATGTTATGTATGGTTGGGATCATAGCAATTTCAATCTTGAGAATTTAAAGGCTGCAATCGAAACTCGCCCTCAAAGTGTCGAGGATGCCCTTGAAGATGTTACTGATCCTTCCCTCCACCGTGATTTTGAAGATATCCTATCTCTTTGGGGTGAGTTAGAAGCCAATGTAGATGATGTTGAGGAACGAAATCGCTTGGTTCATGAGCTTCAAAAGATATATAGAGACTTAGATTACTATGTAAGAGAAAACGCTCGTTTTGATCCTCCTAACATCACTCATTACGGGAAAAGCGTAGGCTATCAAGAGGTAAAGGATCAAAGAACGGATGAACAGATAAAGCGTGAACAAGAATCCGAAGAAACAATGAGAGAAATGGAGATTCATTGGGATGATCGGTATGAAGAGAATGAACCACACGAATCATAGGTGAAGAGGAAAAAAGAATCATGGGACACGATGAATAGAGAAAATTTTAGAAAGGTTCAAAATTGGCTACTCCTTTAGTGTTTTGGTTTAGGTATAATGTTCACACTATTTATGGCCATATAGGACGTTTATAAGCAGGACAGTGATCCTGCCTCAGTTAATTATTTAAGTGGCTTTGTATGCTCTCTATTTTCAATGCAGCTTATAATATGAAAAACCCGAATATGGACACTTTTTATACGTGTCCATATTCGGGTTATGATTCATGTCTGCTATTTTTTACTTTCTAATTACACGGAGAATGATCGAAACAATGGCTATGAAAATAATGGCCCCTAATAATGCCGGGAAAATAAAAATGTCACCGAGTTCAGGTCCCCACTCACCGAAGAGATTGCCTCCTATCCAGGCACCTACTACACCGGCAACAATATTGCCGATAATACCTCCCGGCAAGTCTTTACCTAAAATCATGCCGGCAATCCAGCCAATTATACCGCCTACAATCAATGTAATTATTAGTCCCATTTTCCTATACTCTCCTCTCTTTCTAGTAATGAAAAAGATGAATAATATCTTCTTACAGAGAGCTATTCCTCATTTAAAGCTTAATAAATCACCTTTTTTTTATGAAAAAATTAGTGAGAATGTAAAACTATTCATATAGACACTAAAAAAAATGTCAATAAGCCTTCTGTCGTTTTTTGATTATTATGTTTTTCTTCTCTTACCCTGGCGTTTTTATATTATTACAATATTCAACCTAATATTACATTTATATTTCAATTAACCATATCAGTTGTTCACTATAATGGAATTTTAGTAATATTTAGATAACACATTAAACGGATATTATGGCGGGAGGTGGCCTCACCTATAAGGTGCGGGAAAATATGAAAAAGTTTATGATTTCTACAATTTTTGTAAGTACATTGCTTTTAACACCTAAAGTTGCTGATGCTGCTCTCGGCGATCAAACACTGCGTATTGGAATGAGAGATAACGATGTTACTGAATTACAGGAACTTCTTAAACGAGAAGGACTGCTTCGAGGCGGTGTGGACGGTATCTTTGGTCCACAGACCAAGCAGTCGGTCAAGGACTTCCAAGCACGCAAAGGCTTAACGGTTGACGGCATTGCCGGCCCTCAAACATTTAGTGCTATGAATGTCAGGAGCTCTTCAGCTGCCTCTTCACCTTCATCATCAAATTCCAGCTCTTCTAACTCTGTTCAGCAAAGCAGTTCTTCTTCAAACAGCTTCAGCTCGACTCTTAGACAAGGAATGCGAGGAAGTGAGGTCTCAAGCTTACAATCAGCACTTAAGGACAAAGGATTCCTGCAGGGAAGTGTGGACGGTGTATTCGGGCCCCTAACCGCCCAGTCAGTCCGTAATTTTCAGCGCTCTGCCGGTATTGCGGTTGACGGTATTGCCGGTCCTCAAACGTTTAATGCTCTAGGGAGCAGTATTGTTTCAAATAGCAGCAGTAACAGTAATTCCAGCAGCTCAGCAGCAAGCAACACATCTGCATCTAACCGGCAGAGCTCAGGTTCCTCCACCATTGAAAGCACTATTCGTACAGCCCAAAGCTTAACAGGCACACCATATGTATGGGGAGGCACAACCCCAAGAGGATTTGATTGCAGCGGCTTTATCCAATATGCTTTCAAGCAGCATGGAGTAAATCTGCCCAGAACAGTCGCTCAAATGTATAACCAGCTTACAAGAGTTTCTTCTCCTCAAAGAGGAGATATTGTATTCTTTAATACAAGCTCAGGCCCATCACATGCCGGGATCTATTTAGGTAACGGGCAATTTATTCACTCTGGAGCGTCCACCGGTGTTATTATTGCCAGCATGAGTAATTCTTATTGGGCACCAAGATACTTGGGAGCGGCAAGAGTAAATTAACCACCTACATATAAATATCAAACGTCATGAACATATAGTTATAATAAAGCACCCTGTCTTTTACAGCAGGGTGCTTTATTATTGGTTACATTTTCTGATTATAGGCATCTGCATACTTTCCTTTATCAGGAACGGCAATTTCCTGAAAGTTTTCTACCAGGCTTATTAATCCTTCCTTTAATTGATCACCTGCCATAGGAAGCCCGTGTCCAGTAACAGCCACTGCCGGATGCAGTTGATTAATTTTTTGCACAGAAGCCTCTGCCTGAAGCCAATCTGGTGTAAAGTACCTTGGCGGCCCGCTGATTTCCTGCTCTTGTATTAGGACTTTATAAAGGTATTCTTGTTTCACTGTTACAAATGCATCCCCCGCTATCAATGCCCGGTCTCTCTCACGAAAGAATGAGACATGCCCAGGAGTATGTCCAGGTGTATGATGCCATTTCCATTCCTTCAAAAACGGAACAGTGCCATCCAGGGGAAGCTGTTGTACGTGATTTCCTAAATCTACAGGTTCATTAGGAAACATTCCCGACAGCTTAGCAATCATCCCTCCTTCTACACTCGGATCAGGCTCTGGATAACTTTTATTTCCTTGGAGAAAGGGCAGTTCCTCATTATGAGCATAGACAGGTACTTGCCAGTGAGTAATTAAGTCAAGAATTGCTCCTACGTGGTCAAAGTGACCATGGGTTAAAAAAATAGCTTGAGGCCTGGCTCCTTCCCCGAAAGTCTCTTGGACAGCTGCTATAATTTCCTTGGCTGACCCGGGCATTCCTGCATCTACTAAGACAAATTCCTTTGTATTTTGAGAATCACTTATAAAAGCAATGTTTACGATTTGAATCGTCTTGCAGTAAATATCTGGGAGCACTTGGACACTCAGGCCGTCTGCCAGTGATGTAGCCGGGATGATCTTATAATCTCCCCCCAGGTGCATTTCTTTTTCCACTTTACCTCCACCTTTCGTCTAACAAGCAACGTCTTTATTATCAGTCCCTGTTCTCCCTTTTATGTAAAAAGAACAGCTAAAGGTCAATCATCATTTATAAACTGACTGCAGACCAGGGCACAGAAGTAATTCTGTTAAGTTCAACACCACCCAGTACGTTTTGGGGCATGAAATACTGCAAAAGACTCAGTGAATGCAAAAAAAGCAGACCAAAAGTTAAATACAATGATCTGCTTTGCTGAATAGATATTATCTGCTTTTCACCAGAAGATTAACTCCTTCTACTCTTTTCACTCGATTTTTCATCTGGTCGTTATATTTATCATGTACCCACCGTAGTATACTTTCAAGTAGGAGAGAAAGAACGCAAAAAAGAACCCTTTGAAGCTCTTGATCTTTAAGAATGAGGATCGCTTTCTGCTATCGCCTGCAGCAAAGAATAATTTTCCAGATCCAAACCAACTTCCATACCCATTGCTACATTGGCAAGCTCTGAACCGAGATAAGGGCCAACAGTAAGACCCGAAGCCCCTAACCCATTTGCAATAAGAAGACCTTCTTTTTGAGGAGCTTTCCCTATTACAGGCAGAAATCCAGGAGTCATAGGCCGAAAACCAACTCTTGTTTCAAGGAAAGTGCTATGATAAAGACCTGGCGCTACATGTAATGCCTTTTCAAGGATCCCATGCACCCCGCCAGCCGTTACTCTGTTATCAAACCCTGCCTCATCCTCGTGAGTTGCCCCCACGATGATTCTTCCCTCTTCAAACGAGAGGAGGTAATGATTGCTTGGCGGCATGACAACTGGCCACTTGTTAGTTGGTACATCCATTTCAAGGTGAACAATCTGGGCTTTCTGGGCGGAGACCAACAGATTGATCCCTAAAGGTGCCACTAACTCTCTTGCCCAGGCTCCTGCTGTGACAATTACCTGGTCTCCATATATTTGATTTCCTTCTACTTCTACTCCCGTTACCCTGTCTTTAGTAAAAAGTAAAGATGCGTCTCCGTAAGTGATAGAGGCTCCTTTTTTTTCAGCCGCGTTTATAAGAGCCTTACATAAGGCTCTCCCATTCACTCTTGCCCCTCCGCTGACATGGACAGAGCCATACTCTTCCGAGATTGGCGGAAAGAGAGATTTCGTTTCAGCAGGGGAAAGCAGAGTAATCTCCCCTATTTCTGGAGCATCCTCTCTTCGTTTCATCGCTCTTTCTACTGTTTTTTTAAGCTTCTGTTCATCGGTATGAAGACTGATTGCTCCTACCTTTTCATATCCTGTCTCGTATTCGCCTTCCTCGGCAAGCTCTTTGATTAGCTCTGGATAATACTTAGCTCCGTTTTTCGCCAAATGATACCAGGCTTTGTTTCTTCTTTGAGTAAGCCACGGACAGACGATACCAGCAGCAGCGTCAGTCGCCTGGCCAGGATCTCTCCGGTCAACTATTGTAACCCTGGCCCCGCTTTTAGCTAAATGATAAGCAGTAGAAGCTCCTAATATTCCTGCTCCAACTACTACATATGATGTCAATTGTATGCACCTCGTTCCTGAGTTCTCGTGGCTATTTTACCAGCCTTGCCCCTGTGAACAAAGCCGTCACCCCCAGGTATGTGAAAAAATTGCGGGAGGTGCTCCCTATGTGCTTCCATCATTTCTTTCACAAGCTGTTTTGAAGTCCGAAGAGATGGTACTAAAGGATTAGCATACATTGCTTTTACTGCTTCTGTAACGTCACCGCTTACAGCTGCACTGACTGTTTTTTCCTCAAACTCTTTCAACTCTTGAATCAGCCTATACCCCTTAGATGGAAGCTTACCTGCATTGCATGGTACAGGACCATCTTTTGTAATGAAACAGCTGACTTCAACAGCTGAATCAGAAGGCAAGGATTTAATTGCTCCATTATTTCGAGTATTCACTGCTTGAATATCACCTTTGTCTGTGTAAATGGAAGTGATTAAGCGTACGGCAGCTTCCGAGTAGTAGGCCCGCCCCTTTCCTCAAGCTGGTGAGGCTTTACAGCGAGAGATCGATCTTTATAGAGTGTAAAAAGATCTTTTTCTATTTCCTTCACTACTTCTGCACGTGTTTTGCTTTGGGCAGCTTCTGTCTTGCACACTTTCACGATATCCTCGGTCTTTATATAGTATTTATAATATGGGCTGGGCAGAGCTTCTAATTCCTTAATAAATTCCGGCTCCCACCCCAGCCTTTTTATATCCTTTTTCATAAGCTCTATCTGTGGAGCTGTCAGGAGGTTATGTATTTTTTGCGTAACGTCCACTCCATCAACTGATACACTAAGTCCAAACACCATGTGATTCAAACCTGCAAAATCAATATGAATTCTAGAAGAAGGGTGCACATTCAGTAATTTTGCTACAGCTCTTTCCATTTTGACAGGGACATTGCACAGCCCAACTGCTTTCTTAATGTTAGAATGGCGAAGAACGGCTTCAGTAATAATACCAGCGGGGTTGGCAAAGTTGATCAACCATGCATCCGGGCAAAGCTCTTCCATGTCCCGACAGACATCTAATACGACTGGGATTGTCCGCAGTGCTTTAAAAAAGCCTCCAGGGCCAGTCGTTTCCTGGCCCAGAATACCATGTTTTAAAGGAAGCTTTTCATCTTTGACTCTTGCATCCAACAGGCCGATACGAAACTGCGTAATCACAAAATCAGCATCTATCAGTGCTTCTTTTCTTTTTAAAGTCTGAGTAACCTCAATGGGCAATTCTGCTTTGGCAATCATCCTTCTGGCGAGGTTCCCGGCTATTTCCATCTTTTCACGTCCTGCTTCAATATCTGTCAGCCACAGCTGCTTAACGGGAAGAGATTGGTAATTTTTAATAAGCCCTTCTACAAGTTCAGGAGTATAACTGGATCCGCCTCCTATGACTGCTATTTTTACTCCCTTTCTCATGCCCTGTCCTCCACAAATTTATCTATTCTCTCTATCATCTGTTTCTTTCTTTGATATGTCAAATATTGGCGTTTGAAAGGAGCAGTTATAGAACCGTTTTTTCTTGCTTGGCTTTCCATTCATGATATTCGTCTGGCTGAATTAAACATCGATCGAGTGCTTCTTCTATCTCAGACTGCTTCATATCAATTCCTATAATAACTAATTCATTGATTCGGTCTCCAAATTCATGATTGATTAACTCAACCGCTGTTTCAGGCTCCTGATCAACCAGTTCCTTCTTCTCTTCGTTCGGGAGTGCCGCTGCCCAATAAGCTGCGGGTTCTAAAGATACGGAGCTTCCTGCTTGTGACAACAGTACTGCGTAGTCATGGTGTGTAGACAACCATGCCATTCCTTTCGCCCTGACCACTTCCTTCGGGGTGGATGAAAGCCAGGCAGTTAGTCTTTCCGTGTGAAAAGGCCAGCGTTTTCGGTACACAAAGGAGCTTATGCCATACTCCTCTGTTTCAGGTGTATGATTTTCCATTTCCAGTTCTTTCAGCCAGCCAGCTGATTGACTTGCATGTTCAAAATCAAACAGACCAGTACCCAGAACTTCAGAAGGTTCAATGCGCCCATACATCGTTTCAATTAAATTGGCTTCGGGCTGAAGCTTTTGTAAAAAGGCAATCAGCTTTTTGCGGTCTTGAGGTTGTAAACAATCAACCTTATTCACTATAAGAACATTGCAAAACTCTACTTGGTCAATAAGTAAATCCACAACGTCTCGCTCATCTTCCTCGTCTGCGTTTTGTTTCCTATCTATTAATGTTTCCCCTGATGAATAATCCTCCCAAAAGCGATTAGCATCTACTACTGTTACCATTGTATCCAATCGGCATTGTTCACTTAAGTCGATCCCCATTTCATCATCCAGGTAACTAAACGTCTGAGCTACAGGTATTGGTTCACTAACCCCTGTAGATTCAATCAAGATGTAATCTATATCTCCTTGTTTCACCAAACGGTTTACCTCAACAAGCAGGTCTTCACGTAATGTACAGCATATGCAGCCATTTGATAGTTCTATCATTTTCTCCTCTGTGCGTTTAAAGCCGCCACGTTCTATTAAATCAGCATCAATGTTAATCTCACTCATGTCATTTACAATGACTGCGACTCTTATCCCATCCCTATTTGCTAATATATGATTTAATACAGTCGTCTTGCCTGCCCCTAAATAGCCGCTTAAGACTGTGACCGGTACTTTTTCCATCTATCTTTCCCCCTTTCTCTAGTTAGCCAGTGCAGTGATAATCTCTGCACTTTTTCTTGCCCCGGCAATGTTGCGTGATACGGGCCCTATTTCCAATTCTGCCAGTGGACCAGAAACATGGAGCCCGTTTTCCCATTCCAAATTTTTATTAATAATAGGAAAACCGCATGATGTACACTTGGGCATATGAGTCAGCCATTCATGAATTGAATGACGAGAGGCGGCCCCTGTCGTTAAAATAACAGAGGATACTTTTTGGCTTGGATTTTCTTTTAACCTGATATCAATATAAGATCCTGCAGCTCTTACACCTGAAATTTCATCAGTAATTACTTCAAGTTGTCCGCGTCCGTACAATCTTTTAGCTTTCATAAACAAATTTCTTGGCATCGATCCCCTGTGCCTTGCCTGAGTAATCATTTTCCTCCGTATATTCAGGTCATTCTCTTTTCTGAAAGAAGTCAGGTATTTAGGCCCCAGCCACCCGGGATCACTATCAAAGTCATGAACTCGAAAAGGATGCCGTTTGATAAGTTTGACCTTTTCATTGTGCACATTACATAAATGAACAGCGGTATGTATGGAAGAGATACCGCCGCCTACAATGCCAAAAGAAGGGGGCATTTCTTTTATGGATTGCAAATCATCATTGAAAATGTGATGAATTCTGTGAGGGTTGCTTTTTGCCAGTTCTTCAGCCCACTCTGGATAGGAAGGCTGAGTGTTCATTCCTATGGCAAGTACGACCCGCTTTGCTTCTAATCTCCCATTTGTTGTATGAACCATCCACTTTTTCTTTCCTGGAGCAAGATTCTCTACTTTAGCCCTAAACCAGCAGCTGTATAGATCTGTTTCCGCAAATAGTGCTTCACAATGGGCGTTAAATAGAGGAAGGCTCGGTCTTTTAAACCTTCCAATAAAAGGAGCCGTAACCTTATTATCCTTTGCGTATTTCTGCAGACTAAAGGGGGCAGGATCCAAATGATGCACGGAAGGAGACCTTAAATAATCCATTCCTATTTTGCTTGTAATGGTTTTCCACTTGTATAAAGGGACAGGATATGGATCAATAATCAGCAATTCGTCTTTCTTTACTTTTCCACTCTTTAATAAAAATGTGGCGATCGTGCATCCATGAATGCCGCCTCCAATAATGATCCATTTATACATAGCTCCCTATCCTCCCTTTACATAGTTAATCAGTTTACCAGCTGGATTTTTTTACACCTGGAATCTGCCCTTTATGAGCCAGCTCACGAAAAGTGATACGGGACATTCCAAACTTTCTCATATAGCCTCTAGGTCTGCCGGTTATTTCACAACGATTATGAAGTCTCGTGGGTGCCGAATCTCTTGGCAGTTTTCTTAATGCTTCGTAATCCCCTTTTGCTTTTAGTTCTTTTCTTATTTCTGCATATCTCTCCACTATTTCCTGACGTTTTTTTTCTTTTGCTATCTTAGATTTTTTAGCCATTTTTATTCTCCTTTTTAAATCATAATCATTTCGATTTAAATCCAAAATTTTTTTCGTAAACAAATAGTAATTGTTACGATTTATATTTGAAATTATAATGATTTCTTTTCTCTGTGTAAAGTCTTTCTTTCTTACGCTCACTTATCTACGTCACCTGCATGTTTTAAAGTTGCCTGTAATACACTAAAATTGGCTATTTTCAAAAGCCTGATCTATGATTTTGAGAAAAAAATTTTCTAGAATCTGAACAAATTGTAATAATTACGGTTTACAAAGCAATCAATACCCTTTATACTCTTTTTTAGATTAATAAAACAGAATGATTACGAAGAGGGGATTACATACAATGAAAGCTAAAGCAGGAATTGCATGCACAATTGGTCTTTCTGCCGTTTTGGCAGCTTGTGGAGAAGCTGATCAAACGGAAGAAGCAGCTGAACAAGACGAGGGTAACGGTGAAGAAACTGAAACAATTGATGTTTACACTACGTTATTTGCTCTAGAGGATTTCGCGAATCGTATCGGCGGTGACGCTGTGAATGTAACTAATATTGTGCCCGTTGGCGCTGATGCCCACAGCTTTGAACCAACTGCACAGACAATGATTGATATTGCCGAATCAGATATGTTTCTGTACAACGGAGCAGGTATGGAAGGATTTGCTGACGCAGTTGAAGATACTCTTCAAGGAGAAGATGTGAAGGTTGTGAAAGCCGTAGAAGGCATCGATTTGATTGATTATGATCACGACCATGACCATGATCACGACCATGACCATGATCACGACCATGACCACGACCATGATGACGAGCACGGGCACGATGACCATGCCCATGAAGAAGATGAGCACGGCACGATGACCATTCTCATGAGGAAGATGAGCACGGACACGATGACCACGGTCATGAAGAGGATGAGCACGCGCATGATGATGAGCACGGGCACGATGACCATGCCCATGAAGAAGATGAAGATCATTCCCATGACGATCATGGACACTCACACGACCACGGAGACGAAGATCCTCATGTCTGGCTTGACCCAGTTTTATCCATAGAAATGGCAGAAAACATTAAAGAGGCGTTAGTAGAGGTTAACCCTGAGGAAAGCGAGACCTTTGAAAACAATTTTGAAGAACTCCAGCAGGAGCTTGAAACCCTCCATGAAGAATTTGAAGCAATGGTAGAAGCTGCAGATAAGGATACATTTATCGTTTCACATGCAGGGTACGGCTACTGGGAACAACGTTACGGATTAAACCAGCTTGGAATATCTGGACTTTCTCCTACAAATGAGCCCTCTCAAAAACAATTAGAAGAAATTATTCAATACGCAGAGGATCACGATATTGAGTATGTTATGTTTGAACAAAACATTACTCCTCAAGTCGCTGAAGTTGTTCAAGATGAGGTAGGAGCTGAAGCCTTACTTCTTCATAATCTTGAGGCTTTGGTCGAGGAGGATGAAGAAAACGAGGAAGACTACTTTAGTCTTATGAGAAGAAACATTGAAAACCTGGAAACTGCTCTTCAATAAACTAGTAAACCCAACTATCTACAAAGCCTGCAGGAACACTGCAGGCTTTTTTAAACACAATATATTACTTTTCCCCAGAGACAGGTCTCTTAAATTTATATAGTCCATGCTCTTCTATCCCTTCCTTGCACTGAATAAGGTATAAGAAAACGGCAGGACTGGAGGAAAGAATGGAAGAATTTCTTATTGCCAGTTTTTTATCGGCTCTTGCTACAGGAGCAGGTGCCGTGCCGGCACTCTTTATGGCAAGTGCAACACATAGAGCAAGAGATATTCTGATTGCCTTTAGCGCTGGATTAATGGTAGCCGCATCTACGTTTGAACTTATCCCCGAGGCACTGGAATTAGCAGGCTTTCCTGTTATTGCGGCCGGACTGCTTATAGGTGTACTGGGACTTACTTTTCTTGAGCAAAATATTCCTCATATCCACACAGAAACATCACCTGGAAAAAGCATCCCATACCCTTACCCTGCTCAAGCCATACTCGTTGTTACTGCAATCACTCTTCATAACATTCCAGAAGGTCTATCGGTAGGAGTAAGTTATGCTAGTGGAGTGGAAGGGTTAGGAATGTTGATCGCTTTTACCATCGGCCTGCAAAATGCTCCGGAAGGCTTTATCATCGCTTTGTTTCTTATCCAACAAAAAGTTCCTCGCTGGAAAGCACTTTTGATTGCTGCTTTTACTGGTATTATTGAAGTCGCTGCAGCCATCATCGGCTTTTGGCTCACAGCTTACGTGTATGTCCTCCTCCCTCTTGGACTGGCATTCGCTGCAGGCTCAATGCTTTATATTGTTTATAAAGAGCTTATCCCTGAAAGCCACGGTGATGGTCATGCGCTTAGCGCCACCTATGCCTTTGTTTTCGGCCTGGTCGTCATGCTTTTTTCAGCAGAATGTTTTAGGACATTTAAAAATTAGAATATGGTACGTTAAAAAAGAGACAAGCAACATGTGCTCGTCTCTTTTTCTGCCTTGCTTTTCAATACTTTTTCAACATATATCGAAGTGGAATAATCGACACCAAAATAAGAATCAAAGCAGCCGGTGCAGCCTGATGATAAATAGCTTCAGAAGCTTCGTAATAGATTCGCACAGCCAGCGTATCAAATCCAGGCGGCCTTAGCATCAGGGTAGCAGGCAGTTCTTTAATTGCACTGACGAACACGAGCGCGCCACCGGCAAGTACCCCAGGCAGAATCGAAGGGATAATTACTTTAAACATTACCTTCCATGGCGGATAGCCTAAGCTCCGTGCTGTCTCGTCTACTCTCGGAGAAACTAAGCTGAGTGATGCATCTCCTGCTTGCATCGCTTGCGGCAAGAATCGTACGACCATAGCAAGCGCTATGAGATAAAAAGTATTGTACAGGAACGGAAAGTGATTGTTAAAAATAAACACAAACCCTAAGGCTACAATCACGCCTGGCAGAGCGTAGCCAGCGTAGCTCATTTTATCAATACTGCTGGAGATCACCGACGGATACCTTGAACGCAAGTAAATGATCGGCAGTGCTAGGAGCATACATAATAAAGCCGCCATTCCTGAAACGAGAACACTGTTCCACGCAAACTCGAAAAAGCGTGCATCCACAGCTCCTCGGTCCAATCCGATAATTGTCCAATAAATTAAGACGCTAATTGGCAATAGGATTGAGAAAACAATAACCAACCCGATAAAAAGCACAGCCACTGGTTTCCACTTGCCAAGAGACAAAATATCAGGCTCTCTAAAAGTGTTGGAAGTTTGATAGAATTTATTTTTCTTTCTTGTTCTGGATTCAATCCATAATATAATAACAGTCAACACAATGAGGACCAGGCTTAAAACAGAAGCGGATTCTGTATCAAAGCTTGCCCGCTGAAAGTAAATGGCCGCTGTAAATGTTACGTATCTGAGCATAGCAATGGCTCCGAAATCTGAGAGAACATACAAGGCGATCAGGATAGCCCCTGCTCCGATAGCCGCGAAGAAAAGGAAGATTCACCTTCCAAAACACTTGCCTTGTATTCATCCCTTGAGACCGGGCAACTTCTTCAAAATTACGATTCATTTTTCGAAGAGAAGCACTTGCTATGAGAAAGACATAAGGGTAGGTAAACATTGTGAGTACGAAAAAGACACCCCAGAATGAATATATCGATAAAGGATAGTCCCCAAAAATGTTCACCAGCCAAGGGGTTTCTCTCCAAAGATCACGCATCCACCCACTTGGTCCAAATACAATAATATATGTCACTGCTCCCACATAGGGAGGGATCACTAACGGAAGAGCAAGCATCCACTGGAGCAGTTTCCTCCCAGGTACATCAGTCCGCACAACAAGCCAGGCCAGTGATACTCCTAGAATAACTGCACAAAGGGTAACTGCAAAGGTCAATGAAAGAGTATTCCACAAAAGCTGTGGAATTCTGCCATCCAGGAGCCTCATCCAGCGGTCTGTTCCAGCAAAAAGCGACCTCCAAATGACGTAAATGATTGGGACAGACATAAGCAGACCGACAAGGATCCCAAGCGTAAGAAGAAATGGCCCTGGAGGATTCCCACGCCAAACTCCCAGCCAGCGCCTTCTCAAGAAACGGAGAAGGGTTGGAGAAGTATTTTCCCCAACCTTGGCATGTTGATCATTATCTAGTTGTCTATTTTCATTCTTCCTCATGCTCATTATGCCCTCTCCTATATGTGGAAAACTCTATCTTAAATCAAGGTCAAGACCAGAATCTTCAATCAACATTCTAGTATCTTCAAAATAGTTTCCAAGTTCTCTTAATGGCATATCCTGGATCTTAAGCTCATCAAATCTTACAGCTTCTTCGTACGGCGGATCAAGTTCCGGATTTATAGGAAGTTCTAGTGACTCCCCAACGAAAGCAAGCTGGTTCTCTTCTTCAAGAACCCAGTCCATAAATGCCCTTGCATTTTCTTCATTCGGTCCACCGGCAACCATTCCTACACCAGCTGCGTTCGCAATGGCTCCCATCTCCCTTCTTCCTGGTCAGGGTAGACAAAACCGACATTATTATCAGTTGGCTCTTCTAACTGCTGATGATAATAATAGTTGTTAACAAGTCCAAAGGCATGTTCACCCGCACCCACAGCTCGACGGATATCACCATGACCCTCGAAGATTCCTGCAGCATTTTCCTGGATGGATTCGATCCATTCTGCTGTTCTTTCATCGCCCCACTCATAACGAAGAGCTGAAACATTTCCGATCATACCGCCATTGCCGCCACGGGTAATGGCATAGCCATTCTCTACGTCTGCCCACTCAGCATCGAATAAATCTTCCATGCTTGATGGCACTTCATCTTCGGAAACCATATCTTTATTGTAAATAAAACCGCGGGCTCTTGCAGAAATTGCTACCCACTCATTATTCTCAGCACGGTACTGGCTGTCTATGGATTCAACGTTTTCAGGGTTAGATGCCTCTAGTAAACCCTCTTGATTTAAATATTCTAAGGCTCCTAGGTCATTAGAAATAAACACGTCTGCTTGTACATTCCCTGCTTCTTCTTGCAATTGAAGAGGCTCTGCTTCATGTAACGCGCTTACTTCAATGCCTGTTTCTTCAGAAAATTTGTCCAATAGAGCCTGCACAAATTGTTCGTTCCTAGCCGAGTATACCACAAGTTCCCCGTCTAATTCACTAGCCGCTTCTTCCGTTTCATCCGTATCTTCTGTTTCTTCTGTTTCTGCATCTCCGCCGGCATCATTATCACCGGAAGCATCCTGCTCCTCTTCCTGGCCGCAAGCAGCAGCGATAATTAGAAAAGCTGCCAAAACCAGTAGAAGAAGATACTTGCTGTACTTTTTCATACTCTCTTCCCCCTTGAACTATGTAAATGAAAATGATTATCAATCTAAACACAACTATACGGTAATTGATAATCATTGTCAATACTATTATTCTGGGGGTAAACCATTTTTCCGAATCTTCATCTTCAAAAAAGAAGCCTGAATGTTGATTATATAAATGAAACCCTAATTTATATCTCTAGGTTCTGCATTCACCCTGTCTGAGGAGAACACTTGCACCACTACCATACCGCCGACCGTTTTAGCCCGAAGAAGAATTGGCTGGTTATACCCGTTTTTAAAGGTGAAATCAGGACCATGCCAGCTGACTGTAGCATCTCTTCCAGGGGGAACGTAGGAAACCCGTTTACTATGAGTGTACCTTTGGGTAATTTCCATACCTGCTTTGTCTACAGCGTTAAACAAGGTTGAAGAAACCTGGCAGATCCCTCCGCCTATCCCATCATACATTTTTCCTTTAATAATAATAGGGCTGATAAATAACCTTTTTCTTTTGTTCGCTGCCCCACTACTTCATTAAATGAAAATGTCTCTCCTGGAAATACGACATGATTATTGATCGCCTCTACGGCAAGAGAAATATTTGTTGCTCTCTCCTTCTTTTTTCGATTGAAGTAAGTAATGTACTGCCCAATCTGTTTTTCACGAATCTCCGATAAGAGCTCCACGTCAACTTTTGGGTGAATAGGGATGAGAGGAGCGCTTACTACAGTCGAACCACCGCTGTAATAAAATTGTGACACTCTACCGAACATTGCCTTCCGGTCAAGTTATATCCTTCTTTTCCCGGGATAATATTTTCCCCTTTATCAATGGAGGCATTTACCGGCCCTTGGTATACACGTTGTTCCATCCTATCTAAAAATTCCTCTATTTTTTCATGATCAATGACAGGCTCACCAAGCAATGGTTCTGTAATCACTTCCTTAGGAAGAACACCTACGACTTCCCCTTCATTTTTTACAGATAATTCACTTGTTCCGCTGTGAGCGAAAGCAATGATAATAGATAATAGCAAATATGTACCTTTCATGGCCTTCAACCTCCCATCTGTAGTATGAGTAAGGTAAAGATTTTTCATGTACATTGTCCATGTTTTCTAAAGTAAATGATGACGATTCGGTTAACCCGATACACAGGAAGCAATCAAGCGTTTATCTTCACTTGCCAAGGGTAATTATTATAAATAGAGTATTTTAAGCCGCTTCCAGAGAGTACATAGCCTCTATGAATGATGAATTTAAAATGTGAAAGAGGAGTTGGAGCCTGTGAAAGTAAAAACACCTATTCCACGTGAAAAAGGGTTCGACAAGACCCTATCACTCATCAAAGAAGGATTTCATTTTATCCCAAGAAGACGTGAAAAGCTGGGGTCTGATATTTTTGAAACTCGGTTGATCGGACAAAAAACAGTCTGCATGGCCGGTGAAGAAGCAGCCAGAGTGTTTTATGATAATGACAAATTTAAACGTAAAGGAGCTCTCCCAAAACCTCTGAAAAAATCGTTACTCGGCGAAGGCGGTGTCCATGAGCAGGACGGGGAAGCCCACAAGCACCGTAAGCGGATGTTTCTGGCAATGATGACTCCTGAACGGCTTGAGGATATGAAAAGAATTGCCGTTGAAGAGCTGGACAATAAAGCAATAGAGTGGGGAAAGAAAGATGAAGTGGTGCTTCTCAACGAGATTCAAGAAGTCTTTGCAGTAGCAGGCATGCGCTGGGCCGGGCTGCCTTTGAAGGAAGAGGAAATTAAAGAGCGAACCCAGGAGCTGGTGGACATGGTTGATTTCGGAGGTTCTGGTGTCGGCAGTTCTGCAGCCATCTTTAAAAAAGGGGTTAGTGCCAGAGACAGCCATGAGAAGTGGCTCCAGGGAATAATAAAAAAAGTGCGGGCCGGGAAGTTAGAAGTTCATCCAAATACCGCTCTCTATATTGTTGCTCACCACACAGAACAAAATGGAAAAAAGCTTGATTTAAAATCGGCTTCAGTCGATCTGAATAATTCCTACCGTCCGCTGATTGCTGCTGCCTATTATATTGCCTTTGGTGTTCTTGCACTCCATGAGAATCCGGAGGTGACAGACAAACTGAAGGCAGATAAAGACAACTACAGCCAAATGTTTGCCCAGGAAGTTCGCCGTTACTATCCTTTTGCACCTGCCATGGCGGCCAAGGTGAAGAAGAACTTTGAATGGCACGGTTATAAATTCAAAAAAGATATGCTTGTCGTATTGGATTTATTTGGAACCAATCGGCATCCGGACCTGTGGGAGAACGCAGATGAATTCTGGCCAGAAAGGTTCAAAGATTGGAAGGAAAGTCCTTTTGCCTTTATTCCTCAAGGCGGAGGCGACCATCATGCCGGACACCGTTGTGCCGGTGAATGGATGACGGTCATGGTTATGCGCTCTTGTTTTAAGTACCTGACAGAAAACATTAATTACAAGGTGCCTGAACAAGATCTTGAGTATGATATGACCCGTATTCCAACGTTTCCTAAGAGCGGCTTGATTATTTCCAATGTAAAAAGAACGACTGCTTCTCCAGTAGATTTAATGCTCCATGAACAAAGTCAGACTGTTGTAAAATCATAAAGGGTAAATTTTTGTCGTCGGCTGATCAAAATTTACCTGCGGGAAAAGCATGAGCTGAAGATTTAGCGGCGATTTTCCCCGGTTAGCTGAAGCCTTAGCTTGAACGGATGTTGTACTTGT
This sequence comes from Thalassobacillus sp. C254, assembly GCF_001310615.1. Taxonomy (NCBI): domain Bacteria; kingdom Bacillati; phylum Bacillota; class Bacilli; order Caryophanales; family Bacillaceae; genus Thalassobacillus; species Thalassobacillus sp. C254. Next base: position 30,342 of record NZ_BAXQ01000012.1, on the reverse strand, counting down.
GCTTTTAGGTGCAAGCGAGTGTATTTTTGAACAATCAACTGTTTAAAATACTTCCTATAGCAAAAGCCCTCACCGACGGTGAGGGTCCTTCTATTTAGCTGAGTTTTGTCCCAGCCTCCTTCTTAGCCAGTTTTTGTCCTATCCTCTTGCCTTCTCTTCCATACCCTTCTCCATGAGTTGTGGAAAGAGTCTTTTGCTCGTCTTATGGCAGCTCATTTCCTGCTGCTCGGTATAACTCATACCACTCTTTTCTTGTCAGTTTAACCTCTGAGGCTTTGACTATATCCAATAGCCGTTCAGTTCATGCTTCCAACAATAGGTTGAATTTTTGCAGGGTGACGAAGAATCCACGCAATCGCAACAGCCGAAGCTGTGATGTTATACTGCTCTGCCAGCTCCTGCAGTTTCGTGTTCACCTCTGGAAACTGATCATTTCCTACAAATGAACCTTGTATCATTCCATACTGAAAAGGAGACCAAGCCTGTACGGTCATATTATGTAAACGACAATAATCCATAACACTACTATCCCGCACAATACCAGCACTGTTTTGCATATTTACATTAAGCCCTGCATCAAGCATGACAGTATGCATGAGGCTGAATTGAAGCTGATTTATGATTAAATTTTGCTCTATGTATTGATTTAGAAGTTCTATTTGCATAGGGTTTTGATTGCTTACCCCAAACTGACGTACTTTCCCGCTTTTCTCAAGAATACTGAACGCTTCTGCTACTTCTTCTGGTTCCATAAGAGCATCAGGACGATGAAGGAGCAATATATCAATATAATCTGTTTGCAGCCTTTGAAGACTGCCGTCTACTGATTCAATAATATGTTTTTTGAAAAGTCAAAATAGCCTTTCCTGATCCCGCATTTCGTTTGAAGAAGAATATCTTCACGCTGTATGGAGGTCAGTTTGATTGCCTCGGCAAACGTCTCTTCTGCTTTTCCCTTTCCATAAATATCTGCATGATCAAAGAAATCGACACCGGCTTCCACTGCATTTTGAATAACTCTGGCAGCTTCCTTTTTAGAAAGAGTGCTTAACCTCATACAGCCCAAACCAATCCCTGAAGCGCTGATATTACTAGTTCCTATTTGTAACTTTTCCAAACGGTCTCACTTCTTTCTCTAAGAATACTTCCATAATAGCAGGAGGTTCCCAAAGTAAACAAATCTTTTCATTACCTGCCGCCCTTTGGCCTTTCTTCGGAATTCTATAACCCGTCATAAAAGCACCGTAACCATGGGGGTGAGAGCCTGTTTCTATCCAGAAAGATCAGTGGTATAAATGCAAAAAGCAGGGGATTTATGTTTATCAGAGTAAGAAGGTGAGATTGTTTATGCAGGAGCCCCTGGTAGTTCTCGTTCGATCGATCATTACTTTTTTACTATACTTTTATACGCGAGATTAGTTGGGAAACAGCTTATTGGGAATTTTACAATGTTTGATTACATAAACGGAATTACGATAGGATCAATTGCTGCTACGCTAGCCACCGATCTTTCCTCAAAAGCCTTGGTACACTGGATTGCTTTAACGGTTTTTATTGTTTTGACTATTATTCTCCAATTTATTGGCAATAAAAATCGTTTCCTGTCTAAAGTTCAGGATTCAGAGCCGGTCGTACTTATGCAAAATGGAATGATTTTGGAAAAGAATCTGTCAAAGGTACGAATAACAAAAGATGAACTTATGCAGCAGCTTCGCTCAAAAAATATCTTTTCTCCTGTGCAAGTAGGAATTGCAATTTTAGAACCCGACGGCTCTGTTTCTGTTCTCCCCCACTCAGACTACCAACCGGTTCAGAAAAAAGATTTTAACCTTCCAGGCCAACCGCCGCAACTCACTACCGAGCTGATTGTGGATGGAAAGATTATTACACAGAATTTATCTCAGCGAAAAAAAGATGAGGATTGGCTAATGGAGCAATTAAAGAAAAAGGGGATACATTCATTAAAAGAGGTTTCCTATGCTGCACTGCTTCCGAATGATTTATTTTACGTTGATAAGTTTGAGGATAACATAACTGATAAATTAAATATCAGTGACTACAAAGGACCTTACTAACAAGGGAATGTTATAAGGAGGTAGCTTTCATGAGAAAATTCTTTCTTTACCTTGTTCCAGCTCTGTTTTTTGTTGCTTCCTTACTCTTAATGACCAGTGGCGGGTGGTTGAAAGAACCAATCGGTAAAAGTGACGATGTGCTTTTTCACGTAGAAAATATAGAACAATATATACAAGAGGAGAGATGGGAAGAAGCTGCAAGTGAACATGAAAAGGCTTTGCAAGCATGGGATCAAATTTCTAAGAGGGTGCAGTTTAGTGCAGAACGAGACATAATAAATGAAATTAAAGGCTCCCTTTCTCGAATAAAAGGAGGAATTGAAGCACAGAATGCCAATACTATTTTATCAGAAATATATTACTTCTATGGCCTGTGGGAAGACCTAACCTAAAAGGGTAAATGTCCTGCAGGATTTAATTTCCCCCTCCTCCTGGAGAGTAAAAATTCTTTTTATTTATCGCTCTAAGAAATCCTCACAGTACATCTCCCACCGATTTGTTAAGATATCTTTTTTTAAGCCAAAGGTAAATAAATCACTCCTTGTCCCTTCTCTATGAGCTGAATATTTAAGCTTCACTGGCACTTCAAGTGCAAAGACAGGGGTAAGCATTATCTCCTCGGCTTCAACGTGCTTTGAAACAATACTGATTTTGCTTATTTCCTGTAAGATTTCCTTCCCATTTTGTGTAATGTATTCTGGTCGTGCAACCCGTAGCAGATACAAGTCATCCTGGTGAAGAGCGGTAAGAAATAACTCAACTACTTCATATGGGCCCATTTTATTGCGATACTCCTCAAGTTTTCCCGCCGCCTTTAAGACCATGAATTGATGAGCAGGATCCATGTTATTCTTTCGGTGCGTGGTGCTTCCTGCAAAGTGAATACAAAAGTGGCCCGGAAATCCGTTTGACAAAGCTCCTGCCCCATGAGGCATACCATTCATGGAAGCGGCGATCATGCGTCCATCAAGATGAACAAGTACTGCTCTACGTTTCCAGCTCCACTTTCCTTCATATATTTCTTTCATGATTTCTGTGTCGCTTGTTGTTAATGGTTGTACATCGGCGTGTTGTTTGCCAGCTCGTTTTTGTACTTTGAAAGTGAGACCAGTATCAAGATCTGTAACCTGAAATTGGGCTTTCCCGGGCATAAGAATTCGAACTTCCGGCCAAAATAGCATTTCGCCAAATGGCTGCTCTCGCACCATATGTTCAAGCGGGGAATGAGAAGAGATACCTGGTTTGTACATTTGATCTGATTCCTTCATGGCAGCCGCTTCTGCTGAACTACTCACTGCCAGGGAAAAAAGAATAAGAAGTGAGATCATTTTCAATACTGTTTTCACATCATCACATCCCCATGTTATTTCTCCATCTATTTTGTACTTCTCGGCTCACTTTATGCTTTTAACAATCAACTTACTGAACAGGAAAAAATGTTAGTAAGTTCTTACCCATAATGAAGGAAAGAATCGGGAGAATAGACGAAAAAAGTTTATGTCTACTTAAAAATGAACTGAATTATGGGGTTAGACAGTGAGGAAAACAACCGTGTGAAAAGAGAGGAAATATAAAAAGCGATTAACCTATTGGACAAGAGATCGAGGGTATATTGAACAATAAATAGTATTGGAGCCAGCATCAAATGTGTAGGGATGTTTGATTAAACAAACGTTTGATTAAGATAAAAACCATTGAAATACCTAGTGATTTCCTGCTGAAATTTTTCCATTCCCTGCCGGTTGAAACAGCCTTTTTAGCGTGGAAACGAAAAGCGGAAAGAGCATAAAAAAACCCTGATCGTTTACCAACGATCAGGGTTTGTATGAAACAGCCTCTATTCCACAGTAACCGACTTTGCCAGGTTACGTGGTTTATCCACGTCGCATCCTCTGTGAAGAGCTGCAAAGTAGGAAATCAGCTGCAATGGAATAACACTTACAAGAGGAGTCATATATTCATGGATTTTTGGAAGGACGATGTTATCTTCTTCTTCTTCCATTCCTTCCATTGAAATCAAGCATACATTTGCTCCTCGTGCTGCTACCTCTTGAATATTACCGCGAATGTTCAGATTCACATGCTCCTGAGTAGCAAGGCCAATCACAGGGTCCCATCCTCAATTAAAGCGATGGTACCGTGCTTCAGTTCTCCACCTGCAAACCCTTCTGCTTGGATATAAGAGATTTCTTTCAGCTTTAATGCACCTTCCAAGACAACATGGTAATCAAAGGCACGGCCGATGAAAAAGCAATTACGGGTTTCCAGCAAGTAGTCCCTCGCAATCTGCTCCATGGTATCCTTCTGATCGCAAAGGGTTTCCATCGCGTTTGCCACAATACCAAGTTCATAAATTGCATCAAAGTCCGTATCAATCCCCTGTGCTCTTGCCGCATCCATAGCCAAAATGGAAAATACAGCCATTTGGGCAGTGTAGGCTTTTGTAGAAGCAACTGCTATTTCCGGGCCTGCATAGGTGTGAAGAGTGAAGTCTGCTTCACGGGAAAGGGTAGATCCTGGAACATTCGTAATCGTTAAAGACTTAAAGCCTTTTTTCTTGATATTTACAAGCACGCCGCGGCAGTCTGCTGTTTCGCCGCTTTGTGAGATAAAGATAAAGAGCGGATTTTCTGATAACATCGGCTCATTGTACAAAAATTCACTTGCAATATGGACTTCTACCGGTTTTTTTGCCACCTTTTCCATGAGTTCTTTTCCAACAAGACCTGCATGGTAGCTAGTTCCAGCAGCAATGATATAAACGCGGTCAGCCTCATTCACAGCCGAGCGAATATCTTGTTCAAGCTTTATGTCACCAGAATCATTTTGATATTTTTGGATGATATTTCGAATAACGAAAGGCTGTTCATCAATTTCTTTTGCCATAAAATGAGAGTAGGTGCCTTTTTCCGTATCACTCTCATCAAGCTCTGCGGTGAAAGACTCTCTGGAAATAATCTCGCCCTCAAGGCTCTTAATTTCAACCTTGTCACGAGTAACAATCACCATTTCCTGGTCCATTAGCTCCACAAATTCTTTTGTAACGTGCAGCATAGCCATTGAATCAGATGCTACAACGTTAACCCCATCACCAACCCCTACAAGAAGCGGGCTCTTATTTTTCCCTACATAGATCGTATCGTTATTTTCTTTATCTACAAGAGCCGTAGCATAAGAACCTTTGAGCAGGGAAAGTGTTTTACTGAAAGACTCTTCTACATTCATGCCTTCTTCCACAAACAATTCTACAAGCTGCACAATGACTTCAGTATCTGTGTCACTGGCAAGGTCGACATCTTGTAAATATTCACGTGTCAATTGAGCATAGTTTTCTATCACGCCATTATGAACAAGTGTAAATCGACCAGAAGAGCTTTGATGGGGGTGGGCATTTAACTGGCTTGGCGGTCCGTGTGTAGCCCAGCGTGTGTGACCAATCCCGAGAGTTCCTGAAGCGTCCCCGTTAATTGATTCCTCAAGGGTGGCAATTCGTCCTTTTTCTTTGTAGAGCTTTACTCCGTCTTCTGCTGCTAAGGCAATCCCAGCTGAATCATAGCCTCTGTATTCAAGTTTCTTAAGACCCTTAATTAGTATATCTTTTGCTTCCTCATTTCCAGCATATCCAACAATACCACACATACATTAATACCTCCCATAAAACAGGGCAGGTTTGCACGGGGCATCCTGCCCCGCTCTTCTCTTTTTTTAAATGATTTCCCTCTGGCCGTCTGCAGGCTGGGAATCGTTCTCTATTTCTAACGTGTCATTACTCCAGCTTTTGTACAAAGAGTTGCCTCTCTGCTTTACCAGGAGCTTTCGGATGTGACACTGCATCCGGGAGGTATCCGCCGATCACTCGATAAACCTCCTCCTCGTCAACTGCTCCTTTTCTCACCGTTTCAGGAACAGTCCGGGCGCTTTTATGACTTCTTGCTTTCTTTTTCTCTCCTTTCCATTTTAGAATCTGGGATAATCTTACTATAATGACTCCTGCCGGTCAATTGTAAATTTGTCTAGTTCTTTTAATAAAAATGGCAAACTAATGAACACTTACCCTTGATTTCACTTTAGTAAACAAGGGAAAAGCCTACTGTTAAAACTTTATAGCAGGTCTGTAATATAAAAATATGCACAGGCCGGCTCTATTGTGAGTCAGCCTGTGCTGTGTTTTTGTCTATTGAGTGCGGCCCATCTGCTGTTCTACAATCTTTACAATTTCATCTACATACTTTGAGCAAAGTTCTTCTGTCTCAGCCTCTGCCATCACTCTTACAAGAGATTCTGTACCAGAAGGACGGACGAGGATACGCCCATTGCCCCCCATTTCGCTTTCAACCCGCTCGATAGCCTCATTGATTACTGTATTGGAGTGGATTTCTTCCTTGTTCACTACAGGCACGTTGACAAGCTTTTGAGGGAATTTATCCATTTCAGCAGCTAACTGTGAAAGAGGCTTCTCCGTTGCTTTAACAATGTTTGCAAGTTGGAGAGCTGTTAACATCCCATCTCCGGTTGTCACGTAATCGAGGAAAATAATATGCCCGGATTGCTCACCGCCTAAACTGTAGCCGCCTTTACGCATTTCTTCCATTACGTACCTGTCTCCCACAGAAGTCTGCTTAGTTTCTATTCCCAGAGTTTCAAGAGACTTATACAATCCTAGATTACTCATTACCGTAGTGACTAGTGTATTGTCGTTTAAAAGCCCCTCTGACTTCAGGTACTTTGCACAGATAAACATAATCCGGTCCCCGTCAACAATGCTGCCATTCTCATCAACTGCAATCAGGCGGTCAGCATCTCCATCAAAGGCAAGCCCCAAGTCAGCGCCCTTTTCTTTTACGAATGCAGATAGTGTCTCTGGATGAGTAGAGCCCACACCTTCGTTTATGTTGATTCCGTCCGGATTGTTTCCAATCGTTGAAATATCAGCTTCCAGATCAGCAAACAAATGTGGAGCAAGGGAAGAAGCTGCTCCGTGTGCACAATCCAACGCAATGTGAAGACCAGAGAAATCCTCCTGAACCGTTTGTTTCAAAAACTGCAGGTATTTCTGTCCGCCTTCAAAATAATCATTTACCACACCAAGGCTCTTTCCTGTTGGACGAGGCAACTCATCTTCTCCTGTAAGGTGATTCTCAATTTCTTGTTCCATGGCTTCAGATAATTTAAATCCATCGGAACTAAAGAATTTAATGCCATTGTCTTCTACTGGGTTATGAGAAGCAGAAATCATGATTCCTCCTTGAGCACTCAATGCTTTCGTTAAAAAAGCTACACCAGGAGTAGAAAGAACACCCAGTCTCATTACTTCGACTCCCACAGATAAAAGCCCGGAAATTAATGCTCCTTCAAACATTTCGCCTGAAATTCTTGTATCTCTTCCTATAACGATTTTTGGCTGTTCAACATCCTTTGTTAATACATAGCCGCCCGCACGGCCAAGCCTAAATGCTAATTCAGGAGTCAGCTCGGTATTTGCTACGCCTCTTACACCATCAGTGCCAAAATACTTTCCCATTTACTATCTCTCCTTCAATGACCAACTCACATGACCCTACTCTTCGGTTTCGTCATCATTATCGTTCCCATTTTCTTCTTCATCATTGTTATCTTGTTCTTCTTCTTCAGATATTTCTACCTCAGCTTCTTCCACTTCAGGTTCCACTGTGATTTCTTCTGGTCCTTCACCTTCTAAAGGGACTGTTTGTTCACCATCTTCCCTTCTTCTACTTCACCAATGATACGAATATCTTCCTCTTCAATGGCTTCCAGTTCACTTTCTGACCCGTAAACATCTACGTCCGTAGTTTCTTCTTCCGGATCAGTAATTTCAATGGTGTCACCATCTTCCCCTTCTTCAATTTCAATAGGGACATCTTCGATCGTTGCTTCTTCCTCATCTGCCACTTCTATTGTGACAGTGACGGTATTCGGTCTTACCTCTTCTACTCCTGGAGGGGGTTCTACCTCCAGCTCTAACGTCTGACTTTCAGTTATGGCAGACAAGTCTAACACCACACCCTCGACCACTTGTATATCGTCGATTACTTCCTGAGGCCCAAAGATCGTCACCTCAGTAGGTTCAAGTTCTAAATCTACTATGGTCAATCCTTCTTCCAGGCTGCCTTCCCTTGTTAAATTAACAGGTACAGAGACAAATGGGCTTGTTACAGGAATTTCCACATCTACGGTTTCAGGATTCACCTCTACATTCAGCTCGTTGCCAAATTCGTCATATACAGCTACGGTTCCTGTAGTTTCTACTCTTTCGTTTGTTCCTGCTACATCAATAAAAGTCCTTACTGAACTAATTTGATTAAGGACTGCCCTCGGTGCTGTCACTTCTACTTCTGACGGGGACACCTGGGGGGCGCCTAAAGTATAGCCATCTTCCACTCCCTCAGTATTCTGCAATTCCACTTCTACAGGTAGAGAAACGGTTTCCCTCTCCTGGAGTTCTACCTGAATGTTTTGAGGAACAATGGACACAGCCAGCTCTGCAGGAAACCCGCTATGCTGAATATTAACATGATGAATGCCTTCTCCCCGGTCTTCTAAATCTACATAGACCTCATAATTCGGGTTCACCAAAAACATAGTAATAGAGCTCTGGGGTCCTGTAAGAGTGATATCAACTGTTTCTGCTATCTCTACAATTGCGTACTGTTCATCGTCATAATATGCTTCTATTTCCACATCTTCGATCATATGTGTGGTTTCGTTTACTGTTGGGAGTGCTCCCGGCTGATTATTAACATTCTCCATGTTTACCATTGTATAGAGCATCACAGCAATCATTAATGAAATAAACTTAATAAACCAATGATTGTTGAAAAGTTTATCCATTCTTTTTCCCTCCCCACTGCCAGAGAGTAGAACCATTTTGCTTTTGATCTATTACTAAATCCTTTTCAAGCATTGCTCTTAGTGTTTCTTCATCAATATCTCTGTGAAGGTCTCCGTTTTTCGTGACGGATATGCTTCCTGTTTCCTCTGATACAGCTATGGTCAAACTATCGGTTACTTCACTGATGCCAAGAGCAGCTCGGTGCCTTGTACCTAGCTCCTTCGAGATAAATGGATTCTCAGATAAAGGCAGGTAGCAGGCAGCAGCTGATATTTCATTGTTTCTAATAATGACAGCCCCATCATGGAGGGGGGTGTTTGGAATAAATACGTTAATCAAAAGCTCCGAAGTAATGCTTGCATTCATGGGGATACCGGTTTCTACGTAATCATTCATACCTGTTTCCTTTTCAATGGACAGCAGCGCCCCGATCCGGCGTTTAGCCATGTAATTTACAGACTTTATAATTGCCTCCACTGTCTTATAAGAGCTTTCTTCCTCTGGAGCCGTTCTGCCGCCAAATATTCTGCCGCGTCCCAGCTGTTCCAGCGCCCTTCTTAATTCAGGCTGAAAGATTATGATAATGGCAAGCAAGCCGTATGTAACCATCTGTGACATGATCCACTGTAACGTTCTCAGACCAAAAAAGCTGCTCAAAAACCAGACAGCCAAAATCACAGTGATCCCTTTAACAAGCTGTACCGCCCGGGTCCCCCGGATTACCATAATCATTTTGTAAATGACATATGTGACTAATAATATATCGACAATCCTTCCAAGCCAGGTAAGGAATTGAATATCTTCTCCAATAGGGAACATCGCTCTTCCTCCATTTTCTTCTTTACGGAAAAAGCTAACCAACGACCAATATATTATAGCATAAAATCCTTAGGAGCCGTTTTGCTTCTTCGGTGCTCCAAAAGTTTTGTTTCTTTCTTGGTCAGAGTACAGCTTTCTTGCCTTACCACTATTTAATCATGAAAAACCACCCGGTGTCAGCGGATGGCTATTCCTCGTTTCCAGACAGGATATCCCAGTGAGTCTTTTTGCATGGTACCAGATCCACTCCAGCACCTGATCCACCTCTTCAATTTCTCCGGCTACTTCCCCGGCTGATGCCAAATAGGCTCTCCATTAATCACGGTTAAGTCTCCTAAAACTTCACCATGGACTTCAACACTGCCATTTTGGACAATTAAGTCTCCTTCTACCACTTCATCTTCAGGAATGACAACCATTCCGTTTTCTTTATTGATGTGAACATTCCCGCTCCCCTGGACCGATATTTCCTGGCCGGATTGATCATTCCATATTGAAAATAGACTTGAAGACATTAAAAGAAGAAAGATAGCAGAGGCTGCAGCCACCGGGTGGTTATACGCCCATTTTTCCAGGCAGCTCTTTTTCTTTTTTAGGGAGCTGTTCCATTACACTGGCTGTGAAAGAGCCAGGAGCCTCTAAATGCGAGGCACTTTGTATAAAAGCTATTGTTTTTGTTGTTTCATGATAATGGGAATGGCAAGTGCTGCACTTTTTTAAGTGCTCATAGAACGAGGCTCTTTCTTTCGCGTCTAACTCTTCGTTAAAATATCTTTTTAGCACTCGATCATGGTAGTGATCACAAGCCATGGTAACTCCCTCCCTTCATCATGCGCCGCCAAGTCGCTTTCTTAACGCTTCCCTTCCTCTATGCAAGTGAGTTTTCACGGTATTTGCCGGCAGATCTAATATGTCACTAATTTGTTTTATGGGCAAATCTTCTATGTACCTTAAAATAATAGCTGACCTGTATTTAGGAGGCAAGTAAGAAATTTCCTTTTGAATCCACTCCTGCATTTCTACAGTTACCACTTCTTCCTCAGGCAATGGCCCTGCTGCTGCAACCTGTGAGTAACCGGTGACGCCCTCTGTACCTTTCACCTCTGCATCCAGTGAATAATCAGGCTTCTTTTTCCGTAAGCGGTCAATACATAAATTTGTAGCAATGCGGAACAGCCAGGTAGAAAACTTCCTTTGCTCATCAAAGCTTTCAATATTGGCATAAGCTCTTAAAAAAGCTTCCTGTGCAACATCCTGTGCTTCATGAGCGTTTCCTGTCATACGATAAGCAATTTGGTATACTTTATCTTTATAAAGATCGATCAATTCTGCAAACGCCTCTTGATCCCCGTTTTTCACTTCTTTAATCAGCCGTTTTACCAGGGCATCCATTATCTCAACCTCCGCCCAGCTCGGGTCCTTCTTCTACGAAAGAAGGAGCTTTAAAGTTTCATTATCTCGATAAGAAAATCAATCTTCCTTATTGTACCAAAATTTTTTTCGCACCAAGATATGCATATGGAAGATTTTTTAAAAATATGCTATTTGTAATGTTTGCTTTTCCTAAATTGGGGGTATACCATATTTAGGAAAAAGTGGAGAAAGAGGTGAAGATTGTGCCGGAAGAAAGCCTCATCAATGAAATTGAGATGATCAGGGAGCAATTGAATAAAGAAGCGTGGAGTAAGCCTCTGTTCTCCAACGAGGTCGTTCAACTAAGCAAGAAACTCGACTCATTATTAAATAAATATGACTCTTATTTTGCAAAGCATTAATTACCTTCAGTGATGACTGAGGGATATTTTTTTCTTCTCTTGTTCTTTGGGAAAGCTGTTTTACCGATGACAGTCTCTAAACATGCGTTCATTTTCTTTTGCTTCCTGAACTATGGTATGTATAAAAACACAAAAAAACCTTAGTGCATCACTAAGGATCGTTATCATTATTGGTGGAGCCTAGCGGGATCGAACCGCTGACCTCCTGCGTGCAAGGCAGGCGCTCTCCCAGCTGAGCTAAGGCCCCTTCTTATATGGAGCGGGTGATGGGAATCGAACCCACGACATCAGCTTGGAAGGCTGAGGTTTTACCACTAAACTACACCCGCAGATTATGGAGCGGAAGACGGGATTCGAACCCGCGACCCCCACCTTGGCAAGGTGGTGTTCTACCACTGAACTACTCCCGCATGCAAGAAGACAAACGAGAATCCGTACTTATGTAAACCATATTAAAACATGTCGGCAAAAAAGCCGACTCTAACACGTCCATGAATGGGCAACTATTAAGTAAATGGTGAGCCATGGAGGATTCGAACCTCCGACCCTCTGATTAAAAGTCAGATGCTCTACCAACTGAGCTAATGGCTCGTCCATATAAATAAAATGGTGGAGGGGGACGGACTCGAACCGCCGAACCCAGAGGGAGCAGATTTACAGTCTGCCGCGTTTGGCCAACTTCGCTACCCCTCCAAAAAAGATACCTTCCAATTAAAACATATTAAGGTTTCCATGTCAACCTCAATTATATTTTAAGAAAAAAACAAAGCCCTCTTCCATGAGAGCAAAAGTAGTGGTGACCCGTACGGGATTCGAACCCGTGTTACCGCCGTGAAAGGGCGGTGTCTTAACCACTTGACCAACGGGCCATGTTGAAATGAATATATATTGTCTCACTGACAAAAAATATTATATATCAAACTATATTATAAATCAATAGGTTATTACTATTTTTAGAGAAAAAATTTAAAATCTCTTTATTTCTTTTAAAAAAAGGGAAGAGGCTGCCTTTGATGGCTGCCTCTTTTAGCTTTCCTAACGGTTACTCGATTTTGAGCCGCCTTTGCTTCCACCTTTTGCTCCTTGAGCACTATGCAAAGAAAATAAGTTAGAATCAATCGAAAACGTAAGCTTTTCTCTTTCTCTTTTACGCTTTAAAGCAAATTGAATCATTTGGTGAGTAAGCTGCTTGAAGTCTTTTCCAGCTGGATCCCATAAGTAAAAAGATAAAGAACCGGGAATGGTGTTAATTTCATTTATATATACTCTTTGTTCGCTGTTATCAATAAGGAAATCAATACGAGAGACGCCGCTGCAGCCAAGAAGCTGAAATGTATCAATGGCAAGGTCTTTCACTTCTTCTTCAAGGTTTCCTGGAATGTCTGCAGGAATAATACGGTCTGTGCTTTCCATTCCTTTAGAGGCTCCGCCTCCTCCTTTACCGCCACCTTGATATTTGTCCTGGTAGCTCAAGATTTCTTCGGTTTTCAGAACTTCTTCAATAACGGAAGCTTCTGCATCCTCGTAATCTCCTAAGACAGAGCAGTTTACCTCTTTCATATCGGTCACCATTCGTTCCACAACAATTTTGGCGGCAAATTCCATGGCTTCCTCTACAGCTGTTTCTAATTCTTCCCGGTTTCCTGCTTTGCTGATTCCCACACTAGAGCCAAGATTAGCCGGCTTGACAATTACCGGATATTGAAGCCTTTCTTCTATCTCTTCGATAAAATCCTCGCTGTCTGCATTCCACTGGCTATTATAAAACCATACGTAATCAAGAATCGGCAGACCTGAGTCCCTTAATACCTGCTTCATGAGAATTTTATCCATTCCAACAGCAGATGATGGAACATCACAGCCAACATAAGGCAGGTCAAACAATTCAAATAACCCTTGAAGCACGCCGTCTTCTCCAAATGTACCGTGAATGATTGGGAAGCTACATCAATCTCAGCCATTATTTTCTTTCCAAATTTAGGGGCAGGGTCTTTCTGCAGAGCAACTCCGCCCGCCTCATTCTTCGTGACAATGACCTTTTGAGCCTCTGAAAGAAGCTTTTTGATATCCTTATATTTATCAATATCCAGGAGCTGTTCTCCCGTATACCAGTTCCGATCCTTACTTATATATACTGGTATAACCTCATACTGGCTGCTGTCCATCTCATTGATGGCCTGGAGAGCTGAGATTACAGAAACCTCATGCTCAACAGAGACACCGCCAAAAAATACTCCGACTCTAGTTTTCATGCCGCTTTCCTCCTAATTTCTCACTCATTGAATGTATCGGGTAAATCATTCTCTAAAAGAACCACTGATTTTTGAGTTGCAAGCTCATTCATTTTGTCTAAAGCTTCTTGCAGGTTTCTTGCTACAAAGTACTGGGATTCGGGGTACCCTTTTTCCTTTAAGCCATCCTGCAAAGGAATTGTTTGTTTTTTTCCGACGAGAATAACAAAGTCACAAGCGTCAGCTGCGTGCATCCCTAACGCTTTGTTTAATTCATACTCTCTATCTCCCAGTTCAATCATCCCGGGAGTAATCAGAATCTTGTATTCTGGCATCTGTCCCAGAACCTCAAGAGCCATCTTTGAACCAACCGGATTGGAGTTAAAGGCATCATCAATGATCGTGATGTTTCCATTCGGCTTTTTAAGTTCAAGACGGTGCGGAACAGGCTGTGCCTTTTTGACTGCTTGTGCAATCTTTTCAAGGGAAATACCCTTCTCTGATCCAATGGCTACCGCTGCGAGGATGTTGTAAATATTATGACGGCCAAGCAGCTTCGTCTGCATTTCCACAGAGGTTCCATCGTACTTTGTAACGGTAAAATGAGTTCCTTTTGAGGAATAAGTAATATCAGTAGCCCGGTAATGGAGGTCCTCTGCATCAATGCCGTAATACATGGTTCTGACTTTATTTTTTTGTTGGTATGCCATAATGTTCTCATCGTCTTTATTGACAAACGCTGTCCCATCATGAGGCAATGTTTCTACAATCTCGTATTTTGTTTTCTTAATATTATCAAGAGTCTTGAAGGTGTCCAGATGCTGTTCTCCGATAGCAGTCAGAACACCGTATTTGTGATGAACTAACTCACAGATTTCCTGAATATCATGCTCTTGCTTAGCGCCCATTTCTGCAATGAAGATTTCGTGATAGGCTTAAGCATCGTTCGAATCGTTTTTGTTACGCCCATTTTGGTATTATAGCTTTCAGGAGTCATCAGAACATTAAATTGAGAGGAAAGCACTGTTTCAAGCATATGCTTAGTACTTGTTTTCCCATAGCTCCCTGTTATCCCCACTACCTCAAGGTTAGGCATACTTTTAATGATCTTTTCCGCATCATTAAAGTAATACTGGTTAACCTGACTCTCAATAGGCCAGTTAATGGTATTGGCAGCAATCATGACAAAGTAGGCCAAAATATTGCTCACAATCAGCGGAATCATAAACCAAAGAAGGGAAACCTCGCTCCGGCCCCAATCAAAGCTGCAACGACCGCAACGATAAGGTAAAGGATACCTATAGTTGCTAACAACCGTTTTACCCTCGGGGTAAACACTAGCTTTTTCTTTTCAGTAACCTTTGGCTGAAAATAAATATTTAATCCATAAAGAGCAGTACCAAGAAGAAGTGCAGTGTTTTCAGCCCCGAAAATCAGTGGGATAATGGCAAGCAGAGGCCAAAAGTCCTTTCGCTGGTACACCAAATCTTTATGTTCGTTCATCCACTTCCAAATCCGCTCATTGCGGTAGGAGTTAAGCTGGAGCATATGAGTGCTTTTCTTTATTCTGATCGCTGTATAAAAGCCCCAGATACTTAAAAATAATATAATTAATAAACTTGTCATAAAGCGTTATTCCTCCTTGTCTTTCTGAAGGAAGTTATCGATAATCATCAGAAACTCATTTAAATTATCCAGGTACGCGTAGTGGCCTGCACCTTTAAGAACCACCAGCCCGGCATCGGGAATCTTTTCTTCCATCAGTTTCCATCTTCCACCGGAGTTGCCTCATCATTTTCCCCCCACACAAGCAAGGTAGGAACTTTTATATCCGGCAAATGATGCTGCAGGTCTTCGTTGACTACATGCACCAGAGATTGCTGCATCACTCCTGATACATTCTTGTAGTCTGCCGAACCCACTTTTCCTTTTATTTTGTTTAATATTTCTTCCCGGTATTTGCTTAAGCCCGGGAGCCTTAGTACTTGTTTGCATGCTTTGTACGTATAGACCTTAATATAATACTTCAATTCTCTTTTTGGCTTTACCCCGGCGCTGTCTACCAGAATAATCTTACGGATCGGGTGTTCTGAAGCATACTCAGATGCATACTTAATAGAGACCCTCCCCCCAAAAGAATGGCCTACCAGCACAGGATCTTCAATTTCCAGCTTCTGCAGAAACTGCTTAAATAAATAAGTATATTGACCTACGCCCCAAGGTTCCGGTGGCTCGTCACTTTCCCCAAAACCAGGGAAATCTATCGACCACACGCGAAAATTCTTTTCTAAAAATTGATGCACAGGGGCAAATGCTTGTATATTCGCTCCCCAGCCATGAAGCAGAACAATATTTCGGCCTTTGCCGGATACATGATAGTTTACGTTCACTCCGTCAATGTCTATGAACACAAAAATACGCTCCCATTCTTATTTTCTTCAGTACCTGTTATGTAAAGTGCTCATTCACACCATCTCTTCAAGACTGGCTTTATAAAAGAGTTTCTTTGAAAATAATAAATATAAGTAGTTTTGCACACATTTACACCACTTTATCTTACCACAGATAAAAGCAAACGAGAATGAACTCTTTGTCACATTCCCTTGCTGTCACACTTACTTATTATCTACACCTCTCTCCCTACCCTGTATTAAAAAAGAATAATCTCCTTTCTCACTTTTCACGGGCCTTTTCCTGCTTGCTGAAAAATATCCTTTTCTAATTTATGCGAAATCTTTTGACGGTATGAAGGGACAGACAAATTTCGGCTCCAAAAACCTATTTTTAATGAGTTTAAATAGGAAAGAAGAGGGTAGAAGAAACAGGAAGATTTTTCTTCAATTTTCTAAAGGAGTTGTTTATTCATGTTCCAAAGATTCGATCGTTTACAGATTGAACTTCCAAAGCCCGACAAACCAGATCCGGATGCAGCAAACGCGGTACAAGAGTTAATGGGCGGACGTTTTGGTGAAATGTCAACCTTGATGAACTACATGAACCAATCCTTTAATTTTCGCTCTAAAAAGAAACTAAAACCCTATTATGACCTTATTGCAAGCATCACTGGCGAAGAGCTTGGACATGTAGAACTGGTAACTGCCTCTATTAACTCATTGATGGAAGGTGCTACGGATCATAAATCTCCCTTAGATGCCCCGTTAGAACCAGGTAAATCTGCAGCTAACCCGCACCATTTTATAGTAAATGCCCAGTCCAGCATGCCTGCAAATGCCTTAGGCCAGCCATGGCAGGGAGATTACGTTTTTAACAGCGGAAACCTTGTACTCGACCTCCTTCACAATTTCTTTCTTGAATGTGGAGCCCGGACTCATAAAATGCGTGTCTATGAAATGACAGATAACCCGGCAGCACGAGAAATGATTGGTTACTTACTTGTTCGCGGAGGTGTTCATACAGTAGCATATGCGAAAGCACTTGAAACATTAACAGGAGTAGATGTGAAAAAGATGCTTCCAATTCCAGATCTAGAAAACAGTAAATTCCCTGAGGCAGAGCAGCATGAAAGACGAGGCCTCCACAGAAAGCTTTTCACCTTCTCTCCGGAGGATTATAAGGATATTGATAAAATCTGGGTCGGGGAGCACCCCGAAGACGGCAGCACCCTCGAAGTGGTTGAAGGCATGCCTGAAGGAGGAGAAAAACCTGACTTTGAACCAAAACCGGAAGAGTTTGCACCAGGCTATAATATAGAAGATTTCTACGAAATTGCTGCGAAACTGCAAAAGAATATGTAAGCTTCATCTTAGAGCACCGGCTGGTATCAATTACCGCCGGTGCTTTTTATGTCCAGAGCTTATACATAAAAGCAGTCAGGCCCTCATAGATTGTTACCATATTGCCTTCCTTCCCCCTTTTCGTTGTTGGCCAGGCGTAAGAACTACTGATTTAAAGTCAGTTACTACCCTGCCTTTTTTAAACCTTATTACGCTGTAAAAAACCTATACTTTCAAAGCATTTAAATATATGGTCGGCCGGGAGGAAAACGTTATGTTTATCGAATATGATCCTGCTGTCTACAGCCGGATCCTCACTGCTTTGACCCTTAGTTTTCATATTCTGTTTGCGACCATTGGTGTTGGCGTCCCGCTCATGATTGCATTAGCAGAATGGACAGGTATTCGCAAAAATGACCCTCACTATATACTCCTTGCCCGCCGCTGGGCGAGAGGATTTGTAGTAACTGTAGCTGTAGGTGTTGTGACCGGTACAGCTATAGGCTTGCAATTAAGCCTCTTATGGCCTGATTTTATGCAGTTGGCCGGGCAAGCTATCTCTTTGCCATTGTTTATGGAAACTTTCGCTTTCTTTGTTGAGGCTATATTTTTAGGAATCTATTTATACACGTGGGACCGCTTTACAAATCCGGTAAAACACTTGCTGCTCCTCATGCCGGTTGTCATTGGAGCAGCTTCCT
The DNA here is from genome assembly GCF_001310615.1 of Thalassobacillus sp. C254. Taxonomy (NCBI): domain Bacteria; kingdom Bacillati; phylum Bacillota; class Bacilli; order Caryophanales; family Bacillaceae; genus Thalassobacillus; species Thalassobacillus sp. C254. The sequence goes on along the minus strand of NZ_BAXQ01000012.1, from coordinate 12,157 downwards.
CAGCTTTCTTTATAACGACAGTCAATGCATTTATGAATGCCCCCCAGGGTTTTGAAATTATTGGAAACACCTTAGTTGATATAAGCCCCCTTACAGCAATGTTTAACCCTGCTGTCCCTACAAAAACAGCTCACGTGCTCATTACCTGCTATCTTGCTTCAGCCTTATCCTCGCAATGATAGGAGCCTTACGGATTATCAGAGGGGAAACACATGTCTACCATAAAAAGGCTCTCCACCTTACGATGACAGCTGCATTTGTTTTCTCCATCAGCACTGTCTTGATAGGAGATTTGTCAGGCAAGTATCTTGCTCACTATCAGCCTGAAAAGCTTGCAGCAGCTGAATGGCATTTCGAAAGTACTGCTCATGCCCCTCTTTTGCTTGGGGGAGTCTTACTTGAAAATGGAGAAGTCCGTTATGCTCTAGAACTCCCTTATGCCTTAAGTATCCTTGCTCATGGAAGGCCTGACGCTCATGTAACCGGGCTTGATCGATTTCCTGAAGAAGACATCGCCCCGTTATGGATACATTACTTGTTTGATGTCATGGTTGGAAGCGGGGTGTACTTATTGTTTATTTCTGCTCTGTACTTGCTTTATTTCTGGAAATTCCCCGGCAAGCTTTATCACCGAGCATTGATGAAAGGGATCATTATTTCAGGTCCACTTGCTATGCTCGCTGTGGAAGCAGGATGGATTTTTACAGAAGTTGGTCGTCAGCCCTGGATTCTCTACCAGGTTATGCGTACCACTGAGGGGGCAACCACTGCTTATCATGTGGATGCTGTGCTCTATCTATTTACCGGCTTATATGCCGTTTTAGGTGCAACTGCGGGGATCGTCCTCTGGAGAATGTTTACACATAACCCTGTTGACCGTGAGATCTTTAAACGAGGACTTTCACAGAGGTGAGTATATGAATTATGAAATCATTGGTATTGGTATTCTCTGGCTGTTTCTTTATGGCTATTTACTTGCGGCCTCTGTTGATTTCGGGGCGGGCTTTTTCCACTTTTATAATAAGGCCACAAAGAAAAGCGCTGAAATAGATCAATTAATTCAACGGTACCTCTCTCCGGTCTGGGAAGTCACCAATGTATTCCTCGTTTTTTTCTTTATAGGCCTCGTAGGCTTTTTTCCTGCCACTGCCTACTATTTCGGTACAGTCCTGTTAATTCCCGTAAGCATTACAATAGTACTTCTCGCTGTTCGGGGCTCTTACTATGCTTTCAACACATATGGCTCGAAAGATAATTTATTGTATTCTTTTTTCTATGGAACTGCCGGCCTTTTCATACCGGCCTCTCTCACGGTAATTCTTGCTATTTCAGAAGGCGGTTTTCTGCAGTTTTCTAACGGAACAATTGAACTTCTTTATCATGACCTTTTAACAAGCTGGCTGCCCTGGAGCCTGGTATCTCTGGCCATGGTGAGCGTTTTGTTTATTTCATCATCTTTTCTTGCCTTTTATAGCTGGAAAGCTGCCGAGGAAAAAGCATACAGACTTTTCCGTAAGTACACCTTATTTTTGGCTTTCCCTGTAATGCTCGCAAGCCTTTTCGTTGTGTTCGCCATCAGCCGCCACAGCCCTGTACGCTTTCAAGTCCTGGCAGATCTCAGCTGGATATTCATGATCTCTTTCTTCTTTTTCTGTGGAGTCGTTTTTTTAACATGGAAGAGAAGAAAACCGGGGCTCGCTTTTGTATGCGTGATGACCCAATACTTTACCGCCTGGTTTGGGTACGGAGCCTCCCATTTACCCTACCTGCTTTATCCTCACCTCACCATTTATGACGGAGTCGTTAATGATTCAATGGCCTTTGCCTTACTTTTGGCTTTTGCAGGCGGAATGGTGCTGCTTATTCCTTCACTGCTTTTGCTTATGAGTCTTTTTTTATTTGATACCGAGTATGTACAAGGAAAAAAACAATAGGAGGAATGCTATGTCTGGATGGAGTTATTTTCTGATTATGGTTGCGCCGTTCCTTATCGTCGGCTTCTCTCTTTTGTTTTTGTTTTTGTGGTGCGGGAAAAGGAAGAATCACTTTCCCCCTCAATGACTTCTTTTACTGCTTTCAAAATTCCCGCCCCCTTTTTCTTTCCAAAGGGGGCAGCTTAATGAGTTAATATCATGATCATTTCGTACAGGGTCTCCAAGTGGTAGAGAAGCAGAACGCCGGATATGGTTAAAGATCCAACGATCCAGCCTAATCCTTTTCTTGCTTTTTTATATCTGAAAAGAGAGCTACAACACTGGCTGTAAAGGCAGCTACGATAAAGCCGATCCATAGGAGATGTAAGACATTGCTAATCCTTGGTATGCTCATGACAAGCGCACTGATTGTTTGTCCTACCAGAATAAAGCCAATCAAAAAGTAAGCAATATTATCTTTCGCTGCGTTTACCACCTGACCACCTTCTTTCCTATTTTTAGAAAGCGCTTACATAATATTTTTCTTTTTCTTGTATGCTGACTTCTAAATTTTTCTGCTCTTCCTCCAAGCCCTCTATCTTTATTCCAAAAGCTTCTGGGGTATGCCTCTTCATTCTTCCAGCGTTATAGAAAGGCGCGTTTGTTGACAATATATTTAGAGACTCGTAATATTAACATCTGGTCTTTAAATAAAGCTGGCTGAGTACAAGTTATAGTTCTTTTCCCTACCTTACTTCATTTTACTCATTAAGCCAGAGAATTCGTTGTGAAAGAAGGAAATGTATGACTACTTCTGCAACTAGTGCTCATTCTCCTCCTGAGCTTGAGCCCTTATTAAAAAAACGACTTATTCGTCTCGTTGCTCTCATTCTTATTTTTTCTGTTATGAATGGTACGATGTTTAATGTAGCCATACCGGATATCGCTGATCACTTTAATCTGCTTCCTTCGCAAGTCAGCTGGGTGATGACCGGTTACATCATGGTGAATGCTGTCGGTGCATTAATGTATGGAAAGCTTGCGGATATCTTTCCCATCCGTTCGATTCTTACATTTGGGATCAGCATGTTCGCTCTAGGCGCTGTTAGGTTTCCTTTCTCCTTCCTATGGTTTTTTGCTTGCATCAAGGATTTTGCAGGCAATCGGAGGTGCGACTATTCCTGCCCTGGCGTTTATAATCCCAACCCGCTTTTTCCCTAATGAACGGGGAAAGGTGTTTGGTATCATCTCCTCTACTATTGCCTTTGCTTCAGGGATCGGTCCTATTGCCGGAGGCTTATTGCCGGCATCCTTGATTGGCGTTATTTGTTTTTATTTTCTGTTGCCTCCGTTTTCGCCATCCCGTTTTTTCGTAAGTGGATGCCTGCAGAAGAAAAGAGAGAAGGAAAAATAGACTACCTTGGTGCACTCCTATTTAGTATAGCGATTGCTTCTTTTCTAGCCTTTGTCACCACGCTCATGATGTGGCTTATCCCTGTCGCTTCTTTATCTTTTGTATTCTTTATCCTTAGAATTCTGAAAGCTGAAGATCCCTTTATCAGGCCTGAAATGTTAAAAAACCGGGCCTACACTATTACCATACTGACAAGCTTTCTAGGAACCAGTGTATTGTTTGGCCTGATTTTTGTCATCCCTATTATGCTTCGGGACCTCTATGACCTAAGCACCTTAGCTATTGGATTTGTTCTTTTCCCGGGGGCTATGATCGCCGGTATACTAGGACGTTCGGGGGGAGAGCTTGTAGACAAAATAGGCGGGGAAAAGGTGGTGGTCCTGGCTTTAGTTCTCATAGGCTCCGGAACAATCCTTCTTTCCACCTTTGCCGGATTTGCTCCCTGGATTATTGCTGTGTGCCTGGTTATCTCCTATATTGGCTTCCCGCTTATTCAAAGCTCAACAGCAAATATTCTCTCTGCTATCCTGCCTGCTAAACAAACAGGAGTAGGGATTGGACTGTTTAATTTGTTAAACTTTGTAGCAGGAGCTTTTAGCAGTGCTTCCTTTGGAGCAATTTTAGACCTTCAGGATACAGGGATTGTGTTGAATCCTTTTGCTCTGCAGGGGGAGAATACCATCTTTTCCAACCTGTTTCTTGGACTCACTGTTCTTTCATTTCTCGCTTTGCTCTTGTTTTCTATGACATTTAAAAAGCACTCTTCTGCGGATTAGAAACAGGCGCCATCAAGGATGACGCCTGTTTTTACAATGAGTTAATCAGGCTGGCGTATTCATTTTTTGGGTGATTAACCTCGGGGGAAACGGGATAAGCCTCCATTTTCTCTGATGGAAAAGCCTCTAACAATGTTGTTAGATGATAAGGATCATCCTCTTCTTTATCGAGCCACTCTTTTTCCCTTTCCGCCCTTAAAATGACAGGCATTCGGGCATGAATATCTTCTATAAGAGAATTGGCCTTCGTCGTAATAATAGTGCAGGAACTAATAACTTCCCCTTTTTTCTCCCACTTGTCCCACAAACCGGCAAACGCAAACAGGGGCTTTTCTTTTACCTGAATGTGATAAGGCTGTTTTCCACCGTTTTCCTGTTTCCATTCATAAAATCCATCGGCTGCAATCAAGCAGCGCCGGCGCTGCAACAGCCTTTTAAAAGCCGGCTTTTCATGCACTGTTTCAGCTCTTGCATTGATCATTTTAACCCCGATCTTCGGGTCATCCGCCCAGGAAGGCACCAGTCCCCAGCGCATAAAGCCCGCCCGGTTATTTGTTCCGTCATTTATAATGCAAAGCACTTCCTGACTTGGAGCAATGTTGTACCTTCCATCCACTCTTTCTGGAATGACTTCTGCTGCGAACCTTCTTTGGATCATTCTTTTGTCCGCTGTCAACGTATACCGCCCGCACATTCCGATCACTTCCTTTATCTAACAGCGCTCTCTGCCTCTTTACTTCATCACGAGACCGCCGTCTACAATAAGATTTTGCCCCGTCACCGCTCTGCTTAGGGGGAGGCGAATAACAAAACGGCATCAGCCATTTCTTCAGGTGTAATGACCCGCTGAAGAGGTGTATTCTGCTGAATGATTTGAAATACCTCTGCTGATGTTGCTTTACTGGCATCCGTTTCTTTTAACAGTCCGCCAGAAGCCATGTTCACGGTGATTCCGTATGGCCCGAGATCACGGGCCATGGTTCTTGTAAGCCCAAGCAATGCAGCTTTTCCACTTGTATAATCGTGGTAGGGAACCACTGGATTTTGCACAAGGTTCGTTCCAATGTTAACTATGCGACCGAATTCCTGTGCTTTCATGTCAGGAATTCCCGCTTGTGCAGTATTCAAAGCAGCTTGGACGCTTCCTTCAAATTGAACGGAAAAATCCTCCCAGCTGATGTCCTCCGCATTTTTTCTTTCCACTGGATCAAAGCTGAAACCAACTAAGGCGTTATTTACAATGGTTGTGATCGGCGTCTTAAAGTATGCCGCCGCTTCCTTGAAAATCTTCTCAACCGCTTCTTTGCTGCGCACATCTCCCTGGAGAGCAACCGTTTGTTCACCGAGTTTCTCAGCAAGGTTCTCGGCTCTTTCTTTGCTTTGGTAATAGTTAATGACGACATTGGCCCCTTCACGGGCAAATGCCCGCACCACTGCTTCGCCCAGTCCTCTGCTTCCTCCTGTAACAAGTACTGTTTGACGTTTAATATCCATATCCTTTCCTCCTTTTTGTGGTTTATTACTTTTGAACCTCTGCTTCCAGTCCCCTTGTTAACACAAAGGCTGCTATCATTGCCGTGATTCCTCCCGTGATCTTTCCGATCATCATAGCTGTAATCATTTCCTCTTCTACAGAGGCAGTAAAAGCAAGGTGTCCTCCTAAAATGAATGCTCCGCTCACTGCAAAAGCAAAGTTCATTACTTTTCCACGGGGGTTCATATCCCGAGCCATCTCAAACATAGGAATGGCATGAGCTAAAGAGGACAGCCAGCCGACAACTGAGATTTCATTCATATGTACCTTATTTCCTAATGGAGACAGAGCCTTCCCAAAAGCCTTTTTTAAAAAATGGACCAGAGGGAAAGCTCCTGCGAGCATAATAGCTATCATGCCGACAATTTGGATCCCTTCACTAATAGGGGCCATGCCAGAAACAAGTGTCCAGCCTGTGAGCGTTTGAAAGGTGATAACCGCTGTTGCTCCAACCATCAAGGCCGTCACCCCCTGGCCGAACAGCATAAAAAGAGTCACCATAACACGGGCTGAAGCCACAGGCCTAAAGCAATCCCCCCGGAGAAAATCACAATGGCACAATGCTTCGAAGCATCATCTCCATTGAAAAACCTGCAGCCGCCCCTCCCGCAAGAAGGCCGAGAGGAATCGTAGTAAGCCCTGCCAAAATCCCTTTTGCTAAGTAAGGACGATCTTCTTTTTCAATGAGACCTAAAGCCACTGGAATAGTAAAGGTAAGGGTGGGACCAAGCATCGTGCCCAGTAAAATGCCGGCAAACAAAGCAGCATCCCTGCTTTCAGCTAACTCCAAAGCCAGTGGATACCCTCCCATATCCAAGGCAAGCAACGCAGTAGCAAACATAGCGGGGTCTGCCCCTATCCATGAGAAAAAGGGAACCACCACCGGCCGGAGAAGCTCTGCAAGAACTGGAGCCAAGGAGATAATTCCGATCATGCGATCGCTAAAGGCCCATCGCCATAAATCCCCGCTCAAACTGTTCACCGTAGCCGAAACGATTGCCGCCTATCTTATCTGCAGCCCCTATGATCATAAAAACAACAAGAACTAGTACCACTATTTCATTAATTGACATCAGGCTGACCACCAGCTTTACATTTTAATTCTCTTTTTCATTCTACACGACGCTTCCAGACACCTCTTTCGGGGTGCCTGGCACCTTACGCAACTGTCATCTTTTTGTAACATGCTTATGGTACTTTTCTTTGATTCAAAGGCATTTCTCCTTCCCTCCCTGCTGCAGTGCCTGGCACCTAATCAATTTTTACCAGCACCCTTCACCTTGAATCAAGAACCTATGTTCGCATATAATAAAGAGAAACTGCATGGCGAGGTGAAGCTCATGGATACTCTGTACAGTCAAATTAAAAGAAAAACCATTCTCTGTATAGACATGAAGAGCTTTTATGCAAGCTGCTCGGCAATTGACCTTGGACATGATCCTCTCACATGCTGCCTTGCTGTCGTAGCTGATACAAAACGGTCAGGAAGCGTGGTTCTGGCAGCAACACCAGCTATGAAAAAGAAATTTGGCATCAAAACAGGAAGCCGTCTGTTTGAAATTCCGGACGACCCTGACATACAGATCGTAAATGCGTCGATGAGTGCTTATTTAAAAACTTCTGTAGAACTGACTAAATTCTTTGCTGAATTTGTTCCCTCCGCTCATATTCATACCTATAGTGTGGATGAAAGCTTTCTTCAAGTGGATGGCTCTCTTCACCTTTATGACTCTCCCCGTCAGATGGCAAAAGTGATTCAGCGCAGCATGCTCAGACGTTTTGGACTCATGTGTGCCATTGGTATCGGCCCAAATATGCTTCTCTCAAAATTGTGCCTTGATCTTGATGCAAAAAAGAAAGGGATCGCTGAATGGCAATTTGAAGACGTAAAAGAAAAGCTCTGGCCCGTGGAGCCCCTTAGCAAGATGTGGGGCATCGGCAGTCGGATGGAGAGAAACCTGAACCGTTTAGGAATACGAACAGTTGGGCAATTGGCCCGAACTCCCATTGAACTTCTTGAAAAACAATTTGGTGTTATGGGCAGCCAGCTGTACCATCATGCGTGGGGAATTGATCTCTCAGAAATAGGAGCTCCTATTCTGGACGGCCAAATCAGCTACGGTAAAAGCCAGATTCTTCTTCGTGATTATGAAAAGGAGGAAGAAATAAAGCATGTCATTCTTGAAATGAGCGAAGAAGTGGCAAGACGAGCCAGAAGGGAACGAAAAGCCGGCCGGACGATCAGTCTCGGCGTTGGGTACAGTCACAAGGAAGCAGGCGGTTTTCACCGTTCCTATACCGTATCTGAGCCGACGAATGAAACAAAGGAAATCTACCATGTCTGCCTTCATCTTTTCGAAAGCACTACCGCGGTGAAACGGTGAGAAGCCTGTCTGTTACCTTATCGAAGGTTTGTGAAGACAGCTGCACTCAGCTCAGTCTGTTTGATCCGAAAAAGCCAAAGCGAAAAGCTTTGGGCTATGTAATGGATCAAGTAAGAGCAAAACATGGGGCGGATTCTCTTTTGCGGGCCGTCTCTTATACAAAGGCCGGCACCGCCCGCCACCGTTCTACTCTGGTGGGAGGTCATAAAGCAGAAGGATAGGAAGTTGCACTAAAAAACAAAGGGGCATCCCATCATAGGGAAGCCCCTTTGAAATCATTTGGCCTCTTCAGTCTTTTTCTCATGTATTTGTTCACCTGTAAGATACTCGATCTTTGATTTGAGCAAAGCATTTTCTTTTGATAAGGATGCTACCTGGTCTGCCAAGTAATCAATCAATTCGTTAACTTCGGTTTTCATTCGTTACTTCCTCCTATTATGTTATCCTCTAAGGGGTTATGGTAAATAAACACTGTCATTAAATGAGCAAGGTTTATTTACCCCCGGTTCTTCCGACTTAAACTTTCTTTCGCACCAGCAAGCCATGAAGAACTCACACACTTTACTATGTTATTCATTCCGCTTCAAAGAGATGACAACGATTTTAAAAAGGGAGTGTTTTTTTGAAAGAGGATTATATTACATACTTACGAAGCTTTACAGGCAAGAACAAGGTAATTATGGTGGTTGCAGGAGTGCTGATCTTTGATGAAGAAAACCGTCTTCTTCTGGAACTTCGCTCAGATAACCAAAAGTGGGGACACCCCGGAGGCTACATGGAGTTAGGAGAAACCATAGAAGAAACAGCGAAAAGAGAAATATTTGAGGAAACAGGACTTACCTTGGGTGAGGTAGAGATTTTTGGAATCTATTCAGGGAAAAAGCAGGAACGTATTTTACAGAATGGAGATGAGGTCTCTCTCGTTAAAATCATGTTTACTTGCAAAGAATTCAGCGGACAGCTAAGAAAAAGTGAAGAATCTCTTCAACTGAAATTTTTTCCCTTGGATAAGCTGCCAGACATTTGGCCAGCCCAGAAAGCAGTATTTAAAGATCTCCTGTCAGGCGCCTCGCGCCCTATTATCAAGTAACACAGGTGAGCACAAAGTGATATGCATATAATTATAAAAATTGGGTCATCGAGAGCTTAACAGAAAAATCCTTTTAAATTCTCTGTTTTCTTGTAAAATAAAGGCTATATCATAAGTTTAGATGAAAAGGCAAAGCTGCTGAAAAGCAGTGACGAAAACACTAGGGGCTAAGGTATGAAGATACACTATGCCAGCCAGCTGCTGTACTTCTTTTTCTCTCTTTTTTGAACCATAATCAAAGAAAAGCGAGTGTATATGTCTATGAAATTAGAAACCATTGTTATCGGTAATGTCCAATTAACAGAGGAGCCCAGGAATACGGTCTATCACTTTGCTATTAATGTGGAAGAAACCTTAAAGCGTGCACCTGAAATTGATGCAGTAGCAATTTTTGGAATGATCATTTTTCAGGGAAGGTCCTGTGAAACTGTGATCCAGCAAGACCTCAATATCCCATGGAATGCTCTACTAGAAAGCACACAAGCACAACTACGCCAAAAAGCTTTTCGTCAAATTGAAAAATATGAAAGCCATTGTAATCAACAGTAGAAACCCTGTCATTACAATGGCTTTGCTTTATTCAAAAACTTACTGTTTAGACCGTTCGCAAATACGCTGAGAGAGCTTTCGATAAAATTCCATTACATCCGTATCCTTTAGAAATTGAAGCTGATGAGTTCCTCTTTTTGTTGCGATTTCGATATTATTTGAAAAAGCAAACACCCCAGTCTTTTCAATGGCTATTTCCTCAATTTTTTCATAAGGAATACTGTATACTGCTGACCGGGATTTAGAAATAAGGGAACGGTCAACAAAGAGAATACGGTGACTCGTAAAAGCAACGAAGTCGACCATGAGTCCATATGTACTCTCAAGCTCTTCTCCTTCAAATAAAAACTCCTGTGCCTGGTCTATATGCTTTCTCTTATTGTCTCCTCTCCGAAACAAACTCACCTTTACCATCCCTCCATCTATAAATTCTCTGCATGCCTCTTTTATTCTCTCACTAACAAAAAGTGATTACAATCCATTGACTCATCATGCCCTGCCCTAGTCCAATTTTTCCGGGGGAGGATTGAGGTGTTTCCCTTCTTCAGCTTCTCTAAACAAATTACCTTCTTTCGGCGGCGGTTCATTAGACTCTCGCAATAAACGCTTGAATTCTCCCACAGTAAGCGGCCTGGCGTCTTCTGTCAACTCATATCCTAAACGTCCATTTGGTTCAATGGTTGCTCTCTTTACACTTTCCATGCTGATGATCCCATTTTGCCTGAGATGCATTTCGATTTTATCTACTGTAAGCCTTACCTTTTTGATATTTTTTAGAAGAGGTCTGCCATCTTTTATTACTGGTACCGATCCACCAGTAAAAAATTTTTCCATTCGGTTTGATTTCACTTGGAGGTATTCAACGATCAAAAGCACCAATACAAAAATAGCAACAGAAATAACCGTTTTTACTACACTTGTTTCAATAATGGGCTGTACAATAATTGAACCGATTGAAATTAAGATAACAGTGGCCGGGATTGTCAGCTGGGAAATTGATTTTCTGCCTGTAACTCGCAGTAATAAGAAACCTACCAATACCATCAAAACTGACTCCCATATAAAATCAGTTTCCACGCCTTATCCTCCTTTTCTAAACCCATCCTCTTTCATATTCAGCATCATAGACAGCCAATAGATGCTAAAGCTTGTGTCCCATTGTCACGTTTTTAGATTCTCCTTCCTGTCCATTTTTAAACACGGTCCCGACGTTCTTTAGAAAGAGAACTGAAGAACAAGAGGATCTTAGTATAAAAGCAAACCAAACAATCAAAAGGAAGAGACCAAACGAAAAATCAAAAAGAAGGGGGTGTGTTACACCTTTTATGGAGTAAATTAAATCAGGCGGTAAAGTGGAAGATATGCAGGTCAAGTCCTCATTGAGACACCAAGACTGCAAGGATTTTTCTTAGAACAAAGGGTGGGGTAATGTAAGCAGATTCCTTCTTGGATGGGATTAATCAATGTACATAAAGAGGAGCCCGAAAAGTTCAACTTAGGGGCTCCTCGATCTGCAAGTACACTAGAGAGGTGCTGAGGATATCTCTTATTGTACTCCAATTTCCAGTAAATGACATGATCCCCAAGGTATGGGTATATCATCATCCTGAAACACGAGCAGTTCATTGATTAAAGAATGTACTTACTACATATTCATGCTGCTGATTGTGGATCGTTCTCTCCAACAGTTAAACTTGTATAATAAGTAAGCTGGAAACAAATAAGAAAGAAAAGTTTTATAGATATTCCAGCCATTGCGATACTCTACCCTTCCTGCTGCTACAGCAATAAGTTCAAAGAATGTACTGAGAAGAGTGCATAGAAACAGATCTGCTTTTTCTGAAAAAACTCTTTTTTTCCGCCAATAAATCATTAGAGCCCCTAGGATCGGAAAGTAACCAAAATTATGAGGCATGGTAGTCAAAAATTGCAGCTTTCTTGAAGAAATTTTTGGTTTAACAACCCAGTACCTGTTTCCAAGAATGTTTATGATCAGCGAAATAACAGAAACAAACGGCACGGCTCGCGTAATCACCTGCTTATCTTTTTTATAAAGGATCAGACCCATAACCCAAGGAAAAAGAAAACCAATCATAATATTAAATAACATTTAGATCACCTCTTTTTCATGGTGCCCGGCTGCCATTTTCCCTATGTATTCTTATGGGCATGAGTGGACTGGCGTAGTGTCCCCTGAATACATTCATACAGGTGCAGACACAAAAAAGCAGATTCTATTTAAACAGAATCTACTTAGAAATTGTATGTATAATGGAGCTTCCAAGCGGGCTCGAACCGCTGACCTCTTCCTTACCATGGAAGCGCTCTGCCGACTGAGCTATGGAAGCATGGAAGTTAGCATCTATTGACTGACAGCTTCTATTGTAATACTTGAAGCATACCTTGTCAATACATCTTTAGAAATAAGAGAGGTTCAAATGCTAATCATTTTGTTTATAAAAAAGCACCCGTATTGTGGGTGCTTTCAGAGTTTGCC
>NZ_BAXQ01000011.1:0-125792 GCF_001310615.1 Thalassobacillus sp. C254 | reverse complement strand
ATGGATCTTACGCTTCCCATGGATCTCACCGGTTTCTTCGTCTGAAAGCATTTCTTGAATATAGGCTTTTTGATTTTTCCACTTCTCATTATAATGAACCACATCAGCTACGGTATAAGTCGGCAAATAGAAAAAGCCTTCTTCAATTGTGTCCAAAAAAGGGATGAACGTCCGGGTATCAGTAGGGTTTGGTAAGATATCGTAAGCAAGAGCGTAAGGGCCTTCGCTTGCAATCTGCAGATTATACCCGGCTTTTAGTTGCTTCTTTATAATCGTCCTTCATCCGTATAAAGGTGGCATTAAGGATACCTTCGATTCTGTTAGGATGTGGTGATTTAGCTTTATCAGAAGGTATCCCTTTTTGTGTACATATACGTTGGTGGTTCAAACATCACGAGACGCCTGCGGGAAAAGCAAGAGCTGAAGATCCGCCGGGGCGATTTTCCACGGCTAGCTGAAGCCTTGCCCGCGGCAAAGAAGACACCGTGAAAGTGAATGAAATGAAGCTTGAACGGATGTCGCACTTGTGCCTTTAGGTGCAAGCGAGTGTATTTTTGAACAATCAACTGTTTAAAATACTTCCCTAAAGCAAAAGCCCTCACCGAATGTGAGGGTCCTTCTATTTAGCTGAGTTTTGTCCAAGCCTCTTGTTATTTATTTTTTCTTCTAACAACGTGAATACTGCTTGTTTTAAATGAGCATAGGTTGTTAAGCCGTTAAATTTAATTCCAAGATGGACTGCAGTCTGGGCTATTTCTGGCCTGATTCCTGTAATAATTGTTTCTATACCGAGCATCATAAGTGTTTTATGAAGCTGGAAAATTTCATGGGCAACCATCGTATCCATAAATGGAACGCCAGAAACATCAATAATTAAATGCTCAATTTCCAGGTCAGAACTTTTCTTTAAAGCTTGTTCCTGAATAATTTTTGCTCGATATGTATCGATTTCCCCAATAATAGGAAGAACCCCTATACTATCTGATATTGGTATAATGGTACACTCAAATCCAAAATGACCTGCTGTTGAGCTTCTGTTTTTTCTGTGTCAAACTCCTGGTACTTGCGAATAAAAAGTTCTGCTGCTTCATCAAGCGTTTGATCCAGCCTCTGTATCCAAGTCAGCACTTCTATTGGATTAACTTCAGAAGAATTGTCAGACACAAAGTCTTGAACCTTCTTATTCATAAGCATACGAAAGGTTTTAAACTTCTGAATGGAGTGATATAAGGGTGTTCCTAATTTAATCCTTTTAGCGGCAGTACGCTCAGTCCAGTCTTTAAAATTGGTTTCTTCAAGCAGTCCTTGGCTCGCTGTGCGTACAAATTCTTCATCGTTTTTATAAAAATCCTTTTCGTGATTAGAAAATATCTCCCCTGTACCAGACTTTTTGCTGGCGATCTGCTGCCATTCAGTCACAATGTGTCCTGCTTGATTCTCTAAATATTCCTGAAGGGCTTCTATATTCGTCGTATTCATGTCCTCACCTCTAGCTTATGATCCAACCCAACTGTAAAACATATAATCATATACGTGTGTGCTTACTATGAGAACGAAATCGCTTAGAACGAGTATTGAGTTTCTGAAGGTAAGCTTAAAGACAGTAAATAAAGATTAAACAGCCACAGCAAAGAATGCAGGAGGCCCCATCAATAACCTTTCTTCACTGCGATCCAAAAAATAACACAAGTATAATTCTCTTCTTTACCCATAATGTGCTTTCTGGAAACATGAAAAATGTGATAAAATGTGTAACATATCCCAGCGTTAACGCAATGAAGGGTGCAACGAAGGAAAAACATATTGAAATAACTTGTCGAATTATGCATAATACAAATAATGAAAGAATTAACATTTTTTATGGGATCACATAAGCTGGCTTTTTCTAATGAGAAAGGGCTGCTTTTACGGAATAGGAAAGTCGAAAAAGACATAGGCATAAATAAGGCATCATTAGTGCTGGCAAAGAAATCCGGATGGGAGAGGGACATGGATGGTAAAGGACGGTAATTTAAGTCTCGAAGAGCTTTATGAGCACGCAAACAGGCTGTGCATGGAGCATTGGGGGATAACATATACAGGAAGAATTGAACTTGTTAGTAGAAACTGGGCTGCAAGAAATGGTTGTTTTATTTATGACAGAGGGACAGAGGAACGTTTTATCCGAATGAGCAAGAAAAGAAACAGCGGAAGAAAAAAAGAAGAGGTGCTTGCTACTCTTCTCCATGAGCTGGTTCATTGGCGTCTCCATTCTCAGGGGCTTCCTGCCAGGGACAGCGATGAAGAATTTGTGCGGGAATGCCTGCGTGTAGGTGCCAGCATCAGTTTAACTCAAGCGGCCCAGGATGCAGTAAAAAGGTTTAAAGAAGAAGCTGAAAAAGCAGCAGAAGCAAAGGCTATGATTGAGAGTTAGGATCAGAGTAGAAAGGAAACTGGGACAAAACGGCCTCAGCTAAGTAAATAAGGCTCAATTATCAAATGACGATAATTGGAGCCTTATTTTTAGATCCACGAGGACGACCTTCGCTGGTTAGCTGAAGCCTTGCCAGCGGCATAGAAGACACCGTGAAAGCGAGTGAAAGGAAGCTTGAGCGGATGTCGCACTTGTGCCTTTGGTGCATAGAAGACACCGTGAAAGCGAATGATTCAGGTATAAGTGATTCTTTTTGAACAAGCAACGACATACTGGAGACAAAAAAGAGCTCTTACCGATGACGAGGGTTCTTCTCGTTAGCTGGGTTTTGTCCCAGCTTTTTTTGTGTTTTTATGTGAAAGACTTTTCCTTACATATTATAAAACTGAGTAAAGTTGTCTTTATTTGACCAGAATAAAGACAGGAGGGATGACCATGCAGCCTAACCCGTTTATTCAATATCTTATTGAACGTTTTGTAGAAGCAATCGAAGAACCGGAAGACACGAGGAAACAAAGAAAGATAAAGAGGAAGGAAGAAAGGCCCCCACTGCTTTTTCGCTGGTTTGGCCTTTTGCCTACAGCCATAAAGGTGACTTTTCAGAAACAAAAAAGGCGTTTAAGAAGAACAACATAAATAGTGTGTCATAGAGCGTAGACGAACAATAGACCTTAATAAAAAGAAAAGCATTTATTCCTTACCGAAGCTGTATTATAATAGATCAGTATACAGAGTTCAGGCGAGGAGGGAATGCCTATGGAACAAAATACATTGAAAGTTACTAGTGTCCTGGCAGATCCTACACGTTTTTCAATTTACCAATACGTTGCAAAACAGCACAGGGAAGTTACTGTACAAGAAGTGGCAGAGGTTTTTGACATTCATGTAAACGTAGCCAGGCTTCACCTTACAAAGTTAGAAAGTGTGTCTCTGCTTGCATCTGAGACAAAAAAGACGGGCAAGGGTGGAAGACCAAGCCGTTGTTATTATATTTCGGATCAAGGTGTTCACATACAGTTTCCATTTCGGGATTATCACCGGCTGGCTGTCTTGGCGATGGAGTCTCTGGCTTCGTTTGGAGAAGAAGGGCAGCTTGCATTAAATCGTCTCGGGCACTCTTTTGGAAAAGAAGCAGTCCTTTCCTATTTAAAAGACACAAATACAATTGGGGAGTCACTGGACCTTTCAGAGAAGATGAATGTCGTGGAGATGGTGGCTGCACAGCAGGGGTTAAATCCTGAACTGTCGTATGATGCTGAAGAAAAAGTGATTCACTTTCAAATTTATAACTGTCCGTTTAAAGAATTGCTGCCTTCACATTCCGGATCCCTGTGCAATATGCATCATGCCTTAATGAAAGGCATGTTTGAAGGAGTGTTTCAAGACGTCAGCTTTACAGAGCAATCCTTAATGGATGGGAGCAGAAATTCTTCATGCTCCTATACTGCAGTCCAATTAAGTTGAACATTGTGTTAACATAGAAAGGAAAGATGACCTTAAGCATTTACAAGCATAATTACCCTCTATATAATAGGGGTAGTATGGTTTAAGGCCTTATGTCTATTTTATCGCTTTTTCTGTCTGCTTTTTTTTGTCTAATAATGTGAAGCAGAAAATGACATCCGTAGAAGAGGGGGGAAAAGTAAATGGATCGCATGTATCGAATGATTAGTTTTTGGACTGGTATTTTTGCTGTCTTGTTTTTCGTAGGGGACATGTTTAACATGGCGCTATTGTTCTTTGCACAAACAGCTGCGTTCTTGGCTTTAGGGTATATGAAATTGACAGAACGCATGTATATTTATATCTTTGGCGCTTACTTAACTTTATTTATGGTAGGTTTCACATACTACACAACTTTCTTGATGGTTCCAGAATTCGGGGGTCACTAAGAAATACCCGGCGTCTTACATAGACGAAAAAAACAATGAGGAGGGCTCCTCATTGTTTTTTATTGCATGCTTTAGATAGGAAAAAATGT
This sequence comes from Thalassobacillus sp. C254, assembly GCF_001310615.1. Taxonomy (NCBI): domain Bacteria; kingdom Bacillati; phylum Bacillota; class Bacilli; order Caryophanales; family Bacillaceae; genus Thalassobacillus; species Thalassobacillus sp. C254. The sequence goes on along the minus strand of NZ_BAXQ01000011.1, from coordinate 121,398 downwards.
TAATACTATTGACATAGTGTTAAAAGGATAATATACTTTACGTATATTGTTAGAACAATGATGATAGGGAGTCCCCCTCCCCTCATAGTTCATTTTTCAATACGATTTACTCCCCTTGTTAGGCCTCCTCCCCCGGGAGGTCTATTTTTTTTGTCGCAATTTATAAAGCCCCAGGCGTAAATAAGCGCATGGGGCTTTATAAGTTATGATTAAAAGCCGCTTAGGAAAGGGTTGCTGTCCATCTCTTTGCCAATGGAAGTCACAGGACCATGCCCGCATGCCACTTGAGTATTCTCTGGAAGCTCCAGCAGCTTATCGTGAATGTTTTGTAGCAGCACTTCCTGGCTTCCTCCCGGGAGGTCTGTCCGTCCAATGCTTCCGGCAAAAAGAGCATCGCCGGAAAACACAGTGTTCGTTTCTTCGTGATAAAAAGAGATGCTGCCTGGGGAATGACCAGGTGTTTCGAATACCGAAAAGGTGAAATCCCCTATCTGAAGCATTCCTTCCTCTGTTATCAATTGTTCGGCAGGACGAGCAGTAATTGTCTGTCCGCTCATAAAAAAGGAAGAACCATTTTTAGTCCCATCAGACAGCCAATCCTTTTCATTTTCGTGAAGATAGACATCAATAGACCATTGATCCCTGACTTCGTCAACAGCTCCAATGTGATCGAAGTGGGCATGTGTTAATAATATAGCTACCGGAGTGATTTGTTGTTTTTGAAGCCAGTCATTCAAGGAAGCGCCTTCCCCGCCAGGATCAAATATAACAGCTTCTTTTTTTGTATTGATAAGAATATAGGCATTTGTCTGTAAAGGACCAAGAGGCATCTGTTTCCATTCCACATTAATTCCTCCTTACTGTATTCATCCTTCATTTTACACTGAGAAAAATTGAAAAGACAACAAATGAAGGAAAGAATAATGAGAGATAGAAACTCGACAAAAAGGAAGAATAAAGGTAAAATGAAACCGTTATTTTCAAAAGTTCAAATAGGTTTCGAAAATGAAGATGCATTTCATTGAAAACAAGGGTATAATAAGGGTCGGAAAATATTTTGTTCTCATTCTTACAGTCAATTGTACAATGTACAAGACCACCAGGAATGGCCCTTTTTTTCAAGAATGAATCATACATAAAAGGAGGGAGTTTACCATGGCTTTAGGTATTACACTATTGTTTGTAGCTATTTTGTCACTACTTGCTGTCATCCGGGAAACAAAACGTCGTAATTTCTTTGGCGTAGCTTTGCTGCTCTTTCGCTAGCTGTATTTGGATGGTTCTCTGTTATGACCATTTTCGTCAGCGGGGCTCCAGCATAAGAAAAGAATAAAAACCGATGCCATTGGCGTCGGTTTTTATTTTTCTTTACAAGTAGCTATGTGAAAGGTAAATGTTCGTGATTTACTCAGGACTCGTGCAAAGCAATGCCCTTAAAAGAACTGGTCTTGAAGGTAAAAAAGACCTCCATTAATGATCGTAATAGAAATGGAAGGGGAGTATTGCATTTTGATGGCTTCTCGCTCTGCTTCATAACTAGCTGGTTTATCCTCGTTGTTTTCATAAAATTTTTCTAAAAGATCCAGGTCTGCGTTCATGCGTTCAACAGCCTCTTCAGCCACTTATGCTCTTGCATCTGAATATCCTGCAGCACGATTTTTTTGATTCTTTGAATTCCTGTTTCTGGTTTAATTAAAGCAGCCATTGTAAAGGTAAGATCAGGAATAGAGGAATGAATGGTTTTATCTGAAAGCTTGCTCATAAAATTTTCAACAATTTGGCCGTTTATGAGCTGAAGGCCAAAGGAAAAGATCTTGTCTTTTCTTTGATGAGCCTGGCAGGAAACTTTTATATTCAAAACAAGCCAAGGGTATAATGGGGCAGACCGAACCAGTCCGGGAATTTCTTCATATAATTTTGTCATTCTTCCTTTGTTTCTGGCCGAATGGAAAATCTGGTGAAGCCGCGGAGCTCCAAAATGAATAACTTCTCCTTTTTCTTTGGGATCATTTTTTTGCCCTCTGGTTAAAAAGGTTAAGGACATCGGTCTAGGAGTTCCCCCTGTTTTTTCTAAATAGTGCCAGTAAAAGGGGCGGTTCATTAGTTCCTTGTCCATTTCAATATTCAGCTGTACAGAAAGCTTTTCCCTCTCATCTTCTACTAAAGAGCAGCCGTTAGAGGTGAAGTATCTTTTTAAGAAGTGATGGATTTCATGTTGCTGCAAATAAGTCATCTCCTTTCTCCTCATTTTTTTCCATTTCAATCATCTCAGATAAGTGACGGAGCTTTAGCTGAACTTCACCTTCGCTTTCAGAATTCTGAACAGCGTCTTCAACATACTCTTCCACAGAGGATAAAGAGAGCCTTTCTAATATTTCGTCAAGTTCGCCAATTACATTTTCAAAAAGGTTAATTTTGTTATATAAAAGAGAAAGAATATGTTCTTCAATCGTGTTGTTGACAGCAAAATTATATATAAGAACATCCCTCTCCTGGCCCAATCTATGAAGACGGCCGATTCTCTGCTCGATTCTCATAGGATTCCAAGGGAGGTCATAGTTAATGATTTTGTTGCAAAACTGAAGGTTGATTCCTTCCCCGCCGGCTTCTGTGGCAATGAGAACCTGGGCATTTTGCTTGAAGAGCTGCTGCATCCAGTCCTTTTTCCCTCTTTTAAAACCCCCGCGAAAAGGTACAGATTTAATGCCGTGCTGACCGAGAAACCACTGAAGGTAGAGCTGGGTCGCTCTGTACTCGGTGAAAATAACTACTTTATCATCATGTTCCTTGATAATTTCCAGAGCTTTTTCAGCTTTGCTGTTTTGGGTAATATTTTCAATCTTCGACTTCACGTTTTCCAGGCCTGGGCTCAGTCCTCCTTCACGTTTTGCCAATCCTTGAAGGGTCATAAAGACTGCCTCGCGGCTGCTGCATGCTTCACGCTGGAGGGTGGTGGTTAAGAAACCGTGCATCGGGTTATCCTTTCTTTTCTTTAACAAAGAAATGGCCTCATATAATTCTCGTTCTTCTTTGTTAAACTCAATAGAGATCGAGGAAATCTTCCTTTTTGTCCAATTCAGGCCTGTTTCTTTTCTTTTGTTTCGAACCATCACCATTTTAATAAGGGCTTGAATGTGAGCAAGGTCTTCTTGTTCTGCCTGTTTCATCATTCCTTTAAAGGATTCTTCGTTACCAAGGTGACCAGGTTTGAGCAAGGAAACGAGATGAAAGACTTCATCTATTTTGTTTTGGACAGGGGTGGCAGTAAGCAGCAGACAGAATCTTTTTTTCAGTTCCTTGGCAAACTGATAATTTTTTGTCTTTGCGTTTTTAAGTTTATGAGCTTCATCAATGATAACAATATCGTAATCCTGATTAAGCACAATCTCTCGGTGAGGGGCTCTTTTTGCTGTATCAATCGATGCCACTACCACGTCACATTGTTCCCATACATATGTTTTTTTTTGTGGAACTGCGGGAATAAAAAACTTTTCGTTTAATTCTCGGGCCCATTGATTTACTAAAGAAGCGGGAGCTAAGATTAAAGCTTTTTTCACGAGCCCCCGGATCATATACTCTTTTAAAATTAAACCCGCTTCTATTGTCTTTCCCAACCCTACCTCATCAGCAAGAATTGCTTTTCCGTTCATCTCTTCAATAACTCGCTGAGCAGTTTCCACCTGATAGGAATGAAACTGCAAGTGAGGAAGGTGAGGTGGTGATACGAGACCGGAAAAGGAGGAAACGATCGTGTGTTGTTCGGATTTAAATGCAAGTTGAAATTGTTCCCATGAGGACCATCCCTTGTTTTCCTGCATTTTATTGTTCCACTCTTGTTCCCAATCCGAAGGGAAGTGAATATCAATATACATATTGTTCGCCCTTTCCATAATAAAAGCATTGTCAAAGAAAGTTCACTAATGGTAAAATAGATCTGTTACTAGTATTCAACATACATATACCACCTTATACAAGAGTATAAGAATAAGGTAAGCGGATGAAGGCAAAGGGAGAGACCGCGAAAGGCGGCGCCGAAGGAGCAAGTACCAAAGAGGTATGAATCTCTCAGGCAAACAGACTTTTGCTTGACGCGTCTCTGGAGAGTGTCTGGCAATTGCCAAGACCACCCACGAAGACATTCCTTGCCAGGGCAGGCAAGGAAGAAACTTTCTGGTTACAGGACAGAGGGATTTTCAGCTGACAGCTGGAATCCATCTGTCCTTTTTTAGTTCCAAGAAGTAAGCTGAATTTTCGTAAGAGTGCGAGAAAGGACAATATCAGGGAGGAAGGGAACTTGAAAGACCCTTAAAGCACCGTTTGATCGGTTCACTGGTACACTGCTAAAAACCAGCCTCTCCGTTAAAAAGGTAATACTTACTTAAGAGCAAATAAAAGGAGGATGAGTTATGAGTCAATTAAAACGAACAGCCTTGTATCCTTTGTATTCTGAATATGGCGCAAAGACTGTAAATTTCGGGGGCTGGGATATGCCTGTCCAATTCTCCAGTATCAAAGAAGAACACTTTGCTGTCAGGGAACATGCTGGTCTCTTTGATGTCTCTCATATGGGAGAAGCTGAGGTGAAAGGCAAGGGGGCCCTTTCACTGCTGCAGAAAATAGCAACCAATGATGTTTCCAAGCTCTCTCCAGGAAAGGCCCAGTACACTCTCATGTGTTACGAAAATGGAGGCACAGTCGATGATTTACTGATTTATATGCTTGCTGAAGATCACTACTTCCTTGTTTTGAACGCAGCTAACACAGACAAAGATATTAAGTGGTTACATAAGTTTGCTGATGACACAGTGACAGTAACAGATGTTTCAAACGAATACTCCCTCCTTGCCATTCAAGGCCCTAAGGCAGAAAAAATAGTACAGTCTATAACAGAAATTAATGTTTCGGATATATCCTTTTTCCGTTTTCTTCACCAGGCAGACCTGGGAGGAGTCAAAGCTCTCCTGTCAAGGACTGGTTATACAGGGAAGATGGATTTGAGATTTATTGTTCCTCTGAAGATGCGCAAGCACTTTGGAAAACACTTATGAAAGCTGGCGAGCAAGACGGGCTCTTGCCTTGTGGTCTTGGTGCAAGAGACACTCTTCGTTTTGAAGCACGTCTCCCGTTATACGGCCAGGAGATTGACGAAACGATCAGCGCTGGAAGCAGGGCTCGGATTTGCAGTTAAAGTGAATAAGGAAGAGGATTTTATTGGAAAGACATCCTTACAAGAGGAAAAAGAGAATGGACCGACCCGTAAGCTTGCAGGTCTTGAAATGGTAGAAAAGGGCATCCCGAGGACCGGATATGAGATTTTTAATGAAAATCATGAACAGATTGGCCATATTACCAGCGGTACCCAGTCTCCAACCTTAAAGAAAAACGTCGGGCTCGGTCTTATAAATGCAGAATGGGCAGAGGTAGGCACCACTCTTTATGTCCAAATAAGAAAAAAACGCTTGAAAGCAAAAGTCATCAAAACGCCTTTTTACAGGCGGTCTAAATCGTAAAGGGAGGAAAGAGAATTATGAAATTTCGGTACTTGCCAATGACAGAAAAAGACCAAACGGATATGCTTCACACCATAGGTGCAGAATCTGTGGAGGAGCTGTTTTCAAATATTCCTTCCTCAATAAGATTTAATGGAGAAATGAATCTGCCGGGTCCTCTTTCTGAACCAGCGTTGATTAAGGAATTTAAAAAGCTTGAAGAAAGAAATGTGAACCTAAAGAGTCATGCATCGTTCCTCGGAGCGGGCGTGTATGATCATTATATCCCTTCTGTAGTGGATCACGTTATACGGCGGTCAGAATTTTACACCGCCTACACCCCTTACCAGCCTGAGATATCACAAGGAGAACTTCAGGCAATCTTTGAATTTCAGACCATGATTTGTGAACTCACAGGTATGGATATTGCAAACTCTTCTATGTATGACGGGCCAACATCCTTGGCAGAAGCAGCCATGATGAGCTACGGCCACAGCCGCATGAAAAAGAAAAAGGTAGTTGTATCCAAAGGAATACACCCTGAAGCCCTTGATGTGCTGAAAACCTATGTCAGCGGTCCGGGTCTTGAAGTAAAAGAGATTGACCTAAAAGAAGGGCGCACGGATGGAGCTGCCTTAAAAGAAGCAGTAGATGAGGAAACAGCTTGTGTCATTGTCCAGTATCCTAACTTCTACGGGAACATAGAAGATCTTAAAGAAATAGAAAGCATCGCTCACTCAAAGAAAGCCATGTTTGTTGTTTCCAGTAATCCTCTTTCTTTAGGAGTTCTTACTCCTCCTGGGGATTTTGGCGCAGATATCGTAGTCGGGGATGCTCAGCCTTTCGGTATCCCAGCCAGATGGGTGGGCCTCATTGCGGATATTTTGCTACAACAAAGAAATTGATGAGGAAGGTGCCTGGTCGCCTTGTCGGGCAGACGGTTGATGAAGATGGAAAACGAGGATTTGTCCTGACGCTCCAGGCTCGTGAGCAGCACATTCGCCGTGATAAAGCTACGTCAAATATTTGCTCAAACCAGGCATTAAACGCTCTGGCAGCTTCTGTTGCGATGAGTGCAATTGGCAAACACGGAGTAAAGGAAATGGCCGTACAAAATCTCCGTAAAGCTCATTATGCCAAGCAGAAATTAAAAAAATCAGGTATCGAACTTATGGATGAACAGCCTGTCTTTAATGAATTTGTTATCCGAATAAATAAGCCTGTGGCAGAAATAAATAAAAAGCTTCTGCAAAAAGGATTTATCGGGGGCTATGATTTAGGTCTGGTCAGCGAGGAAAGAAAGGGACAGATGCTCCTATGTGTTACAGAGGAGAGAACGAAAGAGGAAATTGATCAATTTGTTAAAGAGTTGGAGGCGTTTGTATCATGAGACAGCCCGAACAAAAGCTAATCTTCGAACTGAGTCAGGACGGAAGAATAGGACATGCACTGCCAGAGCTTGATATCCCAGAGGTTCCTGTGGAGGATATTTTAGCTGATGAATGTATTCGTAAAGAAGAACCAGGCTTCCAGAGGTTTCTGAACTTCAGCTCATGAGACACTATACCGCATTGTCTACAAGAAATCATGGCGTGGATTCAGGGTTTTATCCCTTAGGATCATGTACGATGAAATATAACCCGAAAATTAACGAGGACGTGGCCCGTTATCCTGGCTTTGCTCACATTCATCCATATCAGCCAGTAGAACAGGTGCAGGGAGCTATGGAGCTCATGTATAACCTTCAAACATCATTAGCTGAAATTACCGGAATGGATGAAGTGACCCTGCAGCCAGCTGCCGGTGCTCACGGGGAATGGACGGGCTTAATGATGATCAGGGCTTATCATGAAGCAAAGGGAGAAGCTCATCGTAATAAAGTGATAGTGCCAGATTCAGCCCATGGAACAAACCCGGCATCAGCGACAGTAGCAGGATTTGAAGCTGTCACAGTAAAGACGGATGAAAGAGGTCTTGTTGACCTTGACCATCTTCGAGAAGTGACGGGTGAAGATACAGCTGCTCTTATGCTGACGAATCCAAACACCTGGCCTATTTGAAGAAAATATTGAAGAAATGGCAAGAGTAGTTCACGAAGCCGGCGGGAAGCTGTATTATGACGGAGCAAATTCAAATGCCATTTTGGGAATTGCCAGACCTGGAGACATGGGATTTGATGTGGTGCATTTGAATCTCCACAAGACATTTACCGGCCTCATGGCGGAGGCGGTCCTGGAAGCGGACCGGTAGGTGTAAAAGAAGACCTGGTGCCATACCTCCCTAAGCCTCTTCTCATAAAAGAAGAAGATCATTACACCTGGGAGTATAACCGACCGGATGCGATTGGAAGAGTTAAACCTTATTACGGGAATTTCGGGATCAACGTACGAGCTTATGCTTATATTCGCACGATGGGGGCAGAGGGGCTAAGGAAGGTTTCTGAATATGCGGTATTAAATGCAAACTACTTAATGAGAAAGCTTGAGCCTCATTTTGACCTTCCTTATAATCGCCACTGCATGCATGAATTTGTTTTGTCGGGAAGGTCTCAAAAAAAGCTGGGAGTGCGTACACTGGATATAGCCAAGCGTCTTCTGGATTTCGGCTATCACCCGCCGACGATTTATTTTCCAATCAATGTGGAAGAATGCATGATGATAGAACCGACGGAAACAGAAGCGAAAGAAACGTTAGATGAATTTGCAGAAGCCATGATTCAAATCGCAAATGAAGTAAAAGAGGAACCAGAAAAAGTTCAGGAAGCACCGTTTAATACTGTGGTCAACCGTTTAGATGAAACGAGGGCTGCAAGAACACCTATCCTTCGGTACGAGAAAAACATGTAGGGTTATTGAGTTATCAAATTGAAAAAGAGGCTGGTTTCATTCAACGAGTAAAGAGCCAGGCGCATGTAAAGAAACCCTATTGTCAAAGGAAGACTGACAATAGGTTTTTTACACTGACTGTATATACTCTTTATTTATTAATTTTTCTTTTTGATCTTTCCTGTCCATTTTCTGAAGCCTTTTTTCAAGTGGTAAAGGTCCTTCATGTCTCTTTGCTTGCGAATTGTCCGTGCTGCTTGTCTGCTGCGGCTTCCAGACTGACAATACAGATAAACAGGCTGGTCTGTACGAATTTCTGTAATACGGTGCTTTAACTGAGAGAGAGGTATATTTCTAGCCCCAAGAATATGGCCACCGTTATATTCTTTCGGTTCCCGCACGTCAATCAGCTGAGCTTTACGGTAACCGCTGCGGAATTCTTCCTGATCGAGCTCCGTTAAATATTTAGGGCTGACTAAGCGGCGTCCCAGCATAAAAGCAAGGATACCTAGTAAAACCCCCCATAAAATCCACGTAATCATTTTTCACCCCTTTTGCCCTAGACAAGGTTACATGATGTATTATAATAAGGATTGTTCCTTTACGCAAAACAAAATTTGCAATTTGTACCACTGATTAAACATTCTTTTGTTTTTTTGGCGCTTTTGATAGACTATGTTTTGCAGGTTAATTGAAAGGAAGAGGGTATATAATGGAAAAAGAAACATGGTACTTTATAGATTCTGGCAAGCAATCCCCTTCTTATAATATGGCTCTGGACGAAAAGCTTCTTCAATGGCACAGCAGTGGCAAGATTCCTCCGGTTGTCCGTTTTTATGAATGGGATCCTCCAACGCTATCTGTTGGCTATTTTCAAAAGGTACATAAAGAAATTAACCTGGAAGCAGTAAGACATCATAACCTGGGATTGGTTCGCCGTCCTACGGGCGGACGTGGTGTGCTTCATGATAAAGAATTAACATACAGTGTAATTGTTTCAGAGGAGCATCCTGAAATGCCTGCTACGGTAACTGAAGCCTATCGCGTGATTTCAGAAGGCATTCTTCAAGGATTTAAAAGACTTGGGCTAGAAGCTTATTTTGCAGTGCCCCGCACAAAAGCAGAAGAAGAGGAATTAAAAAGTCCTCGTTCAGCTGTTTGTTTTGACGCCCCTTCCTGGTACGAGCTGGTGGTGGAAGGAAGAAAGATTGCCGGAAGCGCCCAAACAAGGCAAAAAGGTGTCATCTTACAGCACGGCTCCATTATTCTGGACTATGATGAAGATATGCTTTTCGATGTATTCAATTATCCTAGCGAGCGTGTAAGAGAGCGGATGCAAAAGGCGTTTAAGAAAAAGGCAGTAGCAATCAACGAACTAAAAGATGAACCTGTTACCCTGGAGGAAGTTAGCAAGGCCTTTAAATATGGCTTTGAAAAAGGCTTACAAATCAACCTCGAGCCTTATAAATTAAGCAGTGAAGAGGATCAGGAAGTATTAGAGCTTGCAGAGAAATATAAATCAGATGATTGGACATTTCGTAAATAAAAAGAAATGGAGGCTTCTTTTTAAGCCTCTCTTTCTTTTCCCATTTATAAGTTTGTTGTCCGGTAAAATGCTTCTTGAAGCGTTTTGGCGACCGGGCCGACAAGGTAGGAACTTTCAATCGTTCCCTGAATTTTACTGACCGGTGTAACTTCGGCACTTGTGCTAGTGATAAATACCTCATCAGCCTGTTCGATATCATCAAGGGAAAAAGCTTCTTCAATAACATTATATTTAAGGTCTCCAGCCAGGCTGATGACAACCTGGCGTGTGATGCCATTTAAAATAAAGTTATTTGCTGGATGAGTGTAAATATTTTTGTTTTTTACCATAAAGATATTGCTCGAAGAGCCTTCAGTCACGACATCACCGCGGTGCTGCAGTGCTTCCTCACAGTTGTGATCAGCAGCTTTTCTTTTGGCCATGATATTGCCCAGGAGATTGAGGGTTTTGATATCGCAGCGCAGCCAGCGGATGTCTTCGGTTGCATATAAAGAGATGCCGTTGTGCTTGTCCCTTGGAAAGGTCATTTCTTTAGTAAAACCCGTAAGAAACGACGTCAGATCACGCTCATATAAATGGTTGCGTTCCGCTACACCTCGCGTCATTTGTATGTAGACATACCCATTGTCCAGATTGTTTTGTTCAATCAGAGAACAAGCCAGGCTTTTAATTTTATCGACAGGAGCAGCCAGGGGCATGTCGATCTTTTGAGCACTTTCTAAAAAACGTTGAAAGTGTTCATTTAACGCAAAGGGCCGGCATTATAAACAGGGATGACTTCGTAGATCCCATCGCCAAAATAGTAGCCCCGGTCGTCAAAAGAGATAGTCGCATCTTGTCGATGGACAAGTTCATCTTGTATGATTACATAGGTCATATGAAAACCTCCTTTACAACTTATAGTTTACCATTTTTTTAATAAACAAAAACAATGGATTCATTTAAAAAAAATGTGATAGAGCCGGTTTGAATGATGCATACAAGGCTTTGTAAGGACAGCGATTGAATGATGATGTCAGCTTGGCAGCAAACAGCCCGTATTTACAGGGCGAAGCTGAAAGAACAGTACTGTAATCATAAATAAAACTTAAAATAAAAAAAATGAAATTCCGCGGATTTTGACAATTTCCTCTATGATTCCTCTTTTTTGCTTTGTTTTTCTCTTTCTTCCCTAGTTGACAAAGGCTTCTTTTTTTTGTTTATTTACCATATATAGTGGGGAATAAGAAAAACTGTACACAATATATTGGAATTCGGCTGTTTGTATGGTAAAGTAGGAAAACAGAATTCAATTCCTGAACGAGAGAAAGTAATGGGGAGATTTTGTCGAATCCTTAGAAGGGAAGAGGAGGACTGCACATGGCAACAACAATGCAGGATGTAAGGAAAATTGATGTAAAGAAATTAAATGAAGACATCGAACAGTTTCCACAAGTACACAAGATAACTAATGACATGACGATGACAAAAAAGGGAGTTTCCCGCCTTGTCATGCTAGACAGATATACATTTAAAGATACAGAGAAAAAAACGCTCAAGACAGGGGACTTTGTTGTCTTAACCGTGAAAGAAGATCCTAAGTTTCCGGCCAGAGGGTTTGGATTTGTTGAAGAGCTTGATTGGGAAGCCCATAAAGCGAAGATACAGGTAGACAAAGAATTCCTTGGGGTACTGGACGGGGAAGAGGCGGAGACAGGAATAGTCAGCAGGTCTCTGGATTCTATTGAAAAGCCTTTAGAAATATTCTACGAACAAATTGCTAAACGTAATGCTACAGGCCTTGCTTCAGTAGAAACAACAGAAGAAAAGAAAAAGAAATCATTCGAAGACTTTTATAAACAGTTAGTTCATATGAATTTTATTCCGGCTGGACGGGTCCTGTATGGAGCTGGGGCAGAAACGGATGTTACTTATTTTAATTGCTATGTTATGCCATTTATGGAGGACTCTCGTGAAGGGATATCAGAGCATCGTAAGCAAGTAATGGAGATCATGAGCCGCGGCGGCGGAGTTGGAACGAATGGTTCTACCCTTCGTCCAAGAAATACACTCGCCCGGGGAGTAAATGGAAAGTCTTCCGGATCTGTATCATGGCTTGATGATATCGCTAAGCTCACTCACTTAGTAGAGCAGGGAGGATCAAGACGAGGCGCTCAGATGATCATGCTTTCAGATTGGCATCCTGATATTTTGGAATTCATTATTTCAAAAATGCAAAATCCTCGTATTTTACGTTTCTTGCTTGAACATACAGAGGATGAGCAGATACAGAGCCTGGTAAAAGAAAAGCTTAAATTTACCCCGCTTACAGAAGTTGAAGATGCGATGTACCAAAGTATTCTCAATTATAAAAGTATTCCTGGCCAAGGCGGGTTCGATAATAAGGTTATCCAGGAAGCAGAAGAAAAGCTGCATACTGGGGGAACATACAGTGTAAATAACCCAGAATTTCTTACGGGTGCAAACATTTCAGTATGCTTGACAAAGGAGTTTATGGAAGCTGTTGAAAGTGACAGCACCTATACCCTGCGCTTTCCTGACGTTGAAAACTATAACGAGGAAGAAATGGCGGCTTACAATGAGAACTGGCAAAGCATCGGTGATGTAAGAGAATGGGAAAAAATGGGTCACAACGTAAAGTCCTACCGCACCATCAAAGCCAGAGAATTATGGAAGCTGATTAACATTTGTGCGACTTACTCAGCTGAGCCGGGAATTTTCTTTATCGATAATGCAAATGAACAGACAAACGCCCAAAGCTATGGACAGAAAGTTGTGGCGACAAATCCTTGCGGAGAACAGCCCCTTGCCCCTTACTCTGTCTGTAACTTGGCAGCTGTTAATCTTGCGGAAATGGCAGATAAAGAAAACAGCAAAGTTGACTTTGCCAAGCTTAAAGAAACGGTGGAAACCGGTGTACGAATGCAGGATAACGTCATAGATGCCACACCTTACTTTCTTGAAGAGAATACCAGGCAGGCAAAGGGAGAAAGACGAATCGGGCTTGGTGTCATGGGTCTTCATGACCTCTTGATCTATGCGGAGACCGTTTATGGATCAGAAGAAGGAAACCAGCTGATTGATCAGATTTTTGAAACCATTGCTACCACCGCCTATCGTACAAGCATCGAATTAGCAAAGGAAAAAGGCAGCTTTCCTTACCTTGTTGGCGAAACAGAAGAGCAGACAAAACAATTGCGCACAGCCTTTATTAATACAGGGTACATGAAGAATATGCCTGAAGATATCAGGCAGGGCGTTCTGGAGCATGGTATACGAAACTCACACCTTCTCACTGTAGCTCCTACAGGAAGCACAGGTACGATGGTAGGAGTAAGCACAGGATTAGAGCCTTATTTCTCTTTTAAATATTACCGCAGCGGGCGTCTTGGCAAGTTTATAGAGGTGAATGCGGAGATAGTGCAAGAGTACTTGGATCGTAATCCTGATGCTGATTCAACTGACCTGCCGGATTTCTTCGTGTCAGCAATGGAGCTTGAACCTGAAGCTCATGCGGATGTTCAGTGTGTGATCCAAAGGTGGGTGGACAGTTCTCTTTCTAAAACGGTTAACGCGCCAAGAGGTTACACTGTCGAACAGGTTCAAAAAGTGTATGAAAGACTTTACAAAGGCGGAGCAAAAGGCGGCACAGTCTATGTAGACGGCAGCCGTGATGCTCAAGTTCTTTCCTTGAAAGCAGAAGAGAATACATTTGACAAAGAGAATGAAAACGAGAAAAAAGAAAATGAAGGCAAAGTCGTTCTTGTGGATACCATCAAGGACGTGCGTTCAACTACAGTGAACATCGGAAATGAAATAGGAGATACTTGTCCTGTATGCCGGGAAGGTACCGTTGAGGATGTAGGGGGATGCAACACGTGCACCAACTGTGGAGCGCAACTGAAATGTGGATTGTAAGGAAGCTGGGGTGATCCCCGGCTTCTTTTTTTGAAAAAATGTTTCCCTTAGGAAACAATAGAACTGCTTCTATTTTCAAGGCTCTGCTTGTATTGTGAAAGAAAAGTAGATGGTGTACAATAATCATAGTGCAATTTTTTTTCGCATAACGCCAGGTCGAGCATTGGAGGATATTTTATGCCTACACCAAGTATGGAAGATTACTTAGAAAGAATATACCAGCTGATCGAGGAAAAAGGATATGCCCGGGTTTCTGATATAGCCGATAACCTGGAAGTACACCCTTCTTCGGTAACGAAAATGGTACAAAAGCTTGATAAAAAAGAATATTTAATTTATGAAAAGTATAGAGGACTTGTATTAACCCCAAAAGGAAAAAAAGTAGGCAAGCGTCTGGTGTACCGTCACGAGTTATTGGAAGATTTTCTCAGGATTATAGGGGTAGAAGGGGAAAATATTTATACTGATGTAGAAGGCATTGAACATCATTTAAGCTGGGATGCTATTGACCGCATCGGTGACTTGGTTCAGTATTTTCAAGAGCAGCAGACAAGGATAGAAGCATTAAGGGAAGTCCAGCGCAAGAACGAAATAAATGAAGAAAACGAGTAATCTAAAGTGAGCAGCTATATAACCAGGCTGCTCATTTTTTTGTTCTGTCAGGGGAGGCTCTAGAGGAAAGCAGGGAATTTTAAAGAGACAAGAAAGGACAAACAGGTAAGAAAAACGATGAATTTCGTACTTCTTCCCCTTACCTTTGCATAGGATTGTTGAGAGGAGGGGGGAAGAATGAATATCGACGGTGTCTTTGCAGGCGGAGGAGCAAAAGCCTTTGCTTTTATTGGAGCGATCCAGGTTGTTGAAGAACGGGGATATTGTTTTCAGCGGCTTGCCGGCACAAGTGCAGGCGCTATTACAGCCAGCTTCATTAAAGCAGGTTATACAAGCGAAGAAATTTTACAGCTTCTAAATAGCGTGGACTTGAAGACGTTTTTGGATGAAACCTGGTTACAAAATAAGGTACCCTTATGGAAGTGGATATCAGTTTACTGGAAACTCGGCCTATATAAAGGAGACGAATTGGAGAAGTGGATTGATAGATGCTTAGAAGCAAAAGGCATAAAAACGTTTGGAGACCTGCCGGATGGCAGCTTAAAAATCATTGCCTCTGATCTGACAAAAGGACGCCTGCTGGTTCTGCCGGATGACCTCCCACTTTATGGAGTTATTCCTGAAACATTTTCAGTAGCTCGTGCAGTGAGGATGAGCTGCAGTCTCCCATACTTTTTTAAACCGGTTAAGCTTTACGGAAAGGGCAGAGAACCCAGTATAGTAGTGGACGGAGGGTTACTTAGTAATTTCCCTATCTGGATATTTATAAAAAAAGCAGGAGACAAACCCGTTCGCCCGGTAATAGGGTTTCAGCTGACACCAAGTCTGGAAGAAATTCGGGAGAAAAAAATCCGCAATGCCTTTGATATGTACCAGTCTCTTTTTGAAACAATGAGAAATGCTCACGACATGCGGTATATCACGAAAACTCATGCAAAAAATATTGTTTTCATTCCGGTTCATCAAATAAAGGCTACTGACTTTCACATTGATGAAATTATGAAAAAGAAATTAATGGAGGCAGGAAAGATGAAAACGAAATTGTTTCTCAAGGAATGGATATAGCCCCCTCATCAGTGAGGGGGCTGGCTGCGTTACTCCATTTCAGGAATCCATATAAATCTTTCCATCCTGTTCAAATAGGCGGAGACGCACAAAAAAGATACGGTGCTATTAAAGTGATCCAAAGCCCTAAAAA
The DNA here is from genome assembly GCF_001310615.1 of Thalassobacillus sp. C254. NCBI lineage: Bacteria > Bacillati > Bacillota > Bacilli > Caryophanales > Bacillaceae > Thalassobacillus > Thalassobacillus sp. C254. Next base: position 105,810 of record NZ_BAXQ01000011.1, on the reverse strand, counting down.
AGTAAAATGAAGAAAGTGGATAAGCACAGTTGGTGAGAGGAAAGTGCCAATGTACACGATTAGAAACAAACCAGTCAATCCAACTATGGCTGCTAGAAACTTCCTGGACCAGTGAGGAGAAATCAGCATTCTCACTTTAACCTGTTCAAATGAAAAACCAATGCCTGTTCCAAGCAATAGCCCCGCATAGTGAGCAGATTCAGGAAATAAAAGCAAGAGAGCACATGGCAATACAAGAGAAAAAGAAAAACGGAAAGGATCAGGCATTCCCCCAACCCAATCAAGAGACCGATAAGCGGCGTAGACAATAAAGGAACCAATCAAGACAGCACCGAGTACGTCAAAAAGCAGGTGTGCTCCCGTGTATAAGGTGACAAAAGAGATGATCCCTATCATAAGGACTGCCAGCAGAGAAAACGAGCGCCTGGCGACTTCTGGAATAAGATACCCCCAAAATGTCGTAGCAGCCTGAACCGGCCCGCTTGGAAACGTGGAAAGCCCGTTCCCTTGAATTCCAGCGGCAGGACGGTCGATTATAACAATCTGGTTAAGAAACACATGCAAGTACATGGAAAAAGAATACACGTAAAGCAGCCGAAACCCCAGGTGTTTATCAAACATCCAGAATATAAGCGGTATGATTAATACGTAAAACCATTCACTGGCCAGTAAAGATATTACAGATGTCAACCAGTCAAAGACTGGATTTTGCAATTGCTGAAACCATTCTGATACCGTTGCTTCTGCCTGTAGCATGCCGACTCCTCCTCCCCGACATAAGTACAATTCTTACTTTTTCTAAGACCGCTTTGGATATATTAACTATTTTGCAAAACCATAAACATAAGAAAAAAGAATCGGGCACTTTGTTAAAAGAGTGCCCGATTCTTTTTTCTGTTCTTTTTCCCCTCAATCACCTTTAAGTTATGGTCATTTCGCCGTTTGTTTACCGCACGGGCAGGTCGTTTTTTTTGCGATTTTTGTTTAATGGGTGTAGGGCGGTTATTAGGAGCCCCTTTGCCTTTTGCACCAGCTGCTGATTTACCGCCGTACGCGCTGGGTCGGGCTTGAGCTTGATATTGATTCATGCTCATCCGTTTAAGGATGACTCTGGTAAATAGGAAGTAGATACCCACTGCTACGGCTGCACCAACGAGGAGGTAGGTAAGTAAGCCTAAAGGATTAGTGATAAGTTGATAACCAAGACCCAGGGCAGCGAGACCAAAGATAACAATTAAGACAGGATGGGCAGTAAGTCTGGACACCTTTCATCACCTCCGGAAATATTAATACTGCTAGCGGTAATTTTTGGAAGTAGGAAACCTCTTGTATTTATATAATGGAGACAGTGTAAGGAAAATATTCACATGTTATAAAGAACATCAAAGTTTACATTTCTATTCTTAAACTGATTCTTACATTTCACTTCCCGTTTTGCCTGAAAATTAAAAGAAGAACTTATGAAAAATAGTGGGTTAAAGGAAATAAATCAACATTAAGTACATATACAACTGGAAAAAAGTTTGAAGGGAAGTTCTTATAGTTTATATTCTACATCATTAATTCTGATTCCTCTATATTAATAAGCGGCATTACCTATGTTTCTATTGCGTTGATATACAGGGAGCAAAATATAATGAACCTTACAAATTATCTTTCCCTATTCTCATGAAAATACACCATTAATTCCTTTTACATTCCTGCTCTTTTTAGAATGAAAGAATGAACTGTAAGCAATACTACAGGGAGAGGTGATAGAAATGGCTAATGCGCAGAAAACAAGAAACAATGACACAGATGAGTCTCTATCTTACATGAGTAAAGTAGCTCTTATCGGGATATGCGGTGGGATCATATGGAGCATCATAGGCTACATAGCCTTCTTTTTAAATTTCTCCCGTGTAGGCCCTGCGCTTGTTTTAATGCCATGGGCATTAGGGGATTGGAAAAATGGGTATCTTGGTCAGTGGATTGGTATTCTCGTGATCGGATTACTCTCTATACTAAGTGCTTACCTTTATAAGGTGATCTTTCAAAAATGGGATTCTCTCATACCAGGCATGATATATGGTTTTGTATTATGGCTTTTAGTTTTTTATATTTTAAATCCTCTGTTTCCTGGTCTAAAGCCGCTTCCCTTATTAGATTTTAATACGATAGCCACCAATATATGCCTGTACATTCTGTATGGAGTGTTTATCGGTTATTCAATCTCTTATGAATATACAACGATGAAGGAGAGCTCCTGACATCTATTCAAATAATAAACCCTGTGATAGAATAAAGGGTGTTCACTGAGCACTGGCAGGGCGTGAGTTCTGCCTACAAATCATACGCAGTGGATACCCTTAGCTGAATTAACGGCTTCCTAATTCTATTTATTAATTCATAAGATTTGTTTCCTTATTATAACTGCAGCTACATCATATTCTTCACGGTCGGCTGGCATGGCGGCTATAGCAGAGGAGGACAATAATGAAAAGATTGGAAAAGGTAAGAAAAGGCCTGCAGGCACAAGAAATCGATGGCTTGTTAGTAACGAGTGCTGTAAACAGACGTTATCTAACAGGATTTACAGGAACAGCCGGAGCAGTGTTGATTTCTGAAAAGGGCGCTGTCTTTATTACTGACTTCAGGTACACTGAACAGGCCCAGGCTCAAGTGAAAGGGTATGATATAGTCGAGCATAAGGCTTCCATGCCTGAAATGATCGGAGAAAAGGCAAACGAATTAGGTATTAAAAAGCTAGGTTTCGAAAAACATCAAACCACATATCAAGAATATGAGCTGTATAAAAGCAAAGTAAGCAGCACGTTAGTCCCGGTTTCAGGTATCATAGAAGAACTTCGCTTAAATAAAAACGAAGAAGAGCTGAACATTTTAGCAGAAGCAGCTAACATTGCCGATGCTGCTTTTGATCATATTACTACTTACATAAGGCCTGGAGTTACAGAGATAGAGGTAAGCAACGAATTAGAATTCTTTATGCGGAAAAAAGGGGCCGATTCCTCTTCTTTTGACATCATTGTTGCTTCAGGTGAAAGAAGTGCTCTGCCCCACGGTGTAGCAAGCGAAAAGGAAATTCAAAGTGGAGAGCTTGTTACATTAGACTTTGGTGCTTATTACAAAGGCTATTGTTCAGATATCACCAGAACAGTTGCTGTCGGTGAGCCTGATGAGGAGTTAAAGAAAATATATCAGACAGTCTATGAAGCCCAGCTGAAGGCAATGGAAGAGATCAAACCGGGCATGACAGGTGTCGAAGCCGATTCTGTTGCACGAGAGCATATAAAGAAAAATGGGTTTGGAGACAAATTTGGTCATGGGCTCGGCCATGGACTAGGGATGGAGGTTCACGAAGAGCCCAGACTATCTCCTAAAGGCAATAAGGAATTAACACCAGGTATGGTTGTCACAGTGGAGCCTGGTATATATGTGGCTGGTCTTGGGGGCACACGCATTGAAGATGATATAGTAATCACGGAGAATGGAAACCGTTCTCTTACCCATTCCCCAAAAGAACTGATTATATTAGGAGAGTAACAAAGGTTATGTAGTATATTATGCAATAAGCGAATATTTAAACATGGAGGAATTCATAGATGATTTCAGTTAATGATTTTAAAACAGGACTAACAATTGAAGTGGATAATGGAATATGGCAGGTTGTTGATTTTCAGCATGTCAAGCCTGGAAAAGGTGCGGCTTTCGTTCGTTCTAAGCTGCGTAACCTTCGCACAGGAGCGATACAGGAGAAGACGTTCAGAGCTGGTGAGAAAGTAGAAAAAGCGCACATTGAAAAAAGACGGATGCAATATTTATACGCAAGCGGGAACGTACATACTTTCATGGATAATGAAACTTTTGATCAGCTTGAATTAGATGGAAAGCAAATTGAATATGAACTTAACTTTCTTAAAGAAAACATGGAAGTTCAAATCATGACTTACGGAAGTGAAACTCTCGGTGTTGAGGTGCCGAATACAGTAGAATTGGAAGTTACCGAAACTGAACCTGGAATTAAAGGGGACACTGCTTCCGGAGGTTCGAAGCCGGCTACCCTTGAAACAGGATTAACCGTGCAAGTTCCGTTTTTCGTTAATGAAGGGGAAAGGTTAATTATTGATACTCGTAAGGGAGAGTATGTATCCCGGGCGTAATAGAAAAGTTATGAGAGAGTGTGCTAAAAGCTTAGGTGCACCTCTTTTTTTAAGGATATGTGACCTGAAAAAACCTCTTTAAATGATTTTCCCTGTTAAAATTCTACCCTCTATAAGAGATAGGTATTTTAAGAAAGAATGACCTCTGGCTGCGTGCCAGAGGTTTTTTTGCGTCAAGAACGCGGAAGCTTTTGTCCCCCTTAGTTCTAAACTTCCTGCTGGTGAATAAGGTTGTACAAACAAGTATCAATGGATGGTGCTATGAAGAAATGCTATAGCCCTGCTCATGGCAAAAGTGCAAAAGATGGGGCAAATACTTATCTAAAACGTTATTCCCTCAGTTGCAGGGCCAGTCGTGTCACTCATAACCATGAGCATTGGACTTGTTTCTATCTCTGATCGTTTATCCTTTTGTCAGCTTGTATGTCTTCTTGGCGGCATTTGCCTTATGAACTATGGCTTTAATAAGGGATAAAGCTTGAAAAAAAGGGGGACACTGCCTTGCCTGTATTTTCGATACTTCCCCAGCCCCTTCAATCAATCGTCCGATCTTTCCTTGACACAAAAAACGACCTTGAAGAAATCCGGCTGCGGGTGGGGATGCCCGTTGAATTGCTATTTCGTGCAGGACCGCTGTTTCTTACAAAAAAAACTGGAGAAGCAGTTGAATTTACGAAAGAGGATGCTCGTTACGTATTGAATCAACTAAGCCATTATTCCATTTATGCATTTGAAGAAGAACTGCGTCAAGGGTTTATCACATTAGAAGGTGGACACCGTGTCGGGGTGGGAGGCAAGGTCCTTGTAGAAAACGGAAAAGTAAGGACGATAACCGGAGTAAGCTTCTTCAACGTTCGAATAGCTTCGGCAAAACAGGGAGTAGCTCGTCCATACGTAAAGTACCTATATGACAGGCGTTGGCTTACCACCTTAATTATCGGGCCGCCACAAGCGGGCAAAACCACTTTTTTGCGTGATCTAGCTAGAATTGCAAGCTCTGGGGAACCAGAGGAAAATATACCTTCTTCCAAAGTGGGGATTATTGATGAAAGATCAGAAATTGCTGCCTGCCGGTCAGGCATTCCACGTCATGAAGTAGGAGTAAGGACAGACGTTCTTGATAGCTGCCCGAAAGCAGAGGGATGATGATGATGATTCGTTCTATGAGTCCTGAAGTTCTTGTAGTGGATGAAATTGGTCGAAAGGAAGACGCAGAAGCGATTTTTGAAGCAATTCATGCGGGGGTTACTGTGTTTGCAACTGCCCATGGAAGGAGCAAAGAAGAGGTACTGAAGAGACCGATGATTACACAGCTTGTCAGTGAGGGAATCTTCGAATGCATTTTGGAAATCAGTTCTGAAGGCAGGGGCGGTCGGAAAGGAAAAGTTAGTTACTTAACTGACCGGTTTCGGGTGAAAGAACGATGAAGTGGCTTGGGGCAATATTGATTCTTTCTGCTTGTACTTGGGCAGGTTTCGCTTTTGCCCGCCGTTTAAGTGACAGGCCCCGCCAGCTTCGAATGCTCGTTTCAGCTCTTCAGTCATTCGAGGCTGAAATGATGTATGGGCTGACTCCACTGATGGAAGCGAGCTTGAAATTAAGCAGGCAAATTCCAAAGCCATATCTTATATGTTTGCTCAATTTGCCTATTATTTACAAAAAGGGGAAGAGAGCGCAGAAAAGGCCTGGGATGCTTGTTTATCAGATACGTGGCCTCTTACCGCTCTTCAGCAAAATGAACTTGAAGTAATGAAACAATTTGGCGCTACGCTGGGACAGCATGACCGGATTCAACAGCAAAAGCAGATAAGACTGGCCCTTTCTCACCTTGCAAGAGAGGAGCAGGATGCAAAGGAAAGTCAAAAACGGTTTGAAAGCATGGCAAAATCTCTTGGGTTTTTAACAGGTATGCTTGTCATCGTGCTCATGATCTAAACGTAAAGGGGGGTGAGTAATGGGCTATGATGTTAACACGATTTTTCAAATTGCTGGTATAGGTATTATTGTCGCAATGATTCATACCGTTTTAAAACAAATGGGGAAAGAAGACTGGGCCCATTGGGTAACATTGATAGGATTTGTCGTGGTTTTATATATGGTCGCAACGATAGTGGACGACCTCTTTCAAAAAATAAGAAGCGTGTTCCTGTTTCAAGGATGAAAGGAGGCGATGAATTATCGAAATCGTCCAAATCGTCGGTTTCGGACTCATCGCCACATTTCTTGCGCTTGTGGTGAAAGAGCAGAAACCGGTCTTTGCTTTTTTACTGACATTGTTCGTAGGAGCCGTCATTTTTCTTTTTTTACTTGAACATATTCGTACAGCCATCCAGTTAATTGAAAATTTAGCCAGTCAGGCAAGTATTAATATGATATACCTGCATACTATTTTAAAAATTATCGGGATTGCTTATATTGCTGAATTTGGATCACAGATTGCAAAGGATGCCGGACAGGGAGCGATGGCTTCAAAAATAGAGCTTGCCGGAAAAGTGCTGATTGTAGTAATGGCCATTCCTATATTTAACGTGCTAGTGGAAACAGTGTTGTCCCTCATACCAGGGTGAAAAGAGGTGATGGGCTATTAAAAAAGGACAAGCCGCGGCAGCTATATGTTTGATTATCCTTGCCTTCCTCTGGGCAGCACAGCCAGTACTTGCGGAAGAAGAACCTGGATTAGAACAGCGTGAGATAGCTGAATATCAACTGGATAAATTAGGACTCGAGGATATACATCAGTTTTGGGAGGAGATTTCGCAGGACTATGGAGCGTTTTGCCGGAAAGTCAAAAAGGATCCTTGCTTGAGTTTGTAAAAGGAGAAAAAACATTTTCTCCTAAAGAATGGGGATATGCTTTTCTAAATTTTTTATTTCACGAACTCATTGCAAACGGAAAGCTCCTCGGAACTTTAATTCTCCTTTCTATTTTCAGCACGATGTTAAGAGCCTTGCAAAACGCTTTTGAACATGATGCGGTCAGCCGGGTTGCCTATAGTATTACATTTATCGTTCTTATAGTGATTGCACTTAACAGTTTTTACGTTGCGATGATCTATGTGCAGGAATCCGTCTCAAATATGGTTCATTTTATGATTGCCCTTTTTCCTTTGCTTATGGCCCTCCTTGCATCTATGGGAGCCGTTACTACCGTTGCCTTATTTCATCCGCTGATCATGTTTCTTGTAAATACGAGCGGACTGATGATTCAGTATTTTGTTCTCCCTCTTCTTTTCTTTTCAGCCCTGTTAAGCATCGTAAGTTCTCTAAGTGAGTACATCCAGGTAACGAAGCTGGCTACTCTTCTTCGCTCCATTGCGCTATGGGCACTCGGGGTATTTCTTACAATATTTTTAGGAGTGATCTCTGTTCAGGGAGCGACTGCGGCCGTAACTGATGGAGTAGCTGTAAAAACGGCAAAGTTCATTGCGGGTAACTTTGTCCCAGTTGTGGGACGAGTATTTACAGATGCAGCGGATACAGTGATGGGGGCTTCTTTACTATTAAAAAATACAGTAGGTATGGCAGGAGTGGCGGTATTGTTTATGATATGTGCTTTTCCGGCTATTAAAGTTCTCTCTATTGCTCTTATATTTCATGCAGCAGCTGCTGTCTTGCAGCCTTTAGGTGCTGGTGAACTTCTGGAGGCATTATCCACTCTTGGACGTACAGTTTTATATATGTTCGCAGCCCTGGCAATTGTAGGATTAATGTTTTTCTTAGCTATAACGATGGTAGTTGCGTCTGGAAATTTATCACTAATGGTCAGGTAAGGAGGGAGCAATTATGGAGTATTTGACCGACTGGGTTACCACATTGATTGTTTTTATCCTGGTAGCTGTTCTTATAGAGATGCTGATGCCTTCCTCAAAATTTCAGCGGTATATCCGTCTTTGTCTGTCCCTTACATTAATGGTAATTATTCTCCAGCCTTTATTCTATTTATTTCAAAGAGACATTCATTCTTTTCTCCCTGAATATTACGAAGGAGAGATTGTCTCAGCTGAATGGATGGAAGAAAAAATGATTCAAAAGAAAACAGAAATACAAGCCGGACAAGATGCATATATTTCAGAACAGATGGCTGAACAAATGGAACTGCAAGTAGCAGAGGAAGTAGAGAAGAAATGGAATATGGAATTGAGCAGAGTGGAGGTGGAATTTTGGAAGACGTTAACGCAGACACTATTGATCCTAGTCAGGCTTTTTTTGTACATGTCACATTAAATGAAAAAAAGCAGGAGGGAGCCGTAGAAGCCATCGCCCCAGTTCATATACAAACAGAGTCCGAGAATGAACAATCATCCCTCCATCGAGCCTTCGTGAAATCGAAAGGTTCTTAGCCTCTAACTGGGAGGTTGAGGAACAAAACCTCTCCATAGAATTGGAAGGGGGGCGGTTCCCATAACAGAAAATAAAAAATGAAAGCTTAAAAGAAAGCTTTAAAAAAATGGCTGCGTAAGAATGAAACAAAAGACAAGAAAAAAATCTCCATGGTGTATGTGGGAGGAGTTCTGATAGTTGGTGTTTCCCTTATGTTTTTAGGCACGGCAGGAAACGAAAAGGAGGACGCTTCTCAGCCTGCTTATAGTGAAAGTCAGCCTGCAGAGGAGGCATTTAAAGGTGAAGACAAAAAAGAACCAGGAAGCATTTCTAAGTATGAGGAACTTTACGAAAACCAGCTGCGCGAGTCTCTTGAAGCCATCACGGGGGTTTCTGACGTAACAATAATGGTCAACCTTGACGCGACAGAGAACAAGGTTATTGAAAAGAATAGAACCATTCGCCAGCAGATTACCGATGAAACTGATCGCGAGGGCGGAAAGCGAAAGGTTGAGGATGGAAGCAGTGAGGAGCAAGTGGTTATTATCCGTCAGGGAGATCAAGAAGAGCCATTAATCGTGAAAACAGAAAAGCCTGAAGTGCGAGGAGTCCTGGTAGTTGCTCAAGGAGTGGAAAATATGAAGGTTAAGGAATGGGTGGTAGAGGCTGTGACAAGAGTACTTGATGTGCCTCCACACCGTGTTTCTGTCCTTCCCAAGAAAATGAAGGAGGAAGATGAGTAGATGGTGCTGAAAAACAAACCGTTTGGCTGGTAACGATGGTAAGTTTAATAGTGGTACTTGGAGTGTACTATATGACTGCACCTCCGGCAGTGGAACAGGCCTCTCAAGAAGAAGAGGTTCCAGGTACAGAACTCACCGATGAGGAATGGGTGGAATGGCTTGAGGACGGACAAGTTGACATTTTAATTGACGAACAGGAGCCGGGCGAAGAAGTGCCGTCGGCTGAAGAGGAAACACCAGGGAAAGAAGAGGGAGAAGAAGGTGGAGAAGAAGCTGAGGAAGGGCAAGAGGGAGAGGAAGAGCAAGAGCAAGAGGAAGCCCCAGCTCCAGCTGAAATGCAGGAAACAGAAGCGGAAGAAGCTTCTACTATTGCTGCCCCTGCAGCAGCCGAAGGTATGTTCAGCGCCCTCAGGCTGGAAAGAGAAGAAACAAGAAGCCGCTTAAGAGAGGACTATACGAATACTATAGCTTCAGAAGACATGTCAGCTGCTGAAAAAAATGATGCACATGAAAAAAAGGAAAATCTTCAAAAAACAGCACAGCAAGAAAGTATGCTTGAAACATTAATTCAGTCTCAAGGGTACGAAGACGCGTTAGTCATTACAGAAGAAGACCAGGTAAAGATTATTGTCCAGGCTGAAAATTTAAGTGAGCAAGAAGTTGTAGAAATAAATAAGCTGGCAGCAGAACACTTAGGAAAGAAAGACATAGCTGTTGGTTATCATGTAGCACCTTAAAGCAAATGATTTTTCATTTGCTTTTTTTATTTTTTAGGATCGCAGAGTTTTTTGAAGCTTTATCTATATTCTTCTTTCGTTTGGTAAATGATAAGCTAGATGAAGAAAATCATGGGAAAGTTACCGTATTTATCACAGGAACATGAGATCGTAATGAAAAATAAAGGCACTCATGTATAATCAACAAGTATCTAAAGCATTTTTCGTATGCTGGAATGCACGGAATAAGGAGTTGTCATACATGGAATGGAATGATCTGACAGAAGGGGCCAAGGCGGTCCTGGAACAAACAAGAAATTTAAAAAACGACCAAATTCAAATTGTTGAATTTGAGGTTGGCTATGAACAGAGATTCGGAGATGAAGAAAGCGGCTATACGGTGTCCATTCAGGAGGAGGATTACCAAAACCTCAAGAAGTTTACACAGCACAATGAATACGGTGAACGATATCATATGGCTCGCAACAAAAACATCGTAAAGATTATCCTTCTGGAAAATGGCAAGATACCGGATAATCTTTCTGAGTTTCCTGTTTTTCGTCAATACAAAAATGATTATGTCCCTAAAGAAGAGAATGAAGGATAAGAGAAATTAACAAGGAATAGTCATAGATATGAATAGTTAACTCGGAGGTGGAGTAAATGAACGAAAACCAAGTATTAGATATTGAAGAACAAAAGAATGAATTGGGGCGTATTGAGATCTCTCCTGAAGTGATTGAAGTGATAGCGGGAATTGCCACTTCTGAGGTGGAAGGGGTAGCAATCTTCGAGGGAATTTTGCTTCAGGCGTAGGGGAATTTCTAGGAAGGAAAAACCACGGAAAAGGCGTCAAGGTGGAACTTAGTGAAGATGGGGTTACCATTGAAATTTCCATTGTTATTCTTTATGGAGCCTCAGTGATTGAAACTGCTAAACAGGTGCAGACGAATATTCAGCAGACGCTTCAGACAATGACATCGATTGATCTTGAAGCAATTAATGTCCATGTGGTAGGTATTCAATTTGAAAACATGGAAGAAGCAGAAAGAGAAGAAATAGAATAAAAGACCATGCTTGGGGTAGTCCTCAAGCATCTTTTATTTTTTATTACTAAAAGCAATAGAAACCCCCAATAATAGTTGTAAGTTACCAATAAAGAGGAAAGACTGTTTGTATCGTTTAATGTTAGCAAGAGCACGAGGATCATACTGTTTTAAGCAATTTATATATGCTATGATCAGTGATAGATTGAAACAAAGGAGAAAAGACCATGAATCGGAGACTAGCGAGACTAAGGGCAGTACAGGCTCTATACCAGGTGGATCTGACAGACGCTGGATGGAAAGAAGCGATAGAAAACACCCTGGATGAAGGGGAAGAGGCAGATGCCTTTTTAACAGAAACGGTCAAAGGGACACTTGACCACAAAGACGAGATCGATTCCCATCTAAAAACCATTTGCAAAACTGGACGTTAGAAAGGGTAGGTAATGTAGACCGTGCTATTATGCGTGAGTCTGTGTATGAAATGCTGTTCGTGGAAGAAATTCCTCTTCATGTAAGTGTGAACGAAGCTATCGAACTGGCTAAATCATTTGGCGGCCAGGAGGCCGGGAAGTTTGTCAACGGAGTATTATCAAAAGTACTGGAAGACTGTAAAAGACTGTAAAGGGGAGGATTTCATATGACAGCCAAAGTTATCAGCGGGAAGGAAGTCGCTGCGCAAATTAGAGAAGAACTCAAAGGAGAAGTGAAAAATGTAAAGGAACAAGGAATTACTCCGGGTTTAGCTGTCCTTTTAGTAGGTGATGATCCAGCATCTCACTCCTATGTACGTGGAAAGGAAAAAGCATGTAATGAGACGGGCATCTTTTCCAGTGTTACAAGGCTCACAAGCGAAGTATCGGAAAGGGAACTTCTTCAAAGAATCGAGAATTTGAATAACGATCCGACCATTCATGGTATCCTTGTTCAGCTTCCTCTCCCTGACCATATATCAGAGACAAAAGTGATTGAAACCATCTCACCAGAAAAAGATGTAGATGGCTTCCATCCGGTAAACATTGGACGAATGATGACCGGCCAGAAAGCCTTTCTTCCATGTACGCCCCATGGAATTATCAAAATGATTCAATCCCAGGGAATATCTCTATCAGGCAAACATGCTGTCATTGTAGGAAGAAGCAATATTGTCGGGAAGCCGGTAGGGCAGCTTTTACTTAATGAAAATGCGACAGTTACATATTGCCATTCCAAAACGGCAAATATGCAAGAGATCACCACGCAGGGGGACATATTGATTGTAGCAGTTGGAAGAGCCGGATTTATTGGGAAAGATTACATAAAAGAAGATGCAGTAGTGATTGATGTCGGTGTAAACAGAAAGGAAGACGGAAAATTATACGGAGACGTCTTATTTGAGGAAGCAGCTGAAAAGGCTTCTTACATTACCCCGGTTCCTGGCGGTGTTGGACCAATGACGATTACAATGCTTCTATATAATACAGTAGAATCAGCTAAACGGACGCTAGAAGGAGCATCATCCTAATGAACGGGCTCGAAAGCCGGTGGATTTCCGTATCACAGTTAACCAGGCAGATAAAAGCTGCACTGGAAATGGATGACGGCCTGCAGCATGTTTGGCTGCGGGGAGAAATATCAAATTTTAAGAAGCATTCCCGGGGTCACATGTATTTCACCTTAAAGGATGATAAATCAAGAATATCAGCTGTCATGTTTGCGGGTAATAACAGACAGTTATCTTTTGAGCCTGAAAACGGAATGAAGGTCCTGATTAAAGGGCAGGTTTCTGTTTATGAACCCTTTGGCCAATACCAGCTGTACGTGAGGGAAATGGAACCAGATGGTATTGGGCAGTTATACTTAAGGTTTGAACAATTAAAGAAACAGCTTGAAACAGAAGGCTCTTTAGACCAGAGATTAAAAAACAGCTGCCTAAAATGCCCAGAGAAATCGGCGTTGTCACTTCACCAACCGGAGCGGCGATCAGAGATATCCTTACTACTTTAAAAAGACGCTTCCCCCTTGCTCGTGTCACACTTTTTCCTGTGCTTGTTCAAGGCAGGGACGCAGCACCTAGTATAGCAAACGCGATAAAACAAGCGGATGAAACGTCAATGTTTGATGTCTTAATCGTAGGGCGCGGCGGAGGATCAATTGAAGACCTGTGGGCGTTTAATGAAGAGATTGTTGCTAGAGCTCTGTTTGAACTCAGCGTGCCGGTTGTTTCTGCAGTTGGTCATGAAACTGACTTTACCATTGCCGATTTTGTAGCAGATGTCAGAGCAGCCACCCCTACTGCGGCGGCAGAACTAATTGTTCCAGATATCGTGGAAGTGGAAGGACGCTTAAGGCGGGCTAGTGACCGTCTTATTAAAGCAGCCGGAGGAAGAGTTGCTTCTGAAAGAGAAAGGCTTGAGCGATTAAAGAAATCCTATGCGTTTAAATATCCGGAGCAGCTTCTCAGACAAAAGGAACAAGAACTAGACAGGCTGATAGAACGACTTTCTAAAGGATCGACAAGATCGCTGCATAAATCTGCTGAACAAGCTGAGAGACTGTATGCACGCCTTCTTAGGTCCCACCCTTCTCAACTGGCGGAAAGAAGCCGTACACGCCTGGAGCAAGGGGATGCAGCCCTTAAGAAAGAGATCTTAAGAATCCTGGCCAAAAAGCAGGAAGAACTCCAAAACAATATCTCTAAGCTTAATTTATTAAATCCACTTCAAGTAATGAACAGAGGATATAATGTGACGTATGATGAGAATCAAAAGCTCGTTCAGCGAGTGGAAGACGTTGAAGCTGGAGACCGGGTATCTATACAGGTGAAAAACGGCAGCATCAACTGCCAGGTTGAAAGTACCGGTCCTTCATTGGTGAAAACAGAAAGTGTGCAAAGTAAAGGAGGAGAAGCTGATGGCTGAAGAGCAGGACAGACAGATAACGTTTGAAAAGGCAATGGAAGAGCTGGAGGGCATTGTAGAAAAACTTGAAGAGGGCGACGTGCCATTGGAAAAGGCTATTGAGATGTATCAAGAAGGCATGAATTTGTCCAAGGTTTGCCATGACAAGCTTGTAAGAGTTGAAAAACAAATGGATCAAATGATGAGCGAGGATGGGGAAATAGAACTTTTAAAAGTTAAGGAGGAAGAAGAGTGACCGAAGAATCATTGCAAGCTTTTATTCAGAAATACAAAGACATCATTGATAAGCGCCTGCCAGAGCTTATTGATTCATTAGAGACACCTCCTAACTTAAAAGAATCTATGATTTATTCCTTAAACGCCGGCGGTAAAAGGATAAGGCCCCTTCTTATGCTTGCTGTGTTAAAAGCGTATGACTCGTTGTTTGACGATGCTTATGATATTGCATGCGCTGCTGAATGGTGCATACATATTCTCTTATCCATGATGACCTTCCTGCTATGGATGATGATGATGTTCGCAGAGGGAAGCCGACCAATCACAAAGTATTTGGAGAGGCCATAGCGATCCTTGCAGGAGATGCTTTATTTACAAGAAGCATTGAAATAATGGCTTCTGAAACAAACAGCCTCTCTCCCGAGGTGAAAATTCGTTTAATATCAGAATTCGTAAAAGCATCAGGTCCCGAAGGTATGGTGGGAGGCCAGGCTGCTGATTTAAACGGAGAAGGAAAGAGCTTGTCCCTGGAGGAATTGGAGTACATTCATCATCATAAAACAGGGGACTTGCTTACTTATTCCATAGTAGCTGGAGCAATTATGGCAAATGCCCCTGAGCAGGACATCGAAAAGCTTCGAAGCTTTGCAAAAGCTTTGGGACTGGTCTTTCAAATTAAAGATGATATTCTTGACGTCGAGGGAGATGCTTCTTTAATTGGGAAGCCGGTTGGCAGCGATGATGACAAAGACAAGAGCACTTATCCAAGCCTCTTAACATTAGAGGGAGCAAAGAAGAAACTTGCCTATCATGCTCAAGAAGCAAAGGAAACCTTGTCGAAAGTAAGCGGCAATATGGCACTGTTAAATGAGCTTACTGATTACATTGTCGAACGTGACCATTAGAGGTTGAAATTAGTAGTTAACCCAAAGTGTTAATATTGCTGATCTTGAATTCTCTATGATATAATAAGCTTACATTACCGAGTGGTGCAGTATTCTAGTCGGTTCTCCATTCTCGAGGGCGGGCCTAAAAATCCGCTGAAGGGCACATCGATGAAGTTCCTGGTTTTGGCTCGAGGCGCCCAGCCTGGGTCAAAGCTGGGAGTTAAGGCGGTGGGGGCGATCCACAATGGCATGTGGGCGTTGACCCTCCCGCCGCGGAGGCCTGTTCTTTCCTTGCCGGCGACGTACGGCAAGAGAGAGACAGGGTAAGACCTGCACGACAAGCCTAAGGGATCTTGTCTGCAGCGTAGCCTGCCTTGAGTGGAGCAGCGGGGAAGATGATTTCTGGAGAATGAGCGTCGGCCAACGGCAATTCTTATCCATCTGAAACCTGCTCTGCAAAAGAGGCTAAGAGAATGGCAAGGGACCGCTGAGGAAAACTCCTAGACTGTTCCTCGTTTGGACATTTAAAGGGGATTACGGTGTGCGCTAAGTGGTAATCCAGTCTAGCGTCCGGTGACGGCGCTAAGCCGGCTTTAAAGGGAAACCGCCAGGGCGGCGACGCTCTGGCAGCCGGCTGGGAAATCCTACTGGACCTATGCCACAATGTTTACTCTTTAAATGACCACTCGACTTACATATGAGTGGACGGAATGAAAAACAAGGTGTCGATGATAATAGATGAGGAATTCTTGGAAGAAATCAATAAATTTCAGCTTAACAATTGCCGTTATCACCTTGGTGTTAGCGGCTATTTTTTCAATTATATCAACGTGGATCCTGGCTGGTGTTGGTTGGGCCATAGGGATGCTTATTGTTTTTATTATTGTGTTCATGGGGATATTTTTTGACACAATCGGGGTCGCTGCTACCGCTGCTGACGAAACACCCTTCCATTCCATGTCTGCCAAGAAGCTCCCTGGGGCAAGGCATGCGATGTTGATTACAAGAAACGCTGACCGGTTTGCCAGCTTTTGTAATGATGTAATTGGTGATATTTCCGGGATAATAAGTGGAACCGCTTCCGCGTTTGTTGTCCTTCAATTAGCGTTATCCTTTGGACATGGAGAAGGAAGCCTAGTACAATTTGTCGTATCGGTTGTATTTACCAGTGTGATAGCAGCATTAACAGTCGGGGGTAAATCCATCGGGAAAACGTTAGCTATTCACTTTTCCACACCGATCATTTACCATGTCGGTAGAATTTTGTATGTTTTAGAAGTAAAATTAAAAATAAAGGTGTTTCCTGACAACGGAAAAACGAAAAAGCAAGAAAAAAACGAAAAGTAAAAATCACCAGTGAGAAAGTGAGGGCACTTTAGATGGATTTGGAAACGATAAAGGACCCCGGGTTTCTTCAAAGCTGTTCCCGTGAAGAAATGGAAAAGCTGGCAGAGGATATCCGCCATTTTTTAATCCAGCGATTATCAGTTACAGGAGGACACCTGGGTCCCAATCTAGGTGTTGTGGAACTGACATTAATTCTTCATAGCTTGTATGAAAGCCCTAAGGATAAAATTATTTGGGATGTGGGACACCAGGCCTACGTGCATAAAATAGTAACAGGACGTGCTGGCCAATTTGACCAGCTCCGCAAATACCAGGGGTTGTGCGGGTTCCTAAACGGAGTGAGAGCGACCACGATGTATGGGAAACTGGCCACAGCTCAACATCTCTTTCTGCTGCGATGGGGATGGCACTGGCTCGCGACTTAAAAAAGACGGATGAGAGCGTTGTGGCGGTAATCGGGATGGTGCCTTAACAGGCGGTATGGCTCTTGAGGCTCTTAACCATATTGGACATGAGCAAACGGATTTGACGATTATTTTAAATGATAATGAAATGTCGATTGCCCCCAATGTCGGAGCCTTCACAGCATGCTGGGCAGAATGAGGACTGCCGGGAAATATCAGAAGGCCAAGGAAGAACTTGAGTATCTAATCAAAAAAATTCCTGCCTTTGGTGGAAGGCTTGCAACAACCGCTGAACGTGTGAAAGACAGTCTCAAGTATCTGCTTGTTTCCGGCATGTTTTTTGAGGAAATGGGCTTTACGTATTTAGGCCCGGTAGATGGCCATGATTATGATGACTTAATTGAAAACATCAACTATGCCAAGAAAACAAAAGGCCCGATGCTGGTTCATGTTATTACCAAAAAAGGAAAAGGGTATGCCCCTGCTGAGAATGATGCAAAGGGGACATGGCATGGGCTTGGGCCATATAAGATCGAATCTGGTGAAGTTGTAAAAAAACCAGGACCTCCCAGCTACAGCGGTGTCTTTAGTAATACCTTGCGCAGAATTGCCCGGGACGATCAAAGGGTGGTGGGTATTACTGCAGCTATGCCTGGAGGAACGAAACTTGATCAATTTGCAGCTGAATTTCCTGACCGAATGTTTGATGTGGGGATTGCAGAGCAACATGCAACAACTATGGCTGGCGGACTTGCAACCCAAGGGATGAAGCCTGTGTTTGCGGTGTATTCCACATTCTTGCAGCGGGGCTACGATCAGCTGGTTCATGACGTATGCCGTCAGAATTTAAATGTTATCTTTGCAATTGACAGAGCAGGCCTGGTAGGGCTGATGGAGAAACCCACCAAGGTGTATTTGATATTGCTTATTTGCGCCACCTGCCAAATATGAAAATATTAATGCCGAAAGACGAAAATGAGCTTCAGCATATGATTTTTACAGCAGTACAGCATGATGATGGGCCAGTAGCAGTCCGTTATCCTAGAGGAAACGGTTATGGTATTAAGATGGATAAAGAGTTAAAAGAACTTACGATTGGAAAGTGGGAAGTTCTGCGTGACGGCGGTGAATTAACCATCCTCACTTTTGGGACGATGATTCCAGTAGCCATGGAAGCAGCCGAATCACTTGAAAGCCAAGGGGTCTCTGTTCGAGTGGTAAATGCAACCTCTGCCAAGCCTCTTGATGAATCGCTTCTCGAGGAATTAAAGGAAGAAGGAAAACCAATACTGACTTTGGAGGAAGCTGCTCTTCAAGGGAGCTTCGGAAGCGCAGTGCTCGAGTATTATCATGACCATGACAGCCATGGAATGATCATTGAGAGAATGGGAATTCCTGATCGTTATATTGAGCATGGAAGCGTGCCTGAATTGTACGAAGAAATCGGGCTGACACCTGCAAGAGTCAGGGATAAGGTACTAACAATGGTTCCAAGAAAGAGACAAAGGGCGTAAACGTATGAAAAAAGAGAGATTAGATGTTTTATTAGTGGAGCAGGGCTTTTTCGAATCCCGGGAAAGAGCCAAGCGTTCCATTATGGCCGGGCTTGTTTACGTAAATGATGAACGGGTGGACAAACCTGGCATGAAAGTGGATGTACAAGCTCCCCTTCGAGTTAAAGGGGAGCTTCTCCCTTATGTAAGCAGAGGAGGCTTAAAGCTCGAGAAGGCTTTGAGTTCATTTAATCTTGATGTAAAAGATAAAGTGATGCTGGATATTGGTTCATCTACAGGAGGCTTTACAGACTGTGCTCTTCAAAATGGAGCCAAGCTTGTGTATGCTTTAGATGTAGGCTATAATCAGCTGGCCTGGAAGCTGAGAAACGACGAGCGTGTTGTCGTTATGGAAAGAACTAATTTCCGTTACGTCACAAAGGAAGATTTTTCACAAGGAGCCCCTGATTTTGCAACGGCAGACGTTTCATTTATTTCTCTTCGTCTTATCCTCCCGGTTTTAAAGGAGATTCTACAGCCGGAAAGCAATGTATGTGTGTTAATTAAACCCCAATTTGAAGCGGGACGGGATGAAGTTGGGAAAAAGGGGATTGTGAGAGAGCCATCCATTCACAAGAAGGTGATTCAAGACATTGTTGAGTTTGCTGAAGGGATCGGGTATCATCCTTCTGGCCTTGATTACTCACCAGTTAAAGGAGGAGAAGGGAACATTGAGTTTTTACTTCATCTTCTTTGGGATCAAGGGGCTGCCGCAAGCCGGGAGATAAATGAGGAGAAAATTGAACAAATCGTTTATAATGCACATCACCATATGTAGAACGTGTAGGGTCTCCAAAGACCGCCTGGTTCATTGCGAAGAGGAGACCGGTTTTTTACATAGCTAGAGATGACGTGAGGGTGTCACCAAAAACAGACTTTTTTGGGACACCCTTTTTTCGTTAGGAAGCTGAATAAACTAAGGGATTTTTATTCAAAAAAAGTGAAGGTGAAAGTGAAGACAAGTCATAAACACTTAAATTCACAAGGGTTTCTCATTATTAATTTATAAATACGTTTGTATGAATATTGAAAATCAGTTATGATATTTGTAGAAATTTGTTTAACAATAGATAACAAAACATGCCAGCTCTGTGTATCTTTTTTAGTGCCAGAGAATGTTTACTGTGTTTTTAGGAGGATCAAAATGACCAAAGGACAACGTCATATAAAAATACGAGAAATTATTACGAATAATGAAATTGAAACGCAGGATGAATTAGTTGACCGCTTGAAGAATGCTGGCTTTAATGTAACTCAGGCAACCGTTTCAAGAGATATCAAAGAACTTCATCTTGTAAAAGTACCAACGGCAGATGGAAGGTACAAATACAGCCTGCCTGCTGACCAGCGCTTTAACCCGCTCCAGAAGCTGAGAAGAGCTCTGGTTGACTCTTTTGTGAGCATTGATCATGCTGAAAACATGATTGTTATGAAAACGCTCCCGGGTAACGCAGATGCGATTGGAATTCTGATTGATAATTTAGATTGGCCGGAAGTTATGGGAACCATTTGCGGGGACGATACGATCCTCCTTATTTGCCGTGAGAAAGAACAAACTTCACACATTTCTGACCGATTTCTTGATATGCTGTAATTACATTTTCATGGCAGGAAGGTGTTTTCATGCTTGCAGAACTTTCAATTACAAACTTTGCTATCATAGAACAATTATCAGTGTCTTTTGAAAGCGGATTAACTGTGCTGACTGGAGAGACTGGTGCCGGGAAATCCATAATCATTGATGCCATTGGTTTATTAATTGGCGGACGCGGCTCTGTTGAATATGTAAGGCATGGAGCAAAACGGGCAGAAATTGAAGGGTTGTTTCATATAGACGCTGGACAAATTGCAAAAGAAAAGGTCGAATCGGCTGGCATTGATATCGAAGAAGGGATGATTGTTCTTCGAAGAGAAATTACGAAGCAGGGCAAGAGCATCTGTCGTATAAACGGCAAGCTTGTCACTCTGGCAATTCTCCGTGAGGTTGGCCAAAGTCTCGTTGATATACAAGGACAGCATGATAACCAGGAACTAATGCAAGCTGAAAAACATGCGGGTATGCTGGATCGATTTGCAGGAAAAAAACTCCAGGAGGCTTCGGGAATATCAAACCATTTATACTACTTTTCGAAGTGTTGAAAAAAAGGTCAAGCAGCTCCGAGAAAACGATCAGGAGGTTGCTCATCGTCTGGATTTTATTGAATATCAGCTAAAAGAAATAGAAGAAGCGCAGCTACAGCCAGGAGAAGACGAAGAGCTTGAAAAGGAAAAGTATAAATTGGCTAATAGTGAAAAGCTTTTCCGATCTTTAAAAGAAGCATATGAAAGTCTGCATGGGGAAGGCAGGGGACTGGATTGGGCAGGACTTGCCATGAATCATGGAGAAGAAGCTGCCTCGATTGACCCTGACTTGCAAAGCTTATCAGAGACGATAAATAACTGTTACTTTATGCTCGAAGAAGCATCCTACTCACTACGTGATCATGTTGATTCCCTGGAATTTGATCCGGACCGGTTAAACGTTATAGAAGGAAGACTGGACGAAATTCAGCAATTAAAACGGAAATATGGAAACAGCGTCACGGAAATTCTGGAATATGCTTCACGTATTGAGGAAGAAAAAGATTCTCTTGAAAATAAAGATGAAAGAATTCAGCAATATGAGAAGCAGCTTGAAGATCTTTCTCTTGACTTGCTTGCTGAAGCTGAAACATTAACCGACCTTCGTAAGCAGGCGGCAGAAAAGCTTGCTTATGAGGTGAAACAAGAACTTAAAGCCTTATATATGGAAAAGGCAGAACTGTTTGTGGAAATTGGAACCCCGCAAAAAGGAGAAAGGTATACGGTTAACAGCAAGGAAGTCATATTTACGGAGCAAGGGACGGACCGTGTTGAATTTATGTTATCACCAAATGCAGGTGAACCTCTAAAACCTTTGGCTAAAGTAGCCTCAGGAGGGGAGATCTCTCGTATCATGCTCGCTATGAAAACAATATTGTCTGGATTTCAACATATGACTTCCCTTATTTTTGATGAAGTGGATACAGGGGTAAGCGGAAGAGTAGCTCAGGCAATCGCAGAAAAAATTCATCATGTTTCCATCGATTCTCAAGTGTTGTGTATTACTCATCTTCCTCAGGTAGCCGCCATGGCTGATACTCATTTGTACATTAAAAAAGGAGAATCAGAAGGGAGAGTCACTACTTCAGTTGCTCCATTGGCAGAAGAGGAGAAAGTGGATGAAATTGCCAGAATGATCTCAGGCGTTGAAGTGACGGAGCTCACAAAGGATCATGCTAAAGAATTAGTGACGATGGCCGGAAAAATGAAACCCAAAGTATGAAAAGCTGACCAAATTAGGTCAGCTTTTTTAGTTGTTGGTACTTATATTTGTTCTTCTCCAAGGCAACATTATAAGTAAGAAAGAGAGGTGCGAGGTGGGGCGAGGAGTGTGAAAACATTACATGAATTATCAATTAACCCGAAGAATGATTGGGATACTGCTTTTGATTTTGCTAATAGGCATAGGCGTAAATGAATCTGTTCAAAAGTATATCCAGCTCCCTGACAGTTTATTTATATATGAGAAAGAATTTTCTGAAGCAGGCGGCCCGGTCCAGGCAGCTTTAAAACAACTGGATTTAGAAGGTTTATCACTAGAAGTCACAGAAGATGATTTGACAACTGCTGGTGAAAGTGTCCCACTTACAATCACAGCAGCTTCCTTTCCAGTAAAGAAAGTGGATGTCCGAGTGATTCCTGATATTGAAGTGGTTCCAGGAGGTCAATCCATTGGGGTGAAATTAAATTCCGAGGGAGTGATGGTCGTTGGCCACCATCAAATTCCTACGGGAAAAGGCAAAATTTCTCCTGGGAAAGAGGCAGGCATTGAAGTCGGAGATGTTATTAAAAAAATTAACGATAAAACAGTCCAGCATATGGGAGAAGTAGCTGACGCTGTTCAGAAAGCAGCGGATGATAAACAAGAAATTTTCCTGACGATTAAAAGAGGCCAGGAAACAATTGAAAAGAAAATGAAGGTAGTAAAAGATGAGGAAGGCGAAGGATATCGTATGGGGTTATACGTACGCGATTCCGCGGCAGGAGTAGGGACCATGACCTTTTACGAACCGGAATCAGGGAAATATGGTGCCTTAGGTCATGTTATTTCTGATACTGACACGAAAAAGCCAATTGTTGTTCATGATGGAGAAATTGTTCGATCATCAGTCACTTCCATCGAAAAAGGAGCCAATGGCGATCCAGGTGAAAAATTAGCACGAATGACAGAAGATCGCAAAATATTAGGGAATATTAACAAAAATAGTTCATTCGGTATTTTTGGAGTGTTAAATAATGACCACCAATTAAAAAATAATGTTATGGATGAATCTCTACCGGTGGCTTTTGCAGAAGAAATCAAAGAAGGTCCAGCAGAAATTCTTACGGTAGTGGAAGGGGAGAAGGTGGAAAAGTTTGGTATTGAAGTCGTGAAATCTTTTCCCCAATCACATCCTGCCACAAAAGGAATGGTTATTAAAGTTACAGACCCAAAACTGCTTGAGAAAACGGGCGGAATTGTTCAAGGGATGAGCGGAAGCCCAATCATACAAAATGGAAAAATCATTGGTGCTGTCACGCATGTTTTTGTAAATGATGCCACGTCAGGATATGCATGTCACATTGAATGGATGCTTGAAGAAGCAGGTGTTGAGACACACATTGAAAAACGAAAGGCAAGTTAACGACTATGCCTTTCGTTATTTACATAATAATTGTTGTTTGTAGTCTTTTCCATTTTTGAAAATTATGATAAGCTCAAAATAAGAAAGGAATGTGACACGGGTTTTAACATAACGTGTTTCTTTTTTTAGTCAATATCCAATATTTTTCGACAAATCACAGATTGTAGTAGTTTGTCAAGTTCTAATGATACATGAGAAGTAATTGGGTCTTTGAGAGGAATATTTGGTTGTAGAACAGGACTCTCACTGAATGCGTCGAAATGATACCTTGGGAATAACTTAACGAGGGGGAACAGGTGTGGAAAATATTAAAGTGTGTGTGGCTGACGATAATCGTGAATTAGTTAATTTGCTTAATGAATACATTAGCTCTCAAGAGGACATGGAAGTCACCGGTTACGCTTTTAATGGACAAGAATGTTTATCTGTTGTGGAAGAAAAGGAGCCGGACGTTCTCGTTTTGGACATCATTATGCCTCACTTGGACGGGCTTGCTGTTTTGGAAAAAATCAATAATGGGGCGGTCACAAAGCGTCCGAAAATTATTATGCTTACTGCTTTTGGACAGGAAGATGTAACAAAAAAAGCTGTTAACCTGGGTGCTTCATACTATGTACTGAAACCTTTTGATATGGAAACGTTAATAGGAAATATAAGAGAAATCAGTGGAAGTCAGTCAGCGGTTCTCCAGTCCCAATGCCTTCCCGTGCTAAGAAAGAGCCTGAGCCTATTAACCTGAACCAGAGCATTACCAATATTATTCATGAGATTGGTGTTCCTGCCCACATAAAAGGCTACATGTACCTGCGGGAAGCGATATCGATGGTTTATAATGACATTGAGTTGTTAGGGTCGATCACCAAGTCCTTTATCCGGATATCGCCAAGAAATTTAATACAACATCAAGCCGTGTAGAGCGCGCCATCCGCCATGCGATTGAAGTAGCCTGGAGCCGTGGAAACATAGACTCTATTTCCAAAATGTTCGGCTATACCGTTAACATTTCAAAAGCCAAGCCGACAAATAGTGAATTTATCGCAATGGTTGCGGACAAGCTCCGTCTTGAACATAAAGTAAGCTGACCAACGTTATTACTAAAGGTATGACTTTTAAAGGTAGATGGACAGTCACAGATGGTACCTCCCCAATAAGCGTTAATTGGCTTATTGGGTTTTTTACTTTCAAGGCAAGGGGGAGTTGTAAGTGAAATTAGGAGAAAGGGCGTTTTCCCTCACCGATCTTACAAATAGTGAAGAAGTTAAAAAGGGAGCCCATATACTATATAGTTTCAATGAAGAAAGTAAATACATTGAAAATGCTTTTGCTTTTATTAAAGAAGGTCTGGACAAAAACCACCATGTTGTATTCATTGATGAAGACAAACTATTCAATAAACTGGTCAATAAGTTTTTGCAAAATGGCTACTCATCTCAGGAAATAAATAATATTTTCTTCATTAATAACACATCTCATTATATGCCTAACAATATATTTAATGCAGAAAGTAATTCAGCAAAGCTCGAAGACGTATTAGACCAGTTAGTGGAAAAAGACAAAGTGGTCCGCTTATGGGGTCATGTGATATGGCCGGAGGATAAAGCCGTTTTGCACCAGCTGAGAGTGTATGAATGTCAGTGTGACAAAAGAATTTTTGGAGAACGCCTCATTGTAGTTTGTGCCTATAACGGTCTTACAACATCCGCTTACATTCAAAGTGAAATGATGAGAACACATGAGTATTTAATGATGGATGATCGAGTTTCTTTTTCCCCTTTTTATGAAAAACAGCATGCGGAAAGTTTAACCTATACAGAGCAGCAGAGATTAATAAAGATTGAGATGGAAAATAAAATACTAAAAAGCCGAAACAAAGAGCTGGCGGTACAAAAGAAGTTAATTCATGAACAAAAGAAAACTATAGAAGAAAGAGAAAAAATATACCGAACTCTTTTAAACGAAATTCCTACGGCGATGGTTATTACAATAGATAATACAATAGTTTATGCAAACAAACAGGCTTTCATTAATTTCAAAGTGAATAGTGGCCATTCTTTTCAGGGAAGGTGTTTTCTCGATTTTGCACCGCCCGAAGCCCGGTCAAAACTAGAAGATCATACAAAAAAGGTAAATGAAAATCGTTTAATAAGAAAAATAGAAATGGAGTTAATGTTGGAAAGTGAAGAGATCACTCCTTTTGAAATTAAAAGCATTCCGATTTGGTTTCAAGGAGACCAGGCAAAACTTCATGTTTTAGTTGACTTAACACAGCAAAAAATAAATGAAAGGTTAATGGTACGTTCGGAAAAGCTGACGATTGCAGGCCAGCTGGCTGCAGGAATCGCACATGAGATTAGGAACCCTTTAACAGCAATTAAAGGTTTTTTTCAATTGTTAAGACACCATGAGGCAGAAGAGGCCTACTATAAAATAATCGAAGATGAACTGACTAAAATTGAACAAATATCAGGAGAACTTCTGATTCTGGCCAAGCCTCACTCTGATGCTCTGAAAAAACATAATATCACGACCATCATTGACAGTATTATTAAACTGCTTCAACCCCAAGCTTCATTAATTGGTGTAGAAATTCTATCTGAGTTCAAAGAGGAAGAGATGCATATTATTTGTGAGGATTCAAAAATTAAACAAGTTTTTATTAACCTCATAAAAAACTCAATGGAAACAATGGATAAAGGCAGGATCACCATTAAAGCGGCCAGACATTTATCACAGACGATCATACAAGTTGTAGATGAAGGAAAAGGGATGAGTCCTGCCATTGTAGAAAAAATAGGAACGCCATTTTTTACTACAAAAGAAAAGGGAACAGGCTTAGGTCTTTTCATTTGTCATAAAATTGTAGAAGAGCATCATGGATCCATTAAAGTAGACAGTGCCGAAGGGATAGGTACGACCTTTACTATCACTTTACCCTTATGTAAAACATAAAAATGGCATCTCAAAAACAAGCCCTGGAAAGGAGGGCTTGTTTTTTGTTACTTATGGAGATCCCATGAGCTGAAGATCCTAAAGCATGGGTTTCCTAAGAAATCGAGGCATCGAAGACATTGTGAACGCGAAATGTAGTGAAGGGTGAATGGATGTCCCAATTGCACCTTTAGGTGCAAGCGATCTGTAATCAAAATCAGTAACAAAATGTAAAAAAGCCTTTGTATTAAACCTTCTCTCTACTCTTCAGGAAGGCTGGAGAGGTAGGATTGGAATAAGTGGCTGACTATTCCGCTTCCTCCATCTACAGCAGGTCTCATTTGTTCAATGCGATTTAAACGAGGATTAAATTGAATGACGTAATGGCGGCCATTATAATTTGCTTGATAGACGTCATATCCATGTCTGGATTCAATAAAGCGAAACATGCTGATTCCTCCTTCCAAGTTACCTATACTATCTCTCTTACTTTCTTCAGTTATTCGAAGAGGGTATTATTTTTTCTTGGTGGGCATACTACCAGGAAAAGGGAGGGATGTTTATGATACATCCAAAAATAGAAGGCATGGCCAGGTATCATGCCAAAACTAAACATTTAATCCCCCAATTAAAACCCGGTGATATTGCTTTTTTATCTCATCAGGATATAGACCCTCTTGCTGCTGAAAGTTTAGCGGAACGGAAAATACAAGCGGTAGTGAATGTGGAGCCTTCCATGAGTGGGAAATTTCAACATGATGGAGTAAGAGTTTTGTTAAACAGAAACATTCCCGTGTTTGATATTGAATGGAAAAGAAAAGCTGTCGAAGACTTCTTTCCAATTAAGATAGAAAATAATCAGTGCTTGACCTTTGGTGACGGCCAATGGAACTTTGGAGGGGAAGCTCGTTATTATGACGAGGATCGATTGGCACAATTGAAACGGAAAGCTTTGTGCCGGCATGAAAATGAATTCCGGCGCTTCGCAAAAAACTCCTTGTACCATGCTGATAAAGATCTCTCTCCTATGCTTGATTCTTTGTTCGATTGGAAGAGTCAGGGTGAAATAAGGGGGAAAGAAGTTCTTTTAGTAATAAGGGGAACTGATTACGAAAAAGACCTCCAGGCTATTAAAAGATGGGTGAAGAAAAAAAGCTATATAAAATAGCTGTTGATGGAGCAGCGGATGGAATGTTCAAACATAGTCTTCGTCCTGACTTGTTAATAGGAGACATGGATTCTGTGAGTGAACAAGCTTGTAGAAAGGTATCCCGAATATTGGTGCATTGCAGAGTAAACGGGGAGTCACCTGGAAAGAAAAGACTCGATGAAATGAAAGTTGCTTATGAAAGTCTTCCTTTTATCGGTATGAGTGAAGATGCCGCGATCGCATGGGCTTGCAAAGAAGAAGCAGCCAGGTTATATATCGTAGGCGGACATCGAGGGATGGAAGAATACCTTTGCAAGGGAAGAAAAGGAATGGGGTCCTCACTTTTACTAAGAATGTGGGCTGGCTGTCAAGTCACAGACTTGAAAGGTATACATTACTTAAAAGAAAGTCCTTTACCGGCTTACAATATTGAAAAAATTGTTAATCATATAAGGCCGCTTGTACACCGGGCTAAGAGGAGAATAAAGTGGAAAGCAGACGGGGACATGCTCCAGGAAGAAAAAGGTGGGTGAAAATGAAAACAAGCGTAATTATCCCGGCATTTAATGAAGGGAGAGCATTGAAAAGACGCTTCAGGCCCTGTATGAAGAAGACTGGATCGAAGAAATCATTGGGGTAAACGATGGAAGTAAAGATGAAACGGGAAAGGTAATGGAAAAATACTGCGACCAAGTGATTCATTTTAAAAAGAATACCGGAAAATCAGCAGCTCTCCAGGCAGGATGGGAAAATAGCAAAGGAGATATTATCATGTGCCTGGATGGAGATCTTAGAGGGAGCGCTGTTTTTAGTCAAAGGCTTTATACCTCACTTGTGGAAAATGATTCAGATATGGTGATTGCAAATGTTCCTGCCGGAAGGCAAAGCGGCCGGGGGATTTTCAAAAAAAGGGTTCAAGCTCAAATTTATAAGAAAACAGGGAGACATATACAATATCCTCTTTCAGGCCAAAGAGCCTTTAAAAGAGCACACCTTCCTTTGTTTCAATCTATGAGGTCCACTGGTTTTGGCATAGAAACGGTCATGACTCTCCAGGCTTTAAACAATGGCCTGCAGATTCTTGAGATAGAGCTTCCATTCACTCATAAGGAATATGGAAAAGCCGTCAAGGGGTCATGGCACCGGGGAAAGCAGTGGCTGGAAGTGGAGCGGTGCTTATGGAATTATGGAAAGCAGCACTAATTCTCTTTTTTTTATATGGACTATGGAAAGGTATCTTTTATTTTTCATTTTATAAAGGATGGACGGTATCCAATTTTAAAGGAAAGCAGACTCCATATACAGCAGGGATGTGGCTGGTGCTTAGCTTCCTTGTTTTTATCTGGGTCCCGGGTGAAGTAACCCTGCCTTTATCAGCGGGATGATTTACCTGGTGGCTGTTTGGATTGCAGGCTGGCTGGATGATCGTTATGGCAAGCCGTTTCCCAAAGGAATCAAGGGCCATATACAACATTTTTTAAAATCAGGTGAAATGACTACCGGGCTTTTAAAGCTTGCCGTTACTGTTGCTGCTGCTTTCTTTGCTGCCATGGCATATCCTTTTGAACACCCACTGGCGCTCTTTTTTACGTTTAGCTTATTGGTTCTAGGCCCCCATATGTTTAATCTACTTGATACCAGGCCTCTTCGTGTTTGGAAAGTATTTTTTGTTTATGGGATTCTTTTGTTGTATGTAATAAGGGAGGAAGTAACGGTTACCACTTCTCTTCTCTTGATTATGGTGGTCTGGTTTTATATTGAGGCTGCTGAAGAAGGGATGCTTGGGGATAATGGAGCAGCTGCATCAGGGGGTCTTTTGTTTTATTTAACCGCTGTCTATGCTCCCCTGGCTCTACAAGCGGTTGTTTCTGGATTACTGCTTTTTTTTACCATTTATGCAGAAAGACATTCCTTGACGTCGGCAATAGCGGCTTCTCCTTTCCTCTCCAGAATAGACAGTTGGGGAATAGCAAAAAAATAAGCCCCTGCTACTCCGCGGGGACTTCTTTTTTCTGTTTCTTTTGAAAACGGGGCCCTACTTTATTATTCTTTCTGTCTCTATGAAGGACAAATCCGGCGATAAAGGCAATTCCCATTACAAAGATAATAAGGCCAACAAGAAACTGCACCCATAAAAAAGGAAATGGGGGTGTAGAATATTAAAAATAAGTCTCTCATTAATTTTATCCCAAGGCCGGCAATCACACCGGGGATGACAAGCATCATCAAAGCAACTGTGCGCATGTTCTGCACCTCTCTTTTGAACAAGCTGATGTGAATAAAAGTGATACTATGGAACGATATATTTACTAACAGATATGGTTTTCTTCCAAGTTACATTGTACTTTATTTTTTGTAAGATTTCCAAAGGTTCTGGTTGAATGTCACGAGTTTTTCATAGATAGTGTAAGGAGAGAGTAACGGGAGGGGAAAAAATGAAAAAAGCTGTCATTGTTGGTGGAGGCAAGGGCGGAGTTTCATTGTTAAGAATGCTCGTGGAAAACGAGAGAATGAAGGTTGCCGGACTGGCTGATATAAATAAAGAAGCTCCCGGTATGAAGCTTGCCTTGGAGCATGGCATACAGACAGCAGCTGATTGGAGAACGCTGCTCTCCACTGAACCTGATATCATTATAGAGGTTACAGGGAAAAAAGAGGTTTATCATGAAATACAGACATTTGCCAAGGCAGATACAGCAGTTGTTCCTGGACAGGCAGCTGGTATTCTTAATGAGCTGCTCGTGGATAAAGAGCAGCTGATTGAGGAAGTGAAAGCCCATGACCAGTTTCAAAGTATGATATTAAATGCCACACATGATGGAATGATTGCAATTGATGATGAAGAAAAAATTATCTTATTTAACCGGTCTGCAGAAGAGATGACGGATCTAAAAGAACAAATGGTGTTAGGGCGGTACATAAAAGATGTAATTCCAGGAAGTGAGCTGCCAAGGGTTCTTTATAAAGGAGAAGCGGAAGAAAACCAGCCGCTGACTTTTGCTAACGGACGCTCAATACTCAGTACCAGAATTCCATTATGGCTCGAAAACATTCGTGTAGGTGCGTTTGCTGTTTTCAGGGATGTTACTGAGATTGAACGGATGGCTGAGGAAGTCACAAACTTAAAAAGCATTCAAAAAATGCTGGAAGCGATTATTCACTCTTCCGAGGAAGCAATTTCTGTGGTGGATGAAAACGGCAGAGGAATGATGATTAATCCCGCCTACACAAAAATTACGGGATTACGACAGGAAAATGTAATTGGAGAGCCTGCTACAGCAGACATTTCTGAAGGAGAGAGCATGCATTTGAAAGTCCTCAGAACACGAAAAGCCGTTCGAGGGGTGAGGCTGAAGGTTGGCCCTAATAAAAGAGATGTGATCGTAAATGTGGCGCCTGTTATTGTGGATGGAAAGCTTAAAGGAAGCGTAGGGGTTATCCACGATATGTCTGAAATTAAAACGTTAACCGAGGAGTTAAAAAGAGCAAGGCAGATCATGCGTACCCTTGAAGCAAAATATACGTTTGACGATATTGCCGGACATTCTAAAGAGTTTCTTCTGGCCATTCAACAAGCGAAAGTAAGTGCGGCTGCTCCGATGTCAGTTCTTCTGCGAGGTGAATCAGGCACAGGAAAGGAGTTGTTTGCACACGCCATTCACAATGAAAGCGACAGAAAGTTCAATAAATTTATTCGTGTTAATTGCGCTGCATTATCTGAATCTCTCTTAGAAAGTGAATTATTTGGCTATGAAGAGGGCGCTTTTTCCGGAGCGAAACGAGGAGGGAAAAAGGGGCTTTTTGAAGAAGCTGACAAAGGAAGCATATTTCTAGATGAAATTGGAGAAATGACATTATCTACACAGGCGAAGCTTCTTCGTGTGCTTCAGGAGGGAGAGATCGTAAGAGTAGGCGGAACAAGAGCTGTTCAGGTTGATGTAAGAGTGATTGCTGCCACAAATGTCAATCTTGAAAAAGCGATTCACAAAAAAGTGTTTCGAGAAGATCTTTATTACCGGATTAATAAACTCCCTATCTTTATTCCTCCGTTAAGGGAAAGAAGAGAAGATATAGCAGTTCTTAGCAACAGAATGATTGAAAAAATAAACCAGGATTTTGGAAGAACAGTAGAAGGCATTACAGAAGAGGCCATAGCAATGCTTAAAGCTTATTCCTGGCCAGGAAATGTAAGAGAGCTTGAAAATGTTTTGGGAAGAGCGGTAATAACAATGCCCCTTTCCCAAACACTTATTGACAGTAAGGATCTTCCACCTTTGGAAGTTGCCAAAACCGCTCCTAACAGCCAGTTACCTTCTTTTGCAGCTGACCTGCATCAACAGACTCTAACGTTGCAAGAGCAGGTAGAGAACTTTGAAAAACGGGTGTTGTTGAACGCATTGAAGGAGCACGAAGGAAACAAAACAAAAACAGCCAAACAACTGGGGGTTTCCATTCGGAATTTGTATTACAAGTTAAAAAAACATGGTATTGAAGAAAATAGCATGCAATAAATTGCACACCGTGAAAAATATTTCACGGTGTTTCGTTATGAAAGTAGAGAAAAACCTTTCGCAGGGTAGTTTGAAATTGGCATGATATTTGCATTAAAGTATAAGTAGTCCGTCACGAAGGAGTCATTGTAATGAACTTACAAGAAATAATGGAAAATGCATCTGCTTATAAGAAGAAAACAATAGCGATTGCGGCGGCAGATGACGAACGAGTAATTGATATGGTCAAGGAAGCAATAAACAATCAGCTAGGTGAATTCAGGTTATATGGAAATGAGGAAGTCATTCGTTCCTTCCTTACATCTAAAGGATTAAATGAAATAAGCTCTATCAAAGTCATTCCGGCAAGGGATGTGAAAGAATCTGCAAGATTGTCTGTCATGTCTGTCCGTGAGGGCAAAGCTGATTTATTAATGAAGGGTATGATTCCCACCAGTGTATTGATGAAAGCGGTATTAAACAGGGAGTACGGTTTGCGGAAAGGGAAGGTTTTATCTCATGTAGCAGCCTTTGAGGTGCCAGGTTTTAAGCGTTTGTTTTTTGTCTCTGATTCCGCCATGAATATAGCCCCTGATTTACAGCAGAAGGTGGAAATCACAAATAACTCTGTTGAAGTGGCAAGATCGATGGGGGTAATAAATCCAAAAGTTGCCCCTATTTCAGCGGTGGAAGTAGTTAACCCTGATATGTCTGCTACCATTGATGCCGCTGCTCTCAGCCAAATGAATAAAAGGGGGCAGATTAATCATTGTGTAATAGATGGGCCACTAGCACTGGATAATGCAATATCTGTTGATGCTGCTAACTATAAAGGGGTAGGAGGAGAAGTGGCTGGCAGAGCTGACATTCTTCTAGTTCCAACTGTGGAGACAGGAAACATTTTATATAAATCACTCGTCTACTTTGCAGGAGCGAAAGTAGGAGGAATTATAGCCGGGGCCAAGGCTCCAATCATTTTAACATCAAGAGCTGACACTGCAGCGAGTAAGCTCTACTCAATTGCGATCGCTTGTCATGTCAGCGAATATCAGAGCACCTTAGCTTAAGGAGGTAAGGTTATGGAATTATTCAAATATATGGAAAGATACGATTACGAGCAAGTGGTGGTCTGTCAGGATGCTGAATCAGGCCTAAAAGCTATCATTGCTATTCATGATACAACACTTGGCCTGCATTAGGGGGGACAAGAATGTGGAAGTATGAGTCTGAGGAAGCGGCCTTTGAAGATGCTCTCCGCCTGGCTAAAGGAATGACTTACAAAAATGCTGCAGCCGGCTTGAACCTTGGGGGAGGCAAAACAGTAATTATCGGTGACCCACGCAAAGACAAAAACGAAGAAATGTTCCGGGCATTTGGAAGGTATATTCAGGGCTTGAACGGACGCTACATTACAGCTGAAGATGTAGGTACAACGGTTGAAGATATGGATATTATTTATGAAGAAACCGACTTTGTCACGGGAATCTCACCTGCTTTTGGATCGAGTGGCAATCCTTCGCCTGTCACAGCTTATGGTGTCTATGTAGGGATGAAAGCAGCAGCAAAAGAAGCCTTTGGATCAGATGAGCTTGCCGGGAAAAAAGTGGCGGTGCAAGGAGTCGGGAACGTTTCTTATAATCTTTGCAAGCACCTGTATGAAGAGGGAGCTACTTTGATTGTAACCGATATCAATAAAGATGCAGTCTACAGAGCCGTAAGCGATTTCAATGCAAAAGCAGTGGATCCAAGGGACATTTATAAAACAGAATGTGATATTTTCAGCCCGTGTGCTCTTGGAGCTGGGTTAAATGACGAAACCATTCCTTCTATTAAAGCAAAAGTGATAGCCGGCGCTGCAAACAATCAATTAAAAGAAAACAAGCACGGGGATATGCTCCATGAAAGAGAAATCGTCTACGCACCCGATTATGTGATCAACGCTGGCGGAGTGATTAACGTGGCTGATGAGCTGAACGGCTATAACAGCGAGCGTGCTTTAAAGAAGGTGGAAGGGGTTTACCAAAACATAGAGAAAGTAATCAGCATTTCTAAAAGAGATAATATCCCGACTTATGCAGCTGCTGACCGCATGGCGGAGGAACGGATCAGAAAAATGAAGAATTCAAGAAAGCAGTTTTTGCGTAATGAACATCATATTTTAAGCCGTAGAAGATAGTTTATCTTCCGCGGCAGGAATAGGAGGCAGAGCCCTTGAAGCAAATATCAAGCCACCGGATTCTTGTGTTAAACCCAGGATCAACCTCTACAAAGGTTGGCGTATTTGAAAATAAAGCATCCTTATTTTCAAAGGTCGTCCGTCATCGTCAAGAAGACATTCAGGCGTATTCAAACATAGTTGACCAATATCAATTTAGAAAACAGGCAATACTGGAGTCACTGGATGTGGAAGGGATCAGTTTGTCAAAAATTGACGCTGTTGTCGGCAGAGGCGGGCTCCTTCGCCCGATTGAAAGCGGTACTTATGAAATATCGGAAGCGATGATTAAGGATTTGAGAGAAGGGAAATATGGAGAGCATGCTTCAAACTTAGGTGCATTGATAGCCTTTGAGATCTCAACGCAGTTAAATATTCCTTCTTATATCGTTGACCCTGTGGTAGTGGATGAATTAATGCCTGAAGCCAGACTGACCGGTTTAAAAGAAATAAAAAGAAAAAGTATTTTTCATGCACTGAATCAAAAGTCTGCCGCAAGGAAGGCTGCAGATGAAATCGGAAAACCTTATGAAGAAGCCAATTTGATTGTTGTACACTTAGGAGGCGGAATTACTGTCGGTGCCATAAAGATGGGAAAGTTGCAGATGTAAACAATGGCTTAAATGGAGACGGTCCCTTTTCTCCTGAAAGGTCGGGTACGCTTCCTGTTGCTGATGTCATTAGCATGTGTTTTTCCGGGCGTTACACCATATCAGAGATGATGAAAAAGGCCGCTGGACAAGGAGGGCTGGTAAGCTATTTTGGCACCAATAATGCTGAGGAAGTTGAAGCTCAAATAGTACAAGGCAATCATGAAGCTGAGGAAGTAATGAGGGCTATGGCTTACCAGATCGGAAAAGAAATTGGAGCCCGAAGTGTTTGTTTAAGTGGAAAAGTAGATGCTATTATTTTGACCGGAGGCCTGGCTCATAGTGAATGGCTGACTGGAGAAATTATTAAGATGGTAAGCTGGATCTCAGATGTGATCGTGTATCCGGGCGAAGATGAGCTTCGTTCCCTTGCCGAAGGGGCTCTTCGTGTCTTAAAGAAGGAAGAAGAACCGAAGATTTACGGTTATAAGGAGGGATAGAAATGGCAGAAGAATATGATTTAGTGATCCTTGGCGGGGGAACAGGCGGGTACGTGGCAGCTATTCGTGCAGCGCAATTAGGATTGAAAGTGGCCGTAGTTGAAAAGGAGAAGCTTGGAGGCACGTGTTTACATAAAGGCTGTATACCAAGCAAAGCTTTTTTGCGCAGTGCAGAAGTGTATCATACAGCAAAAACGAGCGAAGATTTCGGGGTGAATACAGAAGGGGTATCTCTTGATTTCAATAAGGTGCAGTCACGTAAGGATAATATAGTAAACCAGTTGTACAAAGGTGTTCAGTACTTGTTGAACAAAGGGGATATTCATGTCTATAAAGGACATGGGCGAATACTGGGTCCTTCTATTTTTTCCCCAAGTCCGGGTACGATCTCTGTAGAAATGGACAGCGGAGAAGAAAATGAAATGCTTATACCAAAAAACGTTATTATTGCTACAGGGTCCAGGCCCAATACTCTTCCTGGGATGGAGCCAGATGGGAAACAAATTCTCACCTCTGACGAAGCGTTGGAGTTAGAAAACCTGCCTTCTTCCATTATTATCATTGGAGGAGGCGTCATTGGGATTGAATGGGCTTCAATGCTCTCTGACTTTGGAGTGGAAGTAACAGTGTTGGAATACAGCAGGCGAATTCTTCCTGGTGAGGATGAAGAGGTATCCAAAGAAATAGCTAGTCAGCTGAAAAAAAGGGGCGTCAAGATCGTTACAAATGCTAAAGTGCTCCCTGAGAAAACAAAAAGGGAAACAGACGTAACAATATACGCTCTGGAAGGTGAGAAAGAGCAGGCTTACCAGGCCAAATCTGTTCTCCTCTCTGTAGGGCGCAAAGCAAATACGGAAGACATTGGACTTCAAAATACGGATATTGTGGTGGAAAAAGGTTTTGTCCAAACAAATAAGTGGCAGCAGACGAAAGAGTCTCACATTTATGCGATCGGTGATGTTATCGGAGGAATGCAGCTTGCTCATGTTGCTTCTCACGAAGGAATCATAGCCGTTGAGCATATGACAGAAAACCACCCTCACCCATTAGATTTTTCTCTTGTTGCCCGCTGCACCTACAGTCGTCCCGAAGTGGCCAGTATCGGCTTGACAGAAGAGCAGGCCAGAGAAGAAGGCTATGATACCAAAATAGGTACATTCCCATTTAAGGCAATAGGAAAAGCCTTAGTGAATGGAGACGCATCAGGGTTCGTTAAATTTATTGCTGACAAAGAAACTGATGATCTACTAGGTGTTCATATGGTCGGGTCGCATGTAACAGACCTTATCTCAGAGGCAGCCGTTGCCAAGCTCCTGGATGCAGCAAGCTTTGAAGTGGCTGAGGCGATTCACCCGCATCCAACATTATCTGAGATCATTGGTGAAGCTGCTCTGGCAGTGGATGGAAAAGCGATACATTCATAATAACTAGGGGGATATGTATGGCCGTACTACGACATGAAGAATTAGGGCTCTCAAAAGAGCAGGTAATTGAAATGTATGAACAAATGCTTATGGCCCGTAAGATCGATGAGCGAATGTGGCTCTTAAATCGTGCTGGAAAGATACCTTTTGTGATCTCTTGTCAAGGACAGGAGGCCGCTCAAGTCGGAGCAGCCATGGCGTTAGACCGAGAAAAGGATTATGCGCTCCCGTATTACCGTGATATGGGAGTGGTCCTTGCCTTTGGGATGACGGCAAAGGATTTAATGATGTCAGGATTTGCTAAAGCAGAGGATCCAAATTCAGGCGGACGACAAATGCCAGGGCATTTTGGACAGAAGAAAAATCGGATTGTAACTGGTTCATCCCCTGTAACAACCCAGGTGCCGCATGCCGTTGGGATTGCTTTGGCAGCCAAAATGGAAAAGAAAGATTTCGTTACCTTCACGACCTTTGGAGAAGGCTCTTCCAACCAGGGCGATTTTCATGAAGGAGCAAACTTTGCCGGTGTTCATAAGCTTCCTGTCATTTTAATGTGCGAAAATAACAAATATGCTATTTCCGTTCCTATAGAAAAACAGCTAGCGTGTGAAAAGGTTTCCGATCGGGCGGTAGGGTACGGGATGCCTGGCTTTACGGTAGATGGAAATGATCCCCTTGCTGTTTATGAAGCAGTGAAAAATGCAGCGGATCGTGCAAGGAAGGGTGAGGGGCCTACCTTGATAGAAACAGTGTCCTACAGACTCACCCCTCATTCAAGTGATGATGATGACCGTTCTTACAGATCAAGAGAGGAGGTAGAGGAAGCAAAAAAGCGGGACTCTATCTTTACTTTCAGCACTTATTTAAAAGAAAATAACGTAATGACAGAGGAAGAAGAAAATGTGCTCCTTGAAAAAATCAAACGCATAGTAGATGAAGCTACTGATGCTGCTGAAGAAGCGGCTTATGCTGATCCGGATGATCTTTTTAAACATGTATATAAAGAACAATAGAAAGGGGTGAAGAACATTGACAATGATGTCCTATATACAAGCAGTAACACGTGCGCTGAGAGAAGAAATGCAGCGGGATGAAAAAGTGTTTATTTTAGGAGAAGATGTGGGGCAAGAGGTGGAGTATTCCGAGCTACCGAAGGACTCTATGAGGAGTTCGGTGAAGAGAGGGTTCTTGACACGCCTCTTGCAGAATCAGCTATTGCCGGTGTGGGGATTGGAGCAGCGATGTATGGCATGAGGCCTGTTGCCGAAATGCAGTTTGCTGACTTTATTATGCCGGCAGTCAATCAAATTGTTTCTGAAGCCGCAAAAATCCGCTACCGCTCAAATAACGATTGGAGCTGCCCGATAACGATTCGTGCGCCTTACGGCGGAGGTGTTCACGGTGCATTGTATCATTCTCAGTCCGTAGAAGCTCTATTTGCAAACGTACCTGGCTTGAAAATTGTAATGCCATCAACTCCTTATGATGTAAAAGGGCTATTAAAAGCGGCGATCCGTGATGAAGACCCAGTCTTGTTTTTTGAACATAAACGAGCATACCGCCTCATTAAAGGTGAGGTTCCCGAAGAAGACTACACCCTTCCAATTGGGAAAGCAGATATAAAAAGAGAAGGGGAAGATGTGACCGTCATTACCTATGGCCTTTGTGTTCATTTTGCTCTGCAAGCCGCTGAAAAACTTGCCGGAGAAGGGATTTCTGCTCATATACTTGATTTGAGGACGGTGTATCCCCTTGATAAAGAAGCAATAATTGAAGCAGCCAGCAAAACAGGTAAGGTTCTCTTAATAACTGAGGCCAACAAAGAAGGAAGCATCATGAGTGAAGTGTCTGCAATCATCAGCGAGAATTGTTTATTTGACCTTGATGCTCCTGTTCAAAGATTGGCAGGTCCAGATGTTCCAGCCATGCCTTACGCCCCTACAATGGAAAAGCACTTTATGGTTAACCCGGAAAAAGTAGAGGCTGCGATAAAAGATTTAGCAGAATTTTAAAGGAGGTGTTTGCTCATGGCTGAAAAAATTACAATGCCCCAGCTCGGAGAAAGTGTAACAGAAGGGACGATCAGTAAATGGCTTGTAAAGCCTGGCGACAAGGTAAATAAATATGATCCTATTGCCGAGGTAATGACAGATAAAGTGAATGCAGAAGTCCCCTCTTCTTTTACAGGGACAATAACCGAATTAGTAGCAGGGGAAGATGAGACAATCCAGGTAGGCGATCTAATATGCTATATGGAGGTTGAAGGAAAAGGCAGCACTGATCAACGCAGTAATGAAAATGTTCAACCTCCAAAAGAAGAAGAAAAGCAAAGTACAGACTCTTCGGCCCAGTCGATGAAAACGCGCTATTCGCCAGCCGTTCTCCGCCTTGCTCAGGAAAATGACATTGATCTATCCACTGTGCAAGGAAGCGGGAGAGGAGGCCGAATTACCCGGAAAGATGTACTTTCTCTTGTAAACAAAGGTGCAAAACCTGCAAGGGAAGAAAAGCATGATACTTATGAAGAACCAAAGAAGAGAGCTCCCTCCATTGAACAGAAGCAACAGATCGAAGAGAAGCAGAAAAGTGAGTCTGGTGATCAAGAAATTCCTGTGAGCGGAGTTAGAAAAGCGATAGCCGATAACATGGTAAGAAGCAAACATGAAATCCCTCATGCCTGGACGATGGTTGAAGTGGATGTTACAAACATTGCAAAGTTCAGGGAAGCAAACAAAAAGAAATTTAAAGAAAAAGAAGGCATCAGTCTTACCTTCTTCCCATTTTTTATGAAAGCTGTTGTGGAGGCATTAAAAGAATATCCAGAGCTTAATTCTACGTGGGCAGGAGATAAGATCATCCGCAAGAAAGACATCAATTTGTCTATTGCAGTTGCCACGGAGGATGCTCTGTTTGTTCCTGTGGTAAAGCATGCTGATGAAAAAGCATAAAAGGACTTGCCAGGTCTGTTCAGGACTTGGCGGGTAAAGTGAGAAATGGCACGTTGAAAGGTGAAGAAATGCAAGGAGGAACCTTTACGATAAACAACACAGGTCCTTTGGCTCAGTTCAGTCGATGCCTATTATTAACCACCCTCAGGCAGCTATCCTTTCCGTAGAATCCATTGTGAAAAAGCCTGTGGTGATGGAAGGTGACATGATTGCGATACGCCACATGGTCAACTTGTGCCTGTCTTTAGATCATCGGGTGCTGGATGGATTAGTATGCGGACGTTTTCTTTCAAGTATTAAAACGCGCCTGGAGTCTTTTGATCCGGAGAGCGAGTCCTTGTACTAACAAAGCCAGAGCTATCCACTTGTTTTCAAAGTAATAAGTGGATAGAAAAAGGTGTTCACTCAGGCTCCTTGTAGATAAAGTTGTTGGCTCTTTTAAAAATAAAAAGAAGCTGGTTTACTTGTGAATACACTCTGGTATTGTTTACAATAGAAGTAGTACATGGGTTTAGGAAAAGAAAGGATGGTTAGAGATGGATTTTAATTTTATGATAAATGATGTAGTTCAGGCAGCGAGAAAGGATATGGATGAGGCAGGTTATGAACAATTAACATCTGCTGAAGAAGTAGAGGAGACTTTATCAAAGCAAGGCAGCACACTTGTTATGGTAAACTCTGTTTGCGGTTGTGCCGGAGGCATTGCTCGTCCTGCAGCAGCTATATGAGAAATTACGAAAAGCAGCCTGATCGTTATGTAACAGTTTTCGCTGGCCAGGATAAGGAAGCGACTGAAAAAGCCCGTTCTTTCTTTACTGGTTATGCTCCTTCTTCCCCTTCTTTTGCTTTAATTAAGGACGGAGAAATCAAAACCATGGTTGAGCGCCATGAAATCGAAGGACATGAACCTATTCATGTTGTTCAAAAGCTGGAAAAAGCTTTCGATGAGAACTTGTAATCGCCAAAAAACGTATAAGGACTGTTAACAAAGGATGAAATTTGATGGATAAATTTTACGCACAAGTTCAAGAATACCTTAATATGGAAGAAGAAATTGACTTTAAAGAGTTTAATGAATATTATCAGCAGGTACTCGAATATTTGGATAAAGAATCTGCAGATTTATCTGAGGAAGATGTCTGGAAAGCTCTATTTGTTGTTGAAAGTATTATGTCCAACGCCCAAAATAGAGCCAAACATGCTGATACGACAAAGGAACAAAAGAAATACAAGCGTATGGCCAAACGTACTAAGCTATATGCCCAGCATTTCACAAAGCGTCTTCATGATGCTGGTTATAATGATGAGGAAATTGGGGCAAGGTTTAAAGAAATGTTAGAAGAAGACACTGCGACAGCAGAAAAAGAATGACCGGAAAAGGGCTGGTATAGGTGCCAGTCCTTTTCACCTTAAAAACAATGATTGACACAACAAAGAGAATTAGATACAATTGTCATTGTCTTAAAAAATCTGCGCCTATGGTGAAAGGGATATCACGCGAGATTCCGGTTCTCGTATTCCAGGTTCGAATCCTGGTAGGCGCGCCAATTATAATGATGATTTAATTACATAATCGCAAAGACAGTGATGAGCATCACTGTCTTTTTTATTTCCTATTTATAAGTAAACAGGTTTCTTACTATGATTTTTTGCTAGAATAAAAGCATACAAAAATCCGAAGTTCAAATTGTAAACAATTCCAAAGGAATATTTCTTTCTTGTCAGGAAAGAGTGAGGAATATATTAGGGTAACCTACTTGTAATAAGGAAGGATGTTAGTGGGATGGTATCCCTTAAACATTCTTTCATTTCTGTTTTGAGTTAAAAAAAGCAATGTGGCTATAAACGAGCAGT
Organism: Thalassobacillus sp. C254; assembly: GCF_001310615.1. Lineage (NCBI taxonomy): Bacteria > Bacillati > Bacillota > Bacilli > Caryophanales > Bacillaceae > Thalassobacillus > Thalassobacillus sp. C254. The sequence continues at coordinate 64,674 of NZ_BAXQ01000011.1, read as the reverse complement.
GAATACACGTACACAAAGAACCTATCAGGCAGGGAGAGGTTTAACGAATGTTTAAAATTGGATACCGCACGCTCAAAACCGCTATTGGAGCCGGCTTAGCAATATTAATAGCCCAAACTTTACAATTAGACTTTTATGCCTCGGCAGGTATTATAGCGATCTTGTGTATAACGGTTACCAGAAGAGACTCATTGCGTTCCTCGTGGGAGCGTATTTTAGCAAGTCTCATTGGTCTGCTTTATGCTACTGTTATTTTTGAACTGGCTGGGTACCACTTTCTATCAATAACCATTCTCCTTTTACTATTCATTCCTACCGTGGTAGCTGTAAAGGCAAAAAAAGGAGTGGCGACCAGCGCGGTAATCATGTTTCACCTCTATACATTGGGCGAGGTTTCAGCCGGTATCCTGATAAATGAAGTACTTTTGATAGTCATAGGGGTAGGTGTGGCATTACTCATGAATTGGTACATGCCTAGTGCGGAAAATGAACTGGTGTGGGATCAAGTTTACATAGAGGAAGCTTTTCAGACGATTTGGAAAGAGTTTGCACGCTATCTTAAAGAGGGCGATACAGGGTGGACCGGAAAAGAATTTACAGAGGCATCCAACACTATTTCACACGGAAAAGGGAAGGCATTAATCAATATTGATAATCATTTTTTGCGGGAAGATGACTACTTTTATCATTACTTCAAGATGAGAGAAAAGCAGCTTGAAATCCTCGAGAGGATCCTTCCGTTCATTTCTACTCTGGATGACACGGTGATTCAAGGAGAGAAAATAGCAGATTTTATGAATGAATTAAGCGGGGCCGTGTATGCAGGGAATACAGCAAATTATTTTCTTACGCAATTAGATGACCTGCGGGAAGAACTCCAGGCAATGGATCTTCCAGAAACGAGGCAGGAGTTTGAAATTCGGTCTTCCTTATTTTATATCCTCCATGAACTAGAGCAGTATTTGCTTTTGAAGAAGATGTTTAAAGCTGATCTTAGAAGAACTCAAACGGTATCTGTTAAAAAACGGTATAAGGTAAAAAGGCGAGGAGAAAATAAGAAAGAGGAATAAGTAAAGGCGGAGATGATAATGGTTTTCTTTTCCTTCTTTTTTAAAGTGATTGTGGCAGCATCTCTTCTTTGGCCCCTTGCTTCAGAGCCTGATGTTGGAGATCCTTATATTATTATAAATACCTCTGTGAATGAACTGGCTTACTTTCATGCAGGCGAAAAACAAGTGGAATACCGGATCGCTTCAGGAAAAGAGCCTGGTCTGACACCAGAGGGGGAATTTACGGTTGTAGTAAAAGCTGAGAATCCTTATTTTCGCAAGCTTGATATTCCCGGAGTCACCGGATAATCCATTAGGAACCAAATGGATAGGCTTTGATGCTCATGCGACTGATGGCAGAATCTATGGAATTCACGGCACAAACCAGCCTCATTTAATTGGTGAATATGTTTCTAATGGGTGTGTCCGCCTCATGAATGATGATGTTGACCATCTGTTTACCAAGGTTCCCGTAGGCACGAAAATCTGGATAGGGCAAAGTTCAAAGACCCTGGAGGAAATAGCGAAAGAAATAGGAGTTATTTTATAAAAAAATCAAAGTGAGTAAAAAAAAGAATGAAATGTGGGGGAAAATAAAAAAGGACCGAAGCGGAAGCTTCGGTCCGAGTTATGATTCTTTTATAAAAGGTAGCCGCGCCTGTTAACAAACTTCCTACGACGAGAGTTATGATCATAATATATATAATGACTTTCTGAAACTTTCTTGGCATTTCAATTCCTCCATCATTATTCAATCTATGTCTTATTTTACGAGGAATTAAAGAAAGTCTCAAGCCTGCATGCCAAAAAAAGAGGGATTTTTTTATGGAAAGAAGAAGAGAAAGTGTATAAGCCATATTGTTATGGGTATAGCCAAAGGGGTGTGTAAAATGAAAGAAAAACCAACAAAAATCGACCATATTGGAATTGCAGTTATGTCTATTGAAGATCACCTGCCGTTTTATACGGAGACCCTCCGTCTTCCCTTATTAAAAATAGAGGAAGTATCTTCACAGAAAGTAAAGGTAGCTTTCCTGGAAATAGGAGAGTCTAAGATAGAGCTGCTTGAGCCTTTATCAAATGATAGTCCGGTAGCTGGATTTATTAATAAAAAAGGGGAAGGGATTCATCATGTTGCTCTAGGTGTCAAGGATATCGAAACGAGGCTCCAAGAAATAAAGGAAGATGGAGTTAAAGCTATAAATAACACTCCTGTACCTGGAGCCGGAGGGGCTGAGGTAGCTTTTCTACACCCTAAGTCGACCGGCAGTGTTCTTTATGAGCTATGTGAAAAGAAATAAGGCTGCTGCATTTGTTGTTAGGAGGACACAGTAAATGATTAACGAAAAACGCTTATTAAATGAATTTCTAGAATTAGTAAAAGTGGACTCAGAAACCAAGCATGAAAGAGCGATTTGCGATATATTAAAAGGTAAATTTATAGCTCTGGGCCTTGATGTGGTAGAAGACAATGCGGCCGAAACCACTGAGCATGAAGCCGGCAATTTAATATGTACCATGCAAGGGAATAAGGAAGGAGCGGACCCAATTTTCTTTACGTCCCATATGGATACTGTGATCCCCGGAAAAGGTATTAAGCCCAGTGTGGAAGACGGTCACGTCGTCACTGACGGGACGACAATCCTGGGAGCTGACGATAAAGCAGGGATAGCTGCCATGCTAGAAGGCATTCGGACCATTCAGGAGCAAAAAATTGAGCATGGACCTTTGCAGTTTGTGATTACTGTTGGAGAAGAATCCGGCCTCATTGGAGCCAAAGCGTTAAATCCTGAAATGCTTAATGCTAAGTACGGATTTGCCATGGATAGCGGAGGGGATGTAGGCAACATTATTATATCTGCACCCAACCAGGCAACCTTGGAAGTAACAGTGAATGGAAAGACGGCTCATGCAGGGGTAGCACCTGAAAAAGGAATTTCAGCCATTACTGTAGCTGCAAAATCAGTGGCAAAAATGCCTCTTGGGAGAATAGATGAAGAAACGACGGCCAATATTGGTCGATTTGAAGGCGGCCAAAAAACAAATATAGTGACTGACAAGGCATATATATTAGCTGAAGCACGCTCCTTAGATAGAAAAAAACTTGACGTCCAAGTAGAAAAAATGAAAAAAGCTTTTGAAGATACGGCAAGAGAGATGGGAGCTTCTGCAGATGTAAATGTAAGGTACGCCTATCCTGGTTATAAGTTTGATATAGGGGACAGCGTGGTTCAAGTGGCCATGAATGCAGTGCGGAGGTCAGGGCTTACACCGTCTTTAAAGACAAGCGGCGGGGGAAGCGATGCCAATATCTTTTCAGGGTACGGAATACCAACGGTCAATTTTGCCGTAGGTTATCTGGACATTCATACTCCCCAAGAAAGGATGCCAATCTCTGAATTGAATAAAATTACCCAGCTTATGGTTTCTGTGGTGGAAGAAGTATCTTCTTAAGAAAGGGCTTTGTTAAAGAAGAAGGTTGATTTTTATAAGTAACTTAATGAATGTGCTGTTCAGCGTTGCCATATTCCATCGATTCAATTTCTGAAAAACCAACAATTTCCGATAATTCCGGGATTGTTGGTTTTTTCTCGTGCAGATCCTTGTAAAGGGTGTTACATCTCACAATTTGTGTCAAAATATCCTTATAAGTGATTGATAGGATTAGATCTTCGCTCATAATGCACCCTCCTGTTCATTTCATTACTTATATGATATCATAATGTGTTTATTATGATTCCGTATTATATTTTCTTATTGTGGGTGTCATACATACCTATGGGAACCTTGGTAAAGGAGGTTTTCTTATGAAAGCAAGAAAAGGAAGAGTGGTTTTTCATATAGACATGAACAGTTTTTATGCTTCAGTTGAGGCTGTACATGATCCTTCTCTCAGAGGAAAGCCTCTTGCTATTGCAGGAAATCCAGAGGAAAGAAAAGGTATTGTCGTAACCTCCAGCTATGAGGCTAGAGCTAAGGGGGTAAAAACAACAATGCAAGTATGGGAAGCATTAAGAAAGTGTCCAGAATTAATTATTCGTCCTCCTAACTTCCAGCGTTACCGGGCAGCCTCTTTAGAAATGTTCAGGCTGCTTGAAGAATACTCTCCTCTCGTTGAACCTGTGTCTATAGATGAAGGGTATATGGATATGACAGATGTATTCAGGAATGGGGCAGGGGCAGAGATTGCCGGAGAGCTTCAGGAAAAGATGAAGAGAGACCTGGGACTTCCTTGCAGTATTGGGATCGCTCCCAATAAATTTTTAGCAAAAATGGCCAGCGATATGAAAAAGCCTATGGGAATTACAATATTACGTAAAAGAGAGCTTGATACCAAGCTATGGCCACTTGCCATTGGAGAAATGCACGGAGTAGGGGAAAAAACAGCAGAAAAGATGAAATCACTTTCCATTGAAACCATTGGAGATTTGGCCGGCAGTGATATGCAGATGATTGAAGGCGTCTTTGGGGTACGTGGAAGAAAGCTTCATGAAAGAGCAAACGGTTATGATCTACGTGAAGTAGACCCTGAATCAGTCAATGTTTTTAAAAGCATTGGGAATTCCGTTACACTTCCTTCTGATACTAGAAACGATGAGAAGATAGCTTCTACTTTAAAGTCATTGTCTGCTTCTGTAGCCAGACGAATGAAGAAAAAGGAAGTTTGTTCTTCAAATATCCAAATAACGATCCGCTACAAAAACCGCAAAACGATTACTCGGAGCAGGCAACTGACGAATCCTCTTACAGAAGAAGAGGAGATCTTTAAGGAAGCCTATTTTCTTTTCAATAAATATTGGAACGAAGAGCCTGTCCGCCTACTTGGCATTACCTCTTTAGATGTTACGCCGCTCAAAGAAGCGTACAAACAACTGGATTTGTTTACTTATAAGGAAGAGGAAAAACAAGCAAAGCTTTCTGAAACAATGGAGAAGCTAAAAGGTCAGTTCGGGGAAGAAATTTTTAATATAAAAAAGACAAAAACTCAAAAAGAAGAAAAGAAAAGATGTCCGAAAAGGAACAAGCCTTGATAAAGATTTTTTATTTGAATATTGGGGACAAAAAAGGAAGCATAGTCAGGATCACGACTAAGCTTCTTTTTTATGCTGCAAATTGCTTCTTATCATACGTATAATTCCCCGTTAAGAATACAGCAGTAAATGCCGATAAAGAGTATAAGAAGATTGAATCGGAGTGATGAAAATGGATGTAGGCCATATTTCCGGAGCTCATGTCTCGACCCAGAGAGAAGCAGCACATTCTGTTCAAAAAGGCGAGGTGCACCGCGCGGTTGTTACAGAAAGGCTCTCCCATAACGAAGCTGTTGTTCACATGAAGGGACAGGAAGTACGAGTACAATTTGAAGGCACTCTCCCTAAGCATGATCGTGTCACAGTAGAAGTGGCAGGACGAGCGGATGAAGGACAAGGCAAAGTTCTCGTGAAAGCTCTCCCTGATGAAACGGGCAGACAAAGCCAAAGAGATACTGGAACAAGAGCAGATGAAGTGTTAAAACGACTAGGTGCCGGGCAGCCTGTATCAAAAGAAGTACGGCAAAGTGCACAATTGCTTTTAGATAAAGGAGTGCCCCTGACTAAAGAGACTGTCAAGGCCCTCAGGCAGTTTTTTGATGAGGGGGCAGGAAGCAGTCTTAAGAGGATTCAGACTGTGAAGGCTCTCGCAGGTAAACATTTAGAAGTAACAAGGCCGCAACTGCAGGCTGTACATGAAGCCCTTCACGGAAGGCCTTTGCAAGAAACCTTACAGCAGATTTCGGCGAAAAGCAAAAGGATCAATGAGATGGGTCAGCGATTAACAGTACAGGAAGAACAAGCAGTGACACGAGCCTTACAAAGGTGGATAAGTCAACAAAATCAGCAAGCAACGGCTCAAACTTCCTTGAATGAAACGCTTCAGGAAGTACGAAACAGAACAGCTCAGCTGTCAAACGTGCAAGAAACGATAGATATAGTCAGAAATCAGCTTCTTACCCACCCGGAAATTAGTGAAACGAGTGCAAAACAGCTTGAAAAGGTGTTAAAGCAAGCTGACTATCTCCAACAGACAGGAAGAGAGCGGTTACTACAAGCTTTTAGTCAGACCGAAGAGGGGGAGTCAGGCAGCACCCGCCAGTTTACAGAACTTCTAAAAAAAGGTACTGACCTGACGAGTATGAGAAACGAGGCAGTGAGCATTTTACACTCGGGAACAAGAGGCAGGCACTTGCGGTTGAACGGGGCATCAATCAGGCGATTCAATTAGAAAATGCCGGAAGTCAAAGAATTGGTCAAGTACTTCAAAGCATGGTAAGCGCAGGGCCGATAGAGGAAGTATTACAACAGGCTCACAAGCAGCTTGGAAAAGAACCTGATTTTAGAAAAGCTGCAGATTATATCAGGCATGAGGCAGGGAATCACCCTGAGCTTTCAGATAAGCAGCAAACCCAATTGACAGATGGGGTTCAACGAGCCATTAACAAAGCCGATAATGGCATGGAAATGGCAGCAAGGCAGGAGGTAGCAGATCTTCTTCTGCAAATGAAAGAACAGGTTCTTGAGCACAGAACAAACGACACTACCGGTCTTTTAGGCCAAAGTCAAAGCAGACTTCTGTTGGAGACGAAAATAACAGAGAAATTAGCCGCATTAACAGGAGAGTTTCAAGGAATCAAAAGAGACGTTACAAAGAAACTGGACCAGGCCCATCACCTAATGGAGGAAAGAAGGACTGCTCCACAGGCCAGGCAGCTTCTTGAAACGACCATAAAAAGCCTGGACAAAACTATCTTAAGAAGTGAGATGACGCTATTTACGGATATGAAAACAGAAAGAAGCCTGCTGCAAGCAAGCAGTCAGCTGGCAGAAGCTTCTAAATTTCTTCAAAAAAATATGCTTTCTGAAGCAAGACAGATTGTCCGACAGGTTCAGTCATTAATTGAAAGACTTCAATTTCATCCATTGGAGCAAAAGTTGAAGCACTTTACTGCCAGTGGAAAGGAACAGGGAGAACGACTTACCTCTACTCAGAGACAAGCCTCTCCTGCCGATGTCTACAGGCCTTCTTCGTTACAAGAGGGATCAGCCCGTCAAGTCTTTGATTATTTAAGAAGTATTGGTTTTAACAGAGAAGCAGAAATAAGCCAGAGCCTGGCTGGGAACCGAAGTCCTATAGGAGATGAAAATGTAAAGCACAAGCTGATGCAGTTAGCGAGAAATGAAGAAGAAGGGAGCCGGCTGCAGCAGCAGGCAACCCAAGGGGTGAACCATATTACCGGACAACAGCTGTTAAGTAAGCCAGACCCTGGAAGCCCTATTCAAACTATGTTTTTTCGCTTCCTTATCTCTTAAAGGGAAAGGTCAAGAATTTACAGGTTTATGTTAACTCAAGGGATGAGAGAGGATCGTTAGACTGGGAAAATTGCAGCCTTTATTTTTTAATTGAAACAAAAAAATTAGGAGAGGTCGGCATCTCTGTACAGGCGAGTGAAAGGAATCTGCAGGTCACACTAAAAAATGATCAGCAAAATTTAAAAAGCAGTATGGAACCACTTATTAAAAAGACTGAGAACGCTCTGACTGAATTAGGCTACCGTGTAGCAGGTATTCATTTTAAGACGTTTACTGAAAAAAAACAAAAGAAGAAGACCAGAGCGATTCCATGCCCGTTTTTACAGAGAAAGGATTTGACTATAAAATATGATCGTTTCTGCTTATTACAATCACAAACAGAGAAAAGAAAAAAATGGCCGGACAGCAGCGGTTATTCGTTATGACGAAGAAGAGAACCTGGTGCCTAAGGTAGTTGCTCAAGGGAAAGGACAGGTTGCCCAGCAGATTATGGCTCTGGCCAAGGAAAATAACATACATATGCAGGAAGACCCTTTGCTGGTAGAAAACCTTTTGGATATGGATCTGGGGGAAAATGTACCTCCTCAGCTTTATTCGGTTATAGCAGAAATATTACTGCTTATTGAAGAAATGGAAAACAGCTATTAAAAGAAATGATTAACAGACGATAATACAAGCGAGACTGCTTTCGGAGGTGTTTGAATTAATGTCAGGCTTAACAGAAGAGTTTATCCATAGGAAATCTTCTCAAGAAATTACCTCACTTCTTTATGAAGCAGCTATCCATAACATAAATGAAGCAATAGCTGCTATACAAATGAAAGATTATATGGAAGCTAATAGGAATTTACAAAAAACCAATGACATCTTATACCGTCTTGGTGCGGGTTTAAATTATGAAGCTGGAATTATTTCTGACCAGCTTGATGCTCTGTATAATTATCTTGCAGAACAAGTGATAGAAGCGAATCTAAAAAACAAATTGAACCCTTGAAATTGGCTCTCGAAATACTGACGAACCTGGCTGGTGCATGGAATCAGGGAATCAAAGCCAAACCGGACACCCGCTTTAAAACGATTCGCCAAAAGACCAATATTTACGAGCAGCATGTTATGCAAGAAAGCTGACAGAAAAGGAGATCTACATGAAGATTAATAATAATATTCAAGCGTTAAATGCCTACCGAAATTTAAGTCAAAACCAAGTGCATGTTTCTAAAAACCTTGAAAAGCTTTCTTCCGGACTTCGCATCAATAAGGCAGCAGACGATGCAGCGGGCCTCGCTATTTCAGAAAAGATGCGCTCACAAATCAGAGGCTGAAGCAGGCAGAACGAAATGCAATGGATGGAATCTCTTTAATGCAGACATCAGAGGGAGCGATGCAGGAAGTTCATTCCATGCTGCAGCGAATGAGAGAACTGGCAGTACAGGCAGCAAATGATACAAACACTGAATATGACCGGGACCAAATACAAAAGGAAATAGATCAGCTGAAGCTTGAAATAGATTCTATTTCGGAGAAAACTGAATTTAATACACGGAAACTTCTAAACGGGTCTAGCGCGGTATTGTCTACTTTTCACGTTATTGACGGAAACGATGCAAACCAGGCTAATTTAACAAGCCTTCCTAAGGCAGTCAATGCCAATCTGAAGTCAGGCGATTACAGACTTAATGTAACTGATGTCGAGCCAAAAATATCCATTGTCCAGCCCGATGCAGGAATCGGGGCAGAAGGCAGTGTAGTGTTTGCTGAAGATGCAGGAGGGATGCCACTTGGAGAATATACAATAAATATCCGAAATTATGAGTCGAACAGCGACTAACGGGGCTATGATTGAAGTTTTTGGACCGGATGGATTGTCACTGGGTTCTAAAGCTGTAGCAGTTGGGGAAGAAGGTGAGCGTGAAACCATAGCAGGATTATCAATAGATACAGGTGCTATCCAGCGGTCCGGTACGGTTAAAGTATCTATGGAAATGGAGGCCGCCTTCTCTCTCTATTACCGGGAACCAGGTAACGAGGATGGTGAATATCATAGGCACGCTTTTGGCAAAGAACATACATCCAGAAATGGAGTAGTTACTCACGGAGGCCTTGAATTTTCTATTTCCAGTAATTTACAAACCTCAGATGCTGAGGAAGCGACAGCATTTACAATTGTGAATAATGCCCTTGCGTTTCAGATCGGCCCCAACACAAACCAGCATGTGCTTGTAGACATCCCAAAGATGGACACCGTACAGCTTGGTATTGAAGAAATAGATGTGCGCAGCAGGAAGCAGCCAATCAAGCTATTTTTGCATTGGATGAAGCAATTAACAAGATTTCTGATGCCCGCTCAAAGCTAGGAGCAACACAAAACCGTCTTGAGCATACAGTTAATAACCTGCAAATTACTCATGAAAATTTAACAGCCTCTGAGTCTCGTATTCGTGATGCAGATATGGCTTTGGAAATGACAGAATTTACACGGAACAATATTATAAACCAGTCAGCGACAGCCATGCTTGCACAGGCTAATCAATTGCCCCAGGGGGTATTACAGCTGCTTCAATAGAATGTATCATTTACAGGGTAATAGAAATCATTTGCCCAAGGAGTATGATGTTTTAAGAGGAAGCTAATGTGACCTACCATCCTTGCGTGGCCGATGGTACAATGAGAAAAACGGTAAAGGGCGTGACGAGAATCGATATACAAAAGGTTGGCCGCTCTGAACTTCAACAAAATGTTAAAAGAAAAGCCGGCCCTGAACCTTCTCTTTCATTTACTGAAATCATGAACAAGCAAAAAGATGAAAAGGCACATGAACGATTCACTAAGCTTGTTCAGCAAATCGAAAACCAGGGGAATGTGCTGGCCGAAACAAGAACAGTAGAGGAGCTGAGAAAGTATAAACTGCTGGTCAAGGAGTTTATGCAGGAAGCAGTGGAGCATGGTCTTCGTCTTGAAGAAAAACGCGGATTTAACAGAAGAGGGCGTACAAAAATATACAAAACCGTACAAGAAGTCGATCAAAAGCTCCTGGACCTTACAAATGCCGTGCTGGCACAAAACAAAAAAAGCCTGGATATTCTTGATTTAGTGGGGGAAGTAAGAGGACTGCTGGTTAATGTCTATACATAATAGGCTGATAGAGGAAGCTTCCCTCCTCATTAAGCGGGGAAGCAAATACTGCTTACGTTAAATCGAAGAGAAATTTGACGCAAATGGACTATATCGTGATTCTCTCGCGTATGATTTAAGCAGTGCTCTCTAGGAGTTGCTCTTTCCTTTTTTATGAGCTGCTTTAAAGATTGCGGCTTTTTCTCATTTCTAATATTCTATTCTTTGTGAAGAAAAGAGGAGTGATTTAGCTTTGCTAGTTGTTATTAGAGGTAAAAGCACAGACTAAGTTGTTCACAAATCCTTCACTTGGTTTTCAAGAATTGGCAACCAAAGCTCTAAGCTAGAAGTGTATAGTAGAAATCAGGAATTCTCTTTATCTAAACAAAAATTAAGAATAGGAAGTGAATAGAACGTGATCGTTCATGACTTGGTGGAAACGAAAGAATATTTTACAGAGGAAACAAAGGCTGACTACTATGTGGTTTATGAAAAGTTTGAAAACAGTGATGCAAGCTTTGAGGAAAGCGGTCGTTTCTCTGTAAAAGAAGCCGACACAGAAGAAGTTGTGCAGATATTTTACGGCTGCAAGGATAATTCCTTATGTTCATTAGAAAAATATAAGGTTGACGAGTATCCTTCTGTGGAAGCAATCCTTAAACAAGTAAAAAATGACCATCAAGAAATATTTGCTTAATAAATCATAAAGCCTCTTTGGTATATACCATGGAGGTTTTATTTTTTTATTTATGAGTCTTTGTTCTTAATTCTTATTAACGATATAATATAAAGAGAGAATGGAAAATTGAGGTGACTGTATGATAAATGTGTTATTTGTCTGTCTGGGGAATATTTGCCGGTCTCCCATGGCTGAAGCAGTCTTTAAAAAGAAAGTCCAGGAAGCAGGCTTAAGCAGTAAAATAACTGTAGATTCAGCCGGTACAGGGCACTGGCATATTGGAAATCCTCCTCATGAAGGAACGATAAGTATACTTACGAAAAATAATATTGAGGCGGCCGGACTTCAAGCAAGACAGTTAAAGAAAAAAGACCTTTCTGAGTTTGAATACATCATTGCTATGGATGCTGAAAACCTGGGAAATATTAGAGCGTTAGCTGGACACAGCAATACAGGGGAAATATCACGTTTATTAGACTACGATCCAGCTTCTCCTGGAGAAGATGTGCCGGATCCATATTTTACAGGGAATTTTGAGGAAGTGTATGAGATGGTTGACTGCAGCTGTACAAATCTCCTTACTCATATACGGGAGCGTGAGGGGATATGAAAACAAGTGTTGAACTTGCTTTATCCTCGATTAACGCCGAAGACCATATTAAAACTGTCCAGCCTGTCTCAGGAGGCAGTATTAGTTCAGCGTATTACGTAGAAACGACGAGTGAACGTTTTTTTGTTAAGCTTCATGAAGAAGCCCCTAAGGATTTCTTTTCACAGGAAGCTGCCGGTCTTCAGTTTCTTGAGGAAACCCATACATTAGCTGTGCCTGAGGTTTTAGGGTGGGGAAAGAAGTTCATTGTAATGGAATGGGTGGAAGGAGAAGCAACAAACACAACCGAGGAAATGCTGGGAACCAGACTGGCTCAGCTGCATTCCCATCATGGAACTTATTTTGGTCTCGAGGCAGATAATTTTATTGGAGAGCTCCCCCAGTCCAACGGATGGGAAAAGACATGGGGAGATTTTTTAAGAGAAAAACGATTAAAGCCGCAGTTTGATTTAGCAAGGTCTCTTGGAAGACTGTCAGGTCAGAGAGGGAGCAAATCTCAGAAGTTATTAGAGAAAGTTGATGAGTTAGTACCTCCTGACAGAAAGCCTTCTCGTCTGCATGGTGATTTATGGGGTGGAAACTGGATAGCAGGCCCTGGTGGAGAACCCTTCTTAATAGACCCTGCTGTGTTTTATGGTGATTATGAGTTTGAAATCGCTTTTATGGATTTATTTGGCGGATTCTCTCCTCGAGTGTATGGAGCGTACCAGGAATCAAAGGAGCTGGAACCCGACTTTGAAGATCGAAAGCCGTTGTATCAGCTTTATTATCTTCTTGTTCACTTAAACATCTTTGGTGAAAGCTACGGACGTTCCGTTGATAAAATTTTAAATAAATATGTATAACAGGGGCCTCGGCAATGAGGACCCTGTTTTATTTTTCAATTAAGTTACCAAGATTAACTGTCATTTCATTCTCCGTATCGCGCAAGTCATAAATGCGTGCTGTGCTGTTTTCAGGGTCAACGGCTTGAATGTAAACGGCTACATCATTATAGTATACATGTTTCATCTCTGGAGAGGATGCTATTTCTTGAGCTCTCTGAATATTCACAGGCAGATTCTCCTTTGCTTCTTCATTTATTTATATCCTAGGGTGACGATAAGCTGCCTTCTTTATACCTAAAAGTTTATTTCTGCCTTGATGAGGGTAGGTAAGGAACGACAGGGGACAGGTGATTTGATGAAGTATGATGTGTTAATCGCAGGAGGGGGAGTAGCCGGGCTGACTCTCGCTTTAAAATTAGTTAAGAAAAACATTCGTGTTTTACTTATTGAAAAGGCCAAGCAGAACCCGCAAAAGGTGCTCTATAAAGGAGAATTGCTGCAGCCGAAAAGCATAAAAATATTTAGCGACCTGGGCTTATATAGCTTGCTGGAAAAAGAGAGCTACCCCTTACATGTTATTCACTCAATTGAAGTGGAGCTTCAAGAAAATGGATTTCCAACTCCCATATTTGAGAGCGAGCTTCGTTATGATAAGCTTGACTCTTTTTACAATCAGGCTTTTATGCTCCCCCATGAAAAGCTGAGATCCATTTTACTGGAGGAATTAAAAAGGTACGAAACCTTTCATTATATATGGCCTGGGACATTCCTGAATTTTACTGAGGACCAAAACCCTGACGCCAGGAAAGCAAGGATCAAAACAAAGGATGAAGAACTGTACTGCCAGGCTGATTTCTACGTAGGAGCTGAAGGCAGAGTTTCAAAAATCAGAGATTCCATGAAGACAAAAGTGAAGGAAAGTGATTACAATCATCAATTTTTAACGGTCTCCTTCCCACGTCCTCCTTCCTTAAAAGATTCTGTTATTTTTGCAAGCAAAGATAGTTTTCTCGGCCTTTTTCCATTGCCTGGGGGAGAGGTAAGGACAGTTCTGTTGATTCAGCCAGGACAGCTGAAAAAAATGAAAGAAGAGGGAATCGAGAGTTTTTACAGGGCTTATTATCAGTCATGCCTGAAATGAAAGGTACGTGGACTCCGTTGGATGGAGGGATATTCAGCTGATGATTCCAAAGCGACATAACGTCTCACATTATGTGGAAGAAAATAAAGTGATTATAGGGGATACAGCTCACAGCGTCCATCCAATGGCTGGGGAAGGAATGAATCTGGCTATTCAAGATGCTGATGTGTTAGGAGAGCTTCTTGGCTGGATGTACACAGAAAATAAAACGGACCACAAACATTTAACGTGGTTTGAAACGATCCGGAAACCCAGGGCAGAATACTTATCCTTTCTCAGTCATCAATCTGCCTTAGCTTACTCTTTTCCATACCAAACTGCCAGGAAAACAAGGATGAGGGCTTTACACTACATGGAGAATATACCCAGACTTCATTTCAAGCAGATGCTGAATATTTCTGGGCTTGGCATGTGGAAGTTTTCAGCATGGGATTACATGAGAACTATTGGTCTCCCTCCATGGTTTACCTCTAAAAAGCAATATTCCCCGCAAAAGCAGCAGCCGCATTTTTTTACACACAAAGACGATTATCCTTGGTACTACAAGTACCATTAACTTGATGAGGTGAGTGGAGAAATGATAAAGGAAATGAAACGATTACTGGAAGCAAGGAAATGGATGAAAAAGAATGAAGAATTTCTCCCGACCTGGCATGCCCATGTAGGATATAGTTTGGACTTATTTGATCATTTTGCCAAAGGGGCAAAGGTCCAAGAGGTACAAAGAAAACAGGAGCTTGATGAGGCTCTTCTTAAACGCTGGGTTGAAGTAGGCCTTGCTATTGGACACCTGAAAAAGAAACGTAATGGGAAAGTGAAAAGTCATAAAGAGATGACAAGGTATATTTCTAGACATAGTCCTTATTCAGTTGGCGTCCTGTTAACAGAAATGATGGAGCTGCATATACCGACGCTTCTGTCATATAAAGATGCAATGAAGGGAAAGGAGCGGGTTAGCTACCTGGAAAAGGATTACGGCCCGATCGTTGCCCAGACATCTTCGTTATTAGAAGCATTAGCCTTTCCAAAACTTATGGAAGTGATCAAGAAAAATAAAGCTTCTTCTATTTTGGATATGGGCTGTGGCTATGGCGGTTACCTAAGTCGTATTTATGAGAAAAATCCCGATCTTACATTAACAGGAATTGAACTTCATGAAGAAATTGTAAAGGAAGCAAAGGAACAGACTAAGCAAACAAATGTAGAGATTATTCAAGGAGATATACAGGATTTTTATACAAAAGAATACAAATCAGATATTGTAATGATGAATAACCTGCTTTACTATTTTTCAATGGAAGAGCGGCAGGACTTATTTAAAAATGCAAAAGAGCTGTTAAATAAAAAAGGACGATTACTCATTATGGCTCCGTTGCAGAACTCCAAGCATGGACAAGCCTTTTCAGCAGCATTTAACAGCTTTATGTCAGCCCATGAAAATTTATACCCTCTTCCTTCTGAAAAGGAAATAAAGAGTTATGCTAAGAAAAGCGGTCTGAAAGTAAAGAAAGTTTCCCCTATCATTAAAGAAGGCGGATGGTATTTGATTGAAGTTGCCAAATAAAAAGAAATGGAACGTTATCGTTCCTCCTGAATAGCATGAGATATACTCTGCCGTATTGATGCTTTTATAGGAGGGACTTTTTTATGTGTGGAATAGCAGGATGGATACATTTTTCCTCTGACCTGCATCAAGAAAAAGAAGAGATGATAAAAATGATAAAGACGCTGCGGCTGCGAGGGCCAGATGAAGAAAATATATGGTCTGATCGTCATGCTTTGTTTGGACATACACGGCTCATTGTTGTGGATCCTGCTGGGGGAAAACAGCCAATGACAAAAACGGCAGCAGGGAAGACGTGTACGATCGTTTATAATGGAGAACTCTATAATACAGAAGAGGTGCGAAAAGAGCTTCTTGCAAAAGGGTATACCTTTGCTTCTTCTTCAGATACTGAAGTGTTGTTAACTGCGTTTCTTGAATGGAAGGAACAATGCGTGGAAAAGGTAAACGGTATTTTTGCTTTTGCAATTTGGGATCATCATAAAGAAGAGCTTTTCCTGGGAAGGGATCGGCTTGGAGTAAAGCCTCTCTTTTTTGCAGAAAAAAACGGAGGCTTTCTTTTTGCTTCAGAAATAAAAGCTATTTTGGCACACAGGGAGGTAAAAGCTGCCCTTGATGAAGAAGGGCTGTTGGATATTTTCGGCCTGGGGCTTCGCGGACTCCTGGAAAAGGAGTGTTTCAAGGGATTCAAGAGCTTCGTCCTGCCCATGTCCTTCGTCTTTCAAGAACGGGAAAAAGAATCAGCAGATACTGGAATGTAAAGAGCGCTGATCATAAAGAGGATGAGAGGGATACTGCTCTTCATATACGCCAGCTGCTTCAGGATACTGTAGAAAGACAGCTGATTGCTGATGTACCGGTAAGTACTCTTTTGTCCGGGGGAATAGATTCCAGTGCTTTGACAGCTTTTGCCGCTACACATCTTGCTGGTGAAGGGAAAGGAAAGCTCCACACGTTTTCTATCGATTATGAAGATAACAACAAGCACTTTAAAGCAAACGAATTTCAACCGGCCAGCGATAAATCGTTTATTGAATTAATGAGTAATCAATACTCGACAATCCATCACAACAAAGTGATTCCTGTTCATACATTGGCTGATATGCTGGATGATGCAGTTATGGCCCGTGACTTGCCTGGCATGGCAGACATTGATTCTTCCTTACTGTGGTTTTCAAAAGAAATAAAAAAGACTGCGACAGTGGCACTATCT
This sequence comes from Thalassobacillus sp. C254, assembly GCF_001310615.1. Classification (NCBI taxonomy): domain Bacteria; kingdom Bacillati; phylum Bacillota; class Bacilli; order Caryophanales; family Bacillaceae; genus Thalassobacillus; species Thalassobacillus sp. C254. The sequence continues at coordinate 48,133 of NZ_BAXQ01000011.1, read as the reverse complement.
GGAGAGTGTGCGGATGAAATCTTTGGGGGATATCCCTGGTTTTACAGGACGGATCTTCTTCAAAGAAAAGGATTTCCGTGGATGGACTCCTTGAGTGAACGAAAAAAGCTGCTGCGAAAGGAATGGCAGGAAAAACTAAACGTAGAAGAGTATTCACAGGACCGGTATCAAGAAACCTTGAAGGAAGTTCCTGCTCATGAAGATGATTCAAAGGAAGAGGCAAAGAGAAGAGAAATGTTTTACTTAAACATGATATGGTTTATGACCACTTTGCTTGATAGAAAAGATCGCATGAGTATGGCTGCAAGCCTGGAGGTAAGGGTGCCATTTGCCGACCACAGGCTGGTTGAATATGTGTGGAACATTCCTTGGGAAATGAAGAGGTTAAATGGGATGGAAAAAGGAATCCTCCGTAAAGCGCTGGAGGGCATTTTGCCTCATGAAGTCCTTTACCGAAAGAAAAGTCCATACCCTAAAACACACCATCCAGTTTATACAAATCTGGTAACTCAAAAAGTCAGAGATATACTGGCAGATAAACACGCTCCAATTCTTGAAATAGTGGACCGTGCCGAATTAAAAAAGCTTGCTGACAGCAAGGGTGCTTCTTTTACCGTTCCCTGGTTCGGACAGCTGATGACAGGACCTCAGCTCCTTGCCAATATGGTTCAAATGAATAAGTGGCTTGAAATTAACAACATTGACATTATTTCTCATTAAGGCGCCATATGGAAGACACCGTGAAAGCGAATGAAAAGAAGCTTAAGCGGGTGTCGCACTTGTAGCTTTAGGTTCAGGGGAGTGGACTTTGAACAATAGAATACTGAAAACAAAAAGAGCTCTCACCGATGTGAGGGCTCTTCTCTTTCTGGGTTTTGTCCCAGACTCATGTTAAACAGGAAGTAATCAGACTAATCCCGCATTTCATCAAAGGCTTTTTGCATTGGCTCCATCATGTTATTGTTTCCATTTCCATTACCATTACTTTGGCTTCTTCCTAGCTGTAAGCCGCTGCCCCTACTCCTAAGCTGACTAAAGATAACATGACTGCATTATTGCCATTGTTTCTGCGGTTGTTATTTCGCCCCATGCCAAACATGAAACCATCTCCTCCTGTGTTTTAGCTGGAATTCATTCATTCAGCCCAGCCATTATTAATATGAGGATTTTTCTTGGCATGTAAACAAGGATGTTGTTACCATGAGCTGCCCACCTGAACAAAAGAGGTTCCCTTATAGTAAGGAACCTCTTTTGTTTCGTTATTCTTCCTCTGCATCATCGAGGTTAATTTCTATTTCCAAGTCATCACCAATGGTTTCTGCTTGGCCGTCAGTTGCTCCTTCAATAGAAAGGGTAAGGGTTTCAAGTTCGGCAGGATCCATGTCTAAGTAAAAAATAACATAATCCTTTTCGACTGAGTCTTCTCCAAACTCGCCGCCAACACTTCCCGAATCAAAAATATCGGCACTTACCTCTTCACCTGTATTGGTGGAAAGAGAAGCTGGTTAGGATAAAAAATCACCGTGTCTTCTTCATTGTTTTGAGCTTCCATAAGCACGGCTACAATTGTTTCATCATCTTTTTCACCAACAAGAACTTCTTGAATGGAAAGCGAGATAGGACCGGATTCCTCTTCGATACCAAGGTCAGTGTCTTCATATATAATATTGGCATCATCAATTCCTTCAGCTGTAGTGGTTTCTTCTTCCGCTTCTTCTTCATCCAGCTCTTCATCTGGATCTGGAGATTCTTCATCTTCCTGTTCGTCCTCATCAATATCCTCGGCATCTTCCTCAGGAGCCTGTGCATCCTCTTCTACAATATCCCCGTTTTCTTCTGCTCCTTCATCAATAACGGCATCGTCCTGGTCTTCTTCACCGTTACATGCTGTTCCAAGAACAAGCACAGAAGAGAGGGACACGAGCAGTAATGATTTTTTCATAAATTGTACCTCCTATGTAAGCATGGTAATAATCTCTTCGATTGACCAATTATTAGTATACCTAAATAAATGAATTTGTAAAGAAAGGTATGGGTACGCTGTTGTTTGTGGTCACAGAGCCGTGACTGATTATATGTAGCTTTTAAAGTTATACGATTTTATAAGAAACCCTTGTCTTTTTTCATGAAAAGGGATTCCAACCATGAGTCATTTTTTCTGAAAAAGAAAAAAACCTCCCCTTTTAAGGAGAGGCAATAAAGAATCTAAGCTGCTTCTTTTTTATCCTCTAACACTTCACCTGCCTGAACATTAGCAAATTTCAAGGAATAAAGAACAAAGAAAACACCAATGGCACAATAAGCTAGTGTAAAGTCTCCCGCTGCATTTACTGCTAAAGAAGGTGCATGCATAAATCCAAAGAAAGAGAGGATGGCACCAACGAAAGAAAACGCTGCAGCCTTTTTGAAATTATGGTCAATGATAAAGACGGTAATGGCTCCAAGGATAATGGCCGTAAACATGGCTCCTTCACCGAGGGGGACAATGCCAGTTGAAATATCTCTGACTACTTCACCAGCTTCATTGTTAAATCTTGTCATGACATAGTTAGCGACATAAGGAAGCATAGCCAGTGCCACTGCCGGATAATACTTTGTGGAATTCTGCTGAAAAGCAGAAGATACCATGGAAATTCCCACAAAAACAAGGATAGGAGCAACAGCTGCTACAGGTATGAAAGCGGAAATAGCAGCAATTAAGCCAAAGCAAGCTGCCAGTGCAAATACAGCGGCGTTTAAAATGCTGTACCCTCTTCCGGCTCCCATCCACTTCGAACCGACCGTAGCAATGTAAACAGTAGTTGGAAACAATCCACCAAACAATGTGCCGATCATTGTTCCTGTTCCATCAACAGCCTGGCATTCTCTTACGTCATAATCATCCCCTTCAGCAGACATGGCTTCTACATTATTCATTGTCTCAATTGCATTATAAAGTGTAATAGCAGAATAACTGCCAGTAAGCCAATAAGGGAGCCAAATAAATAATTAAATCCTTCAATCCCTGCAAGTGTAGGAACAAGAGGATAAAAGCCAAGATTGGCCATTCCTTCTTGTACCTGGTTCATATTCACTTCACCAATCACGAAAGCAAGGACGGTACCAATAACAATCGCAAAAAGAGATGTCGGGATGTTAAAAGGCATGGATATCTTGCCAAGAACGCCCACTAAGATAATGGCTAAGACAACTAGGCCGACAACAGGTACAGAGAATGTATTGAATAGCATTTCTCCAGCGATAAATGTAAGAGCGACACCTGCAAGGGCGCCAAGCATAGCTGCGCGAGGAAGGTTGCGTTTCACCCAGTTTCCAGAGAATGCAACAAGAGCTTCAATCAACCCGCTTATGAAACAAGCAGCCAATGCAATTTTCCATGCGAGTTCCGGATCTCCTGTTAATTGGTTTGCCGGCAGCAGGACCCCGAAGAGAAAAATAAACATAACGGGTGTGCTGATCCCGTAGGAAAGAGCTGTTACGTCTGTTCTTCCTTCCTTTTGGGCGAGACGGTTGGCCATGTAAGCATAATACAGGTTACCAAAAATGACTGCTGCGGCCGCTCCAGGAATTACTTTTCCAAAAACAATTTCTGCTGGAAACCCCATTCCAAGCATGGTTACGGCAATGATGACAAAATTAGCCAGGTTGTTTTGAAATAAAGCAAAAAAGGCGTCCGTATCTTCTTTTTTATACCACGGGTAATGGACAGTGTTGGTAGTCATTGTTTTCCCTCTTTCTTACAGCTCTGAGATGCCATTTCATTTTTTACAAATTCTACCTCGCTATGTGACAACGTTTCTATGCGGGCAAGTGATTCTACCGGTATCCTGCATCAACAAGCTTTTCTCGTCCCGGCTGAAAGGACTTTTCAATTACAATCCCAAAGCCGGCAATCGACGCACCGCTTTGCTTAATAACAGAGGCAAGCCCCTGGGCAGCTTGTCCGTTAGCTAAAAAGTCATCAATAAGCAAGACGCGGTCAGTTGAAGTGAGAAGGGATTTGGAAATGGTGATCGTATTTGTTTCTTGCTTTGTAAAAGAATAAACGTCCGCTGTATAGACATCATCTGTCATAGTTATTGACTTTTTCTTTCTGGCAAAAATAAGCTCTACCCCAAGTTCGGAAGCAGTCATAAGAGCCGGGGCGATTCCGGAGGATTCTATCGTTACCACCTTGGTTATCCCCTCATGTCGAAAACGAGCAGCAAACTCTTTACCTATTTCGCTCATTAAAGCAGGATCAATTTGATGATTTAAAAACGTATCGACCTTCAATACACCTTCAGATAAAACAAGGCCTCTTTCGGTAATTGCCTTTTCCAAACTTCTCATTTCTGTCATCCTTTCAGTTACAATTCGTCCACTCAATGAAAAAAGCCCGATCTCCAGTGTCCATATGAGCGAACAACTGATGATCGGGCTGTGTGCACAAAATAAGCCATATTCATCCGAGGTTCACCCATAGTCGAATGATATGGTCATTCGGTAGAAACTTGCAGGCCGTATTCCCGCGATTATATGAGTGAGTATGTATAAATTTGTCGTATGTATGGATTATAACGCAAATAGACAAAGTTGAAAAGAAAAAATAGCTTTAAATACGAATTTTGATTTCAATATTGATTTTAATGTTCGTATTTTGGTAAGTTTTACTTTTTGAGAAGTAAGGAATAGATGGGGACTGTACAGGCTGTCTCGTTGACTTTTATAAGGCTGTTCGTTACATTTTATGAGGGGAACCGCAATGGAAAGCTATTCTTTTTTGAAGCACTCATTAAAGAAAAGTAATTATGAATGGTTTCATGGCTTTTAGACAAGGTTATACATATGTAAAAGAGGTGATTAAATATGTTGAAAAAATTATTTGGAAAGAAAAATGAGCCACAGGATTTGGTGGTTTATTCTCCTGTTTCAGGAAAATACGTTGATTTAACAGAAGTACCGGATCCAACATTTTCGGAAAAAATGATGGGAGAAGGCTTTGCTGTTGATCCTTCTGAAGGACGGGTAGTATCCCCAGTAGATGGAAAGGTCATTCAGGTATTTCCTACAAAACATGCCGTTGGTATTAAGTCTAATGAAGGTCTTGATATTCTTATTCATATCGGACTGGAAACAGTAGCAATGAATGGAGAAGGGTTTGAAGCTCACGTCTCAGAAGGAGACAAAGTAAAAGCAGGAGACCTTCTCATTGAATTTTCCCTTGACGATGTTAAGGAAAAAGCAAAAAGTACTTTAACTCCAGTGGTTTTTACTGAAGGGGAACAATTTGAGAACCTGGAATTAAAAGAAGCTGAAGATGTAAAAGGCGGAGAAACGGAAGTCGCTTCTGTGACTGTGAAAGCTTAAGGCATTAGTGAAAAACACCCGGGCAAAACCGGGTGTTTTTTGTGCCTGCAAGTTTTCAGGTTTCGTATATATTTCTCCGGAAAATTTAGTTTTAAACCATAGGATACGGGAAGGTAGATTGTATAGAACAAAACAAACAGGTACAGCTACCGGAGGTGATTTCCTTGGCAGAAAGAGTAATAGGCGTTTATGAAAAAGAGCAAGAAGTCATTACTGCTGTTGAAGAGCTTAAAAAAGAAGGACTTGCCCCTTCTGATATGTCTTTGGCTGTTGATGAGAAGACAGATGCTAGTTATTTGATGAGGGAAACAGGTGTGCAAACTGAAACTGAAAAAACAACTGAAGCCAGTGAAGGCAATAATAAAGGAATGCTTGATAAGCTTAAGCAAGCTTTTACAGGAAATGATCAACAGAGTAATGAGACATCCGGAAATGTAAAAGAAAAATTTATTAGTATGGGCATGACTGAGGAAGAGGCAACGGAGTATAAGGACCAAATAAAAGAAGGAAAAATGGTTTTATTTGTAACCAGAGATGCAGACGAGAGTTTAGGAGGTCCTATTGGTCATACTACCAAACCTACGTCAACGGATCGTCCTCCATTAATGGGTTCCACCTCAAGTGAAAGGGAGACTGAGGGAAGCTCCATGAAAACAGAGGAAACCCCAGTTGAAACAGAAGGAACGCCAAATAAACCTGCGAAACCCAAAAGGTCATATGCGACTCAAGGCACCAGTGATCCAGCACCGGAAGGATCTTCACCACCACACAGTAAATCTGAGCCAGTCGCTTCAGAGGATGAAAATAGAAACAAATAAAGCATTCTTATAATGTCGACAGGGGACCAGCATACGCTGGTTCTCTTATTATAAAGAACGAGCATTAAATTTTTTAATCATTTATTTATTTTCCATCGCTCCCTGGGTAGCGGCTGAATTAACATGACCACGTCCTCTTTTGCAAAGCCTTGTTTTCAAAGAACAATGTAGGGGAATTGAAGTAAAAAGCACTTTTTAAAGAAAGGAAGGTATAAAATGGCCAATAGAGTTGTTGGTGTGTATGATTCAAAAAAGAAACTTCTGGAGAACGTGGAAGAGCTTAAGGCAAAAGGCATTGATGCATCGGACATTTCGATTGTAGCTAAAGACGAAGATACAGCAAATTTTTACGGCGAACAAACCGGGGCTCAAACAATGGCGGATACGTACGATGCTGACCAAGATGAAGGGTTTTTGAGAAGGTCAAAGCGGCCTTTCAAACAAAAGGTGAGGTTGAAACAAGTGACGCAAGGACCCTGACTGATAAATTTATGACCTTGGGACTGCCTGAAGATGAGGCCAGAAAGTACCACGATAAAGTGGAAGACGGAGGGATTGTGGTCTTAGTGGATCGTCCTGCTTATGAAGATAACGGCAGCAAGAGTAGTCAGGGCAATACGCAAGAAGGTATTTCAACAACTTCTTCGGATGCAGGTGCCGAACCCCTCGCATCCTCTTCTGATATAGGAACAGAAACAACCAGAAACGAGAGTGACCATCCAATCGAAGGGACACAAAATCCTGCACCAGGCAGAGACAAATTTTCTGACAACGCGTTAAATCATCAGGAGAATAATGAAAATAAATAATGGAGAAAGGGCAGCACAAGCTGCTCTTTTTTTAAAAAGAATAGTTTTGTTGTTTTACAGCAGGGGTGCTACAAAAGAATAGTAAAGGGAGGCAGGAGTATGATTTTTAAAGGAGACCCTACCTATCATGGTCTTTGTTCTCTATGCAGCCGAAGAATTAAAAATGAGGGATATTGGAAGGAAGATTCATCATATGGTACTTTTAAATACTACTGTTCCGAGGATTGTATGAAAAAAGAGGAGCCAGACCCTCAGTAACAGCTGATATTTAGGCCAGGTGCAGCTTGAAGGCTGCGCCGATTCTTTGAAAAGGCAGTCAAATTTTACCTTTGGCTGCGAACTCGTTTTTCTTTTAATGCCTTACTCTTTACAGTAAAATAAGGTACATAGTTTGATAGAAAGAGTGAGTGTATTATGATCATTCAAAAGGTACTTAACCATAATGCAGCTATAGTAAAGGAAGGTAACGAGGAAAAAGTTGCTCTTGGGGCGGGGCTGGCCTTCCATAAAAAAAGAAATGATACGATAGATCCGGCAAGGATAGAAAAGCTGTTTGTATTAAAAGAAAAAGAACAAGATCATTTCACCCATCTTTTACACTCAATAAAAGAAGAAGAGGCTGAAGTTATAAGAAAAATCGTAAAAAAGGCTGAGTCTGAACTGAATGCCACTTTTAATGAAAGAATTTATATAGCGTTATTTGATCATATTATCTTTACCATAGAAAGGGTGCAGACAGGTCAGTCTGCGCCGAATTATTTACTTCCTGAAATAAAAGGTTTATACCTGATGAATTTAAGGTCGGGTTATGGGCTGCTGAGGCGATAGAGAAAATGACAGGGACCTCCATGTCAGAAGATGAAGCGGGTTTTATCGCGCTTCATCTCTATACAGCAAGAAACAAGCACCCTTCTGTTGAAGAAACGATGAATCTTACTGAAGCGATACATTTAATGGTTGAAGTATGCGAAGAGTCTCTGGGAGTTACCTTTCCAACGGATACAGTTGCCTATCAGGGGTTAATTACTCATTTAAATATTGCTATTAAAACAGTCATACAACAGGAAGATATAAGCTCTACCCCATCTGAAATGGTTCAAATGATCAAGAAAGGCTATCCCGAAGTCTATCAAAGCACGCAAGCTGCAACTGAGGCTTTAAAAAAAGAATATGGCCTGCTCCTTCCCGAAGACGAGAACGTGTATATATCGATGCACATTCAAAGAATATTAGTCAGAATAAAGGAAGAGGAAAACAATCATGCCTGAAGACTCTGGTCTTTGGGCATTTTTTCATTGAAGCAGTCAAATGGCTTGAAATATAAAGAAATAGGGTCATTGATTGTCCTCTGGACATATTCAAATGTCCCCTCCTGTGATATACTATTTTCCAATATGGGGAGATTTAAAACAATTCAGAAAAGAAGTATGGATGGATTAGAGTAGGAGGGACTCAAGTGAATAAGCAAGTCCGGATATATGATACGACCCTGAGAGACGGAACACAAGGTGAAGGAGTCAGCTTATCTGTTGATGACAAAGTAAAGATCGCCAGAAAGCTTGATGAGCTCGGCGTTCATTACATTGAAGGAGGCTGGCCTGGAAGCAATCCGAAAGATATGAATTTTTTCGATAAAATAAAAGAATTGGACTTACAAAACAGTGTGATCACGGCTTTTGGAAGCACTCGTCGTTCCGGTATTAAAGCTTCTGACGATCCCAATTTAAACCGATTAATTCAAAGCGGTGTCAAGGCTGCTGCAATTTTTGGGAAAACGTGGGACTTCCATGTGACAGAAGCTTTGCAAACAACCTTAGAAGAGAATCTACAGATGATATATGATTCTATTTTATTTTTAAAAGAACAAGGCTTAGAGGTAATCTTTGATGCCGAACATTTTTTGATGGCTATAAAAATAATGAAGAGTATGCGATTCAGGCCATCCTAAAAGCACAGGAAGCGGGAGCAGACTGTATTACCCTTTGTGACACAAATGGAGGGTCCCTTCCTAAGGAAATAGAAGACATTGTAAAGGATGTAAAAGAAAAAGTCAGCACGCAAGTCGGTATCCACTGTCATAATGACGGGGAGCTGGCGGTAGCGAACACTTTATCAGCCGTCCGTGCTGGCGCAAGCCATGTGCAAGGGACAATAAATGGGTATGGCGAGCGCTGCGGAAATGCCAATCTCGTTTCTTTACTGCCGAATCTCCAATTAAAAATGGGGTATTCCTGTATTGGGAGCGATCCTATGCAGGAGCTCGTTTCTATCTCAAAATTTGTGCATGAGATTGCAAATCAAGTGCCGGCAAGCAATCAGCCATTTGTAGGAAATAGTGCGTTTGCTCACAAAGGCGGAATGCATGTCAGCGCAGTTTTGAAACACCCAGAAACCTATGAACATATTAAACCTGAAGTGCTGGGGAATAAGCGTCGGGTTCTTGTTTCAGAGTTGTCGGGCCAAAGCAACCTTATGTTTAAAGCAGAGGAAATGGGACTTACTCTTGATAAGAATGATCCCAAGGTTAAAGAAATTATTGAAAAACTAAAAGAAATGGAAAATCTGGGGTACCATTATGAAGCGGCTGAAGCGTCGTTTTTGCTTCTGGTAAAGAAGTTGTTAGGAGAAGATATTACGTTCTTTGAGCTGGATCATTTCAAAATTCTGACAGATAAAGAATCCAGTGATGAATTAACTACTGAAGCTGTGGTGAAGGTGAAAGTAAACGAAGAAGTGGTTATGACCGCAGCAGAAGGGAACGGGCCGGTTAACGCGCTGGACCATGCATTGCGTAAAGCGTTAGGCGAGTTTTATCCAGTGATTCATAAGATGTACTTATCTGATTATAAAGTGCGTGTGCTTGATGAGGGGGAAGCTACTGCTTCCAAAGTAAGAGTACTCATTGAATCATCTGATGGAAGAAATACGTGGAGCACTATAGGTGTGTCCGGCAATATTATAGAAGCAAGCTGGCATGCTCTTGTGGATAGTATCCGTTACCACTTTATGAAGCAGGACGAAGAGCTCGAAATCATAAAAAAAGATACTGTTAAGCCTCCAGTTGGAGTAAATAACCATTAAGCAGAGGGATGGCATTTCTATTGGTCTTTGGTACAATAAAAGACAGGATATAGTAAAGGAGAGAATGAGATGAGCAGAGCAGAGGTAAATGAAGAGAAAAAAGGTTATTTCGGGGATTTTGGCGGGAGTTTTATACCACCCCAGCTAGAAGCAGTATTAGAGAGGCTTGATAATGCCTTCCAACAATATAAGGATGAACCGGAATTTATTGAGGAATACAATTATTATTTAAAAGAATACGTAGGGCGTGAAAACCCTCTTACATTTGCTGACCGGCTGTCAAATGAGCTGGGAGGAGCCCGAATTTATTTCAAAAGAGAAGATTTGAACCATACAGGCGCCCATAAGATAAACAATGTGATTGGACAGATATTACTTGCAAAAAGAATGGGAGCCATCGTGTGATTGCTGAAACTGGTGCAGGACAGCATGGCGTGGCAACGGCTACAGCATGTGCCATGCTGGGAATGGATTGTACCATCTATATGGGAAAAGAAGATACAAGAAGGCAGGAACTCAATGTCTTTCGCATGGAGCTTCTTGGAGCTAAGGTTGTCCCGGTAGATAAAGGAAGCGGACGCCTTAAGGATGCTGTGGATGAAGCGTTAAATGATCTGGTAGAAAACTATGAAACGACGTTTTACCTTCTCGGATCAGCTGTTGGTCCTCATCCGTTTCCTACCATTGTTCATCATTTTCAATCAGTGATCAGTAAAGAGTCTAAAAAGCAGATTTTACAAAAAGAAGGGCGCCTTCCTGATATGGTTGTTGCTTGTGTAGGCGGAGGCAGTAACGCGATTGGTGCATTTTCTGAGTATATTGAAGAGGAGGATGTACGCTTGGTCGGCGTTGAGCCTGAAGAAGCTGCAACCCTCACAAAAGGAACGCCGGGTGTCATTCATGGTTTTAAATGTTTATGTCTTCAAGATGAGGAAGGAAATCCTCTTCCGACATACTCAATTGCAGCGGGTCTTGACTATCCGGGAATTGGGCCAGAACATAGTCATCTAAAGGTATCAGGACGAGGGGAATATGAAACGGTATCGAAACAGGAAGTGTTAGATGCTTTTCAAAAGCTGGCTCGTACCGAAGGGATCATTCCTGCCTTAGAAAGCGCTCATGCTGTGGCTTATGCTGTTAAAACAGCCCCTTCTATGGACGAAAACGATATTATTATTGTTAACCTCTCCGGCCGTGGCGATAAAGACGTAAATGAAGTCCGCTTGTTACTGAAAGAAAAAGAAATGTAAATAAGAAAAGGCTGGGAAAAAATCCAGCGAAAAAGAATGGCCTCACAGTTGGTGAGAGCCATTCTTTTTTAGGAGACGGAATTGTCCCAGCTTATTTGTATCTATCTGAAGGAAGGAAAAACATATGGCATATCAGGTTCGTCAATCTCAGTAATTTCCTGTAAGTGAACAGAAGGCATCGTGAAGCCTCCATATTCCCCCTCCTGGATTGTCCCTCTAATAGTAACCCATGAGTCTTCCTCATAATGCACCGCTTCTTCGGATTCAACCAGCAACCCATAAACCGTAGCGTCAGCAATGCAGCATGTCATGGAAAATCGGGCTACAACCATTTGGTTTTCGTTAAATTCTGGTTCTCTGTACACGAAACCAGACACTTCAATTTCTTTGCCTTTAAAGTTGTCCAAGTGAATGTCCATCGCAGAGACCATGTCAAGAAAATTGTCTTCTGTAATGATTACTTCATCTTGATTTTCATAAGCATCTGCAATTTCTTTATAGTGGGAATCCAGTTCTTCCTCCTCGTATAAATCTTCCATCATATAATGCTCTTCCTCTGAGATTTCCCCTAAGCTGTCGCCAGAAGCGGAAATTGCACCCGACTCAAGATCATCCAAATACTGCTCTGGATTATCAAGGTAAGCTTCCGCTCTGTTTGCTGTGTCTTGCTCCTCAGAAGCTTCTGCTGCTGGTGTAGCAGGAGAAGAGGATGAGGTTGGACTTGTGAAAATACCAGAGCCATATTGAATTCCACGGTTGGCAGCTACTGAACTGTCCAATACTTGATCAGGAAGTGAGAAACCAAGCACTACAGGAGCAACAAATATCCCATAAATCATTACCTTCGTTAGTGGCCGCCCCGTCATGCTATGGTCGCTTCCACAGTCACAATAAAAATCTTCATTTTTTTTACTTGTGCTTCGTAATATCTGAATTACACCTAAGATAAATAGCACAATTGTTGCAGCATAGACAAACGGCAGCATCGTTGGCGCAATGTATAACCGAATGCTTCCTGATATAATCATTCCAAGCTGAAGAAGGGCAAAGCCAATTAATATAATTCCTCGAATATAAGCATGAAAGCTTGTGTCAGTTTGATTTTCCATGTGCTCCTCCTTTCAGAACAATTTCTTATAAAAGGTTTTGGTAAAGCCAATGTGGATCTTTTTAAGTCATTTAATTATTGATATAACCGTGAGACGATTTCGGGGGTAGCATGAGCCGAACCTATAAAATAAATAATTGAAGGATCATGATACTTGTAAACACGGTCACTGTTACGACTGACATGAAAATCAGTACAAACTTTGTTTTAAAGAACGCAAACAGCATAATAGTATTCTTTAAATCAAGCATCGGTCCATACACGAGGAATGCGGCAATGGACCCGGTGGTAAACATACTGCCAAACGATGCAGCTACAAAGGCATCGGCCTCTGAACAAAGTGAAAGAACAAAAGCAAAAGCCATCATAACTCCTGTAGAGGCCCAGTCACTCGAACCAATTGCAAGTAGGAGACTTCTATCCAGAAAGGTTTGAAACATAGCTGCGATGAAGGCACCGGCAATCAAGAATTTACCCATAAGGAAAAACTCATCTGCGGCATGATAAACCGTTCTTTTTATCCCACTGCTTTGCGGTTTAGGGGATGGCGTTGCCGCTGCCGCCATTCCGTTTCCCAGTAATTCGTCTTTTTGCACCTTGAGCTGGTCGCTGTTTTTAAAAATGGTATAAAGAATAGCTCCTATGATAATGGAGAGAACAAAAGCCAGTCCAAATCTTGTGTAAAAAACAGTGAGGTCATTGCGGAAAGCAAAATACGTAGAGGCCGCAACCACCGGGTTTAAGATCGGGGCTGCCACTAAAAAGACCACACCGACATGCAGAGGCATACCTTTTTTGATTAAGCGTCTGACCACAGGGATAATGGCACATTCACATATAGGGAAAATAGCTCCAAGCATGGCTGCAGGCAGCAGGGCGGCGTAAGCTTTTTTAGGCACGTATCTTTGTATTGTATCCTCTGAAACATAGACTTGGATAAGAGCAGATATAAAAACTCCTAGTAAAATAAAAGGCACGGCCTCTATAACAATACCTAGAAAAATAGTGTTTACATTTAACCAGGAAGACGGAAGCGTAAAGAGACCTCCATCTTTAAAAAGATCCATGCTGAAAAAAAGAATCACAAAAGTAAATAGCAGCAAAATACCGAGGGCATCTTTCATCCAGCCGTTCAGCGGGGAGGGGGTATGTTCCATATTAATTTTTTGCTCCATTCTTTCTTGGTCTTATATGTAAATTCTATGTGGCTTAGAGTGTATTTTAGCATAGATTCTTCTACTTTTATTAAGTAAAATAGAAAGTAATCCAGATTTTACAAATTTGTAATGAAAGAAACCATTGGGGGACAAATATGGAACAAAAGAAAACACCGGTCTATGTGCTTACAGGCTTTCTAGGAAGCGGGAAGACAACGCTTTTGAAAGAAATGCTTACTGCAGAAAAATCAGCAGGAAGAACACCTGCTGTAGTTTTAAATGAGCTTGGGGAAGCAAATGTGGAAAAAAGCTACTTCAATGAAGAGACTCTAATAGAAAAGTTAAACGGCTGTATATGTTGTACTATACAAACGGATCTTACAGATGATCTCCTTGATTTTTTCACCTATTCAAAGAAGAAACCAGATGTCATGTTTATAGAAGGGACAGGGGTCGCTGATCCTTTACAGGTGATGGATGGACTAACAGATCCCAGACTGCAGGCTTTTATTGATATTAAATCTGTAATTGGCGTGGTTGATGCAGCAAGATACATAGAATACCAAAGCATGTTCTCGAGCTCTAAAGAAGTAAGAGAAGTGTTACGGTCTCATCTATTACACAGCTCGCTTCTTATACTGAATAAAGTAGATGAATGCGATGTCAGGACACTTGAAAAGGTAAAGAAAAAAATTGATAAGGCAAAGCTTCTTCAGTTCCTGTTATAGAAGCCAGCTTTGGGGATGTCTTACATGAGGAACTAATGATGTCACGGTTTGAACATACCTCTGAAAACAGTCAGGAACAAAGACAGGAAATTCAGCATTCTCATTCTCATTTTCAAGCTCTGCACATTGAACCGGAAACACAGCTGCAAAAAGAAAATCTTAAAAACTGGCTTGAGTCTCTCCCTGAACAGGTAGTTCGTGTCAAAGGGATTGTTCACATGAAAGGAGAGGGAAAAAGGGCTATTCTTCAATATTCACCTGGTTCTCTCAGTTTAGAACCACTTTCTCACAGAGATGAGGATGGAGGGCAGCGCTTGATTATCATTGGCTACAATATTAATTCTGCCGATATAAATGAATCATTCAGTAAAATGATGTAAAAAGCAAAAGGGTGATCTCTTTTGCTTTTTACATAGGAAAATATTTCTCTTGCGTTTTCAGGCAATAATTTTGATTATTTTGTATAATTAATGTTAGAATAAAAGCTACTTGCAAAAGCAGGTCTATTTTTTGCATGTAAAGGGCCGCGAAATGTCCTTGCGGGACGAAAAGTGTCCCTGTTTTATGATCATCGTATGCACGACTTTTTACAGGAGGGTAATAAATGATCAACGTAGAAGATAGCAGCTCACTATTAAGAAATGACGTAAAAAATCTTGGAAACATCCTGGGGGAAATTTTAGTTCATCATGGCGGTGTTTCCTTATTAAACAAAGTTGAAGAAATCAGAAAAAAAAGTATTGCCTTAAGGCAAACTCACAATGAAGAAGAATACAAAAAGCTGAAAGAAGAAATCAGCAGCTTGGAACCGCCTATGCGCCAGCATGTCATTCGTGCTTTTTCCACATATTTTCACCTGGTCAATATTGCAGAACAAAATCATCGCATTCGAAGAAGACGCCAATATCAGCTTGAAGATAACAATGTAAGCCAGCCTTTTTCCCTGGAAGGAGCAGTGAAATCTTTAAAGGAAAATAAGATAACAGAGAGTGTCATACAGGATGTACTCGATGATTTATCCTTAGAGCTCGTGATTACTGCTCATCCTACAGAAGCAACCAAAAGGACTGTACTGGAGATACAAAAGCGAATTTCCACTATTTTGCAGCAGTTTGATAATCCTCTTCTTACAAAACGGGAGAAGGAGAACTTACATGAGAGTCTTTTTAATGAAGTCACAGCTTTGTGGCAGACAGATGAGCTGCGTCATCGCAAGCCTACTGTAGTAGATGAAGTAAGAAATGGTCTGTATTACTTTGACCAAACGTTGTTTGACGTGCTGCCAGACATCCACCAGGAGCTTGAGGAGCAGCTGGATTCTGAGTTCCCTGACCATGATTGGAAAGTCCCTAACTTCCTCACATTTGGCTCCTGGATTGGAGGGGACCGTGACGGTAATCCAAATGTAACCCCTGAAGTAACATGGGAAACGTTACAGAAACAAAGAGCACTGGCAATTAAGAAATACAGAAAAGTAGCAGAAGAACTGATGAGAAGATTCAGTCATTCCATGGTCAGGGTAGAAGTGAGCAAGGAGCTTCTTCGTTCAGTTGAAGAAGACGAAGCGAAATACTTAGATGAAGGTGAAGCTTGGCCGGTGGATTCAGAGATCTACAGAAGAAAATTTGCAATCATTTTAAAACGGTTAAAACATACCGGAAAAAAGGAGCTTGGCTACGAAGATGCTGAGGAGCTATTGAACGATCTTCTGATGATTCAAGAAAGCGTAGAAAAGCATCAGCCTTCACACCACAAATTAAAAATGATTCGAAAATTAATTCGCCAGGTTCAGCTCTTTGGTTTTCACCTTGCAACCTTGGATATTAGAAATCACAGCGGCGAGCATGAAGCAGCAATTACTGAAATTCTGCGAGCAGTGAATATTACTTCTGATTACAGTACCCTTCCAGAAAATGAGAAGGTAGAAATGCTTGAAAGTGTCCTTAAAGATCCGCGTCCGCTTCTATTGGCAGATGAATACTATTCAAAAGAAACACAAGAAATGCTTAAAGTATTCCATACGATTAAACAGGCACATGAAGAATTCGGACAAAGGTCCATTGAGGTTTACCTGGTCAGCATGACCCAGTCCTCAAGTGACTTGCTGGAAGTCCTTGTTCTTGCAAAGGAAGCCGGAATTTACCGCCTTCACGCTAATGGTGAGGTAGACAGTCATTTAAATGTGGCGCCGCTTCTTGAAACCATTGATGATTTAATTGCAGGGCCAGACATCATGAAAACCTTGTTTAGCATGGATGTATACCGCAATCATTTAAATGAACGAGGAAACAATCAGGAGGTCATGCTGGGTTATTCTGATGGAAGTAAAGATGGTGGTACCCTTACTGCGAATTGGAAATTGTTTAAGGCCCAGCAGGAAATTCACGATATGGCTAAGGAATTTAATATCGGTTTAAAGTTTTTCCATGGCCGCGGCGGATCCTTAGGCCGGGGAGGCGGGCCGTTAAACCGCAGTATCCTTTCTCAGCCTGCAGAAACGTTGGGAGACGGAGTGAAGATTACGGAACAAGGGGAGGTTCTTTCCTCTCGCTACCTTCTTGAAGATATTGCCTTTAGAAGCCTTGAGCAGGGAGCATCTGCTTTGCTGGAATCATCAGCTAAGATTTCTAACAAGTCAGAACAAGCACATATTCGTGAATCCAAGTGGGAAGAAGCAATGGAGGAAATCTCCTCCCACTCATTAAAGAAATATCAATCGTTAGTGTTTGGTGACAAAGACTTCCTTGGCTATTTTAATGAAGCCACACCAATAAAAGACCTGGGAGCTCTTAATATTGGCTCTCGTCCAATGAGTAGAAAAGGAAGCAGCCGCTTTGAAGATCTCCGGGCAATACCATGGGTATTTGCATGGACAGTCCAGGCAGCTCATCCCTGCCTGGTATGCTGCTGGAACGGGCCTTCAAGCTTTTGCTTCAAAAAGTGAAGAGAACGTGAAACTTCTCCAGTCCATGTATAAGCATTGGCCATTCTTCAAGTCTACTGTTAATAATCTGCAGATGGCTCTTATGAAAGCAGATTTGAGCACAGCAAAAGAATACATGAAGCTTGTGAAGGATGAAGAGATAGCAAATAGAATTTTTGGGGATATAAAAGAGGAGTACGAAAAAACAAAGGAGATGCTCTTACAAATTACGGGGAATGATAATCTTCTTGATCACACTCCTAACATCCAAGAGTCAGTTTATCGAAGAAATCCTTATGTTGACCCTCTAAATTACCTGCAAGTGGAATTAATTAAGATCATGCGCTCACAGGAAGATCAGCCTGAGGAGCTGCTGACAGAGGTACTTTTAACAATAAGTGGAGTGGCCGCAGGCTTCGAAATACAGGATGATGTAAGAGGGGTTGTCTCAAATGAGACAGCTCCTTTTTAATCTCACTAGAATACTGAAAACAAAAAAGCTCTCACCGCCGATGGTGAGGGCTCTTCTCTTTCGCTGGGTTTTGTCCCGGCTTCTTGGTTTTATCTATTCTACATCAACAACAACTGTTGGATCCAGCTGGGTTACAACAAATACAGCTAGAACAAAACAATAAATGGCAAAATAGATCAGTTTGCTTTTTTTAAGGAATCCGATGAGCCAGACAATTCCTATCCATGAAAATATAAAGGAAGCAATGAAAGCAATGATTAAATTACCTGTTCCTATGGACGCAAACGCTCCTCCGCCAATATCGTCGAAGGCTAACACGGAAGAGCCTAAAATGACGGGTATTGAGAGTAAGAAAGAGTAACGGACAGCTGTATCTCTATTTAAACCGCAGTACAGAGCTGTAATTAAAGTAGCACCTGATCTTGAAATCCCCGGAAGGACTGCTAAAGTCTGACCGAGGCCGACAAAAATTGAATCCAAAAATGTCATATCTTTTTCAGTTCGTGAACCGTATTTGTGGAATCTTTCTATTAAAATAAGAAATAGCCCCGTAGTTGCTAAAGCCCCTGCAATAAATGGCGGGGTTTTCATAATGTCTGAGACAAAGTCATTTAAAAGCAAGCCAAGAAAACCGGTAAGAAAGGTAGCAACAAGAATATAAATTGCAAAGAAAAAAGAGGTTCTGTGATGGGAAGACCTTGTAGTTAAGAAAGTAAAGAATCCTGTGACGACCTCGACCACATCTTTTCGAAAATATAAAAGAACAGCAAGAATTGAACCAATATGTAAGAAGATTTCAAACGAAAGTCCGGGAAAGGTATAGCCAAAAACCATCTGTGTAATGACGATATGGGCAGTACTGGAAATAGGCAGAAATTCTGATAATCCTTGAACAATACCGAATATTAAAGCTTCGTACCAACTCATTTATCTCTTCACTCCTCTTGTTATCTCTGTTATTTTAGCAGATATAGGTATGAACGGATAGATTAAATTTATGAAGTTTTTTCCTGAGGCCACCATACTTGTCCATCAGTTTAAAGATGGACTTTCCTCTACTATATTAGTAAGGTATCAGAGGTATGAAAGAAACCATGCTTACTTTTAAAAATATAAAAAATTAGACCTTATAAGGTGGGGTAATGATGAAAAAAAAGCTGACGATGTTCATACTCATTGCAGCTGGAGTTGCTGGAATGTTTGTGGTGTATACAAATTTGACCATAGAGAGAGTAGGAGTGGAAGTTGGGAATGCAGCAGTAGATTTTACCTTGCCGACCTGGACGGAGGAGGAGAGATCTCTTTCTTCCTACAGCGGGGATATTGTTATTATGAACATGTGGCTTCTTGGTGTGAGCCATGTACCAGGGAAATACCGGATTTGCTTCAGCTGCATGAAGATTACCATGCTGAAGGAGTGAGTGTCCTAACAATTAATATGAATTCTTATGAACGTACGAGGGAGGACGCCCAGAGATTTGTGGAGGAATATAATATGACGGAAGCCCCGGCCGTTATTGATCTCGAGGGAGATGTAGCAGATATGTACAATATTCAATACCTCCCAACCACCTATATTATTGATGAAGATGGAATCATAGTGGACAAGATTCCTGGTGAAGTTAGTTATGAATTGCTTGAACAGAAAGTTTTAGAGCTATTATAAAAGGCATGGTAAAGGTCAATTTCTCTTTTCCATTCGCTTTTCGGAGCAAATGTATTTTTTAAGGAAATGACCCTATTGAAGCTTGTAGAGTTTATTGTTCCCAGTCAATTGGCTGGTGTGAAAAAGGTACTGAACCGGACTCATGCCAGCCAATTTTTGTCTCGTTTCCTGGATATATTACTTTTCATATACATAAAGTACGAGTGTAAGACAGAAAGGAGCGAGCAGGATGTATGAAGAAAGGTTCGCAACGGTTCTTTCCATCCTTGAGGAAAACAATGGATGTCAACGTATTGCAACAGATCATGGCAGCGGGAAAGCTTTGGTTTTTTTATCCTTTCTTCCAAAAGTACATGTTGGAGACAAGGTAAAAATAAACACCACTGCTTCTGCCTTAAAACTGGGAACCGGGGGATGGGATATTGTGACTTCTCTCGTATCAGGCTCACCATTTTCTCTCACGGGAAAAGGGCATATTATGAAAGCCAGATATCTTCCTTCCCAGCATAGTGTACTTTCAGTGGATGATCCTGAGCATCCGGATCATTGGATCTTTCAACAGCCATTTACTTTAAAAGGAAAAAAGATCCTGCTAGCAGAGCTGCACAGCATGATTCCTGTGTTAGTTGGAGCTTTAATAGCTCTAAGTCCTAAAAGTAAAATTGGGGTTGTGTTGTCTGATGAAGCTTCGCTGCCTTTAAATATGAGCAGCCATCTAAGTGTAATGAAAGACTGGGAAGGGGTAAAAACTATAACCGTAGGGCAGGCTTTTGGAGGAAAGGAAGAAGCCACCACTATACCTAATGCTTTGCAATGGCTGTCGGTTAAATATAATGCAGATTATATGATCATTTCTATGGGACCTGGTACCACTGGCACCAGCACACCATGGGGTTTCAGCGGACTGTCATTGGCTAATTGGTCCAACCTGGTTGGGGCATTGGAAGGCATCCCGGTATGGACAGCGCGTATTTCCTTTCAGGACGAAAGGAAACGACACAGAGGAATCAGTCATCACACCCTTACACCTTTACAGGATTTTACCTTGGCTTACTCTTTCCTGGCACTGCCTTATCTTGCTAAAGAGAAACACGAAGTGATCTATCAGCAAAGCTCTCTCCTCATGAAAAAAAACAAGCATATCAAAGTGTTATGGCAGGCGGTTGACGAGCTTGAGCTTAAGTGGAAAGAGTGGAAAAAAGATTATCCTCTTTCTCTTACAACAATGGGGAGGCCGATAGAAGATGATCCGCCGTTTTATTTATCCTGCCTGTCAGCGGCTCTCGCTGTGGCAGGGTAGGGATCAGTTTTTACTCCCCCATTCAGCCATTGTTTTATGAGTTCGTGAGGCAGCTTTTAAATATTGAGTCACTTCCCATGCTTTACCGACAATTCTAATGTGGCGTGGAGTGATATAAACTTTCATATCCACCGCTCCTTTATTCATTTTATGATAAACTGTATGTAAAATCGGGGTTTTTATACATAAGGGGGAAGAAAAATGAAGGATCATCTGTATGAGGAAACTGTTAAATCTACAAATATATATAAAGGGAAGATAGTAGATCTGAATCTTTTAGATGTAAGACTTCCTAATGGCAAGGATGGAAAACGGGAAGTAATTAATCATCCTGGAGCCGTGGCGGTTATCGCCCTAACTGAGGATAACAAGCTTGTATTGGTCCGACAGTTTCGAAAGCCTTTAGAAAAACACTTAATAGAAATTCCGGCTGGAAAGCTAGAAGAAGGAGAGGATCCTTCAGTAACAGTTGCCCGGGAATTAGAAGAAGAGACAGGCTATAAAGCTAAGGAATTCCAAAAAATCACTTCGTTTTATACCTCTCCTGGTTTTGCTGATGAATTGGTACATATTTATGAAGCAAAAGGGTTAATGCAGGGACTGCCGGGACCGATGAGGATGAATTTGTAGATGTACTGGAAGTCACCCTTGAGGAAGCAGAAGAACTGATGGAAAAGCAGGAAATTCATGATGCCAAAACAGCTTATGCTCTGCAGTATTTAAAGTTAAAGCTCTGTTAATGCTTATTTTTTCTGTAAACTTCCTCTTGTTTCCCTTCTCTCACCAAGCTTTTTATGTGTTTCTGACCAGGTAGTTTTCTGCCTGTATTGTGCCCGCTTACCCTGGTCAAGCGGGCATGGTAATTTGTCAGTCCTCTGTCTCACTAAATTAGTGACCATAAATAATAAGAATCAAGACAGTGAAAACAGGATAGGTATACCTAGCAATCGAAATCGTATTCTTCCTTGAGTCATAGTTTTTGTATAACTCTCATAGAGTAGAGACAGAAACAGAGACGAGAGGGGGAGAATTCTATGAAGGGAAAGCTGGCCAGGTCTGCTTATCAGCATATAGAAGAGCATCGGTCGCTCTATTTGTTTGTCACTGTTCTCTTTCTCATGGGTATTGTGTTTGGAGCTATTGTAGTAAACAGCTTGAGCTTGACACAAAAACATGATTTATATATGTATCTGAACCAATTTTTTGGACAAGTAAGTGAAGGAAGCTATGCCACGGCAAGTGATATGTTTAAACAAAGCTTCTCTCACTACGCTAAATATGCAGGGCTTATGTGGCTTTTAGGCTTATCTGTGATCGGTCTGCCTTTTATATTATTATTGTTGTTTTTAAAAGGGATCGTTGTCGGCTTTACCGTAGGTTCCTGGTGAATCAAATGGGGATTCCGGGTTTTGCCATGTCATTTGTTTCAGTGCTCCCTCAAAACCTGATTGTTGTACCTGTTTATATTTTTGTGGCAGCAATTTCTTTAGCATTCTCACTTAAATTGATCAGACATCAATTCTTAAAAACAAATTATGAGCCTATCTTTCCTATGTTTATGAAATCGTGTTTGTTTATGGGTGTCTCCCTTATGCTCCTTGCTTTTGCTTCAAGTATTGAAGCCTTTCTATCACCCTCTTTAATGAAAATCATTATAGACTGGACAGCAGGTTAATAACTAAAATTTAATTATAATAATTATAATGTGATAATGATTTTAGTTATCATTTGACACTCTCTTCTCCTGAGATTATAATTAATCGTGAATGGTCACCAGGGGGAGGGGAATGTCAATGGAAAACCGGATAGACCGCATTAAGAAGCAGCTGCATGCGCAAAGCTACAAGCTTACACCTCAACGAGAAGCTACAGTGAGAGTCCTTCTAGAACATGAAGAAGATCATTTAAGCGCGGAAGATGTATATCTGCTTGTCAAAGAAAAATCTCCTGAAATCGGTTTGGCTACCGTATACCGTACCCTTGAGCTTTTAAATGAGCTTGAAGTGGTAGATAAGATTAACTTTGGGGACGGAGTTTCCCGTTATGACTTGAGAAAAGAAGGAGCTGCTCACTTCCATCATCATCTCGTATGTATAGAATGTGGGGCAGTGGACGAAATTCAAGAGGATCTTCTCGGTGATGTAGAAAAAGTCGTTGAGAGGAACTGGAACTTTCAAATTAAAGATCACCGATTAACCTTCCACGGAATCTGCCACCGCTGCAATAATAAATCAGACCCAGAGAAAAAAGCGGAGAAAACCGAAGAAAAGGGTAGTAAAACCAAAATCCGAATAAAAACCTTTTCATTTAAGGAAGAGGTTTTTATTTTTTGGTTTATATAAGACATAGAAAGCCTTCCTATAGCAGCTGGAAGGATATAATTTTCTTATACATAAAGATTTTTCCGTAAGATAGCTGTCTCATGTATATTTCTTATCTATTTAGGCATAGCTTGAAATTAAGCATGCTTTTTTAGAGGTGAATAATATGAGAAAGTGGTTTAGCCCCATGTTTGATGCTGTTAAAGTATTTCTTGTCTTTGCAATGTGCACGACATTTTTTTATTATGGTATTCTATGGATAAGTGCAGAGTATGAAAGCGATCATAGGTTTGAAGAGCCCCAGGGAAGGGCAGTAAAAGTGATAGAAATGTTTGAAGAACCAGGACCGTCAGTCTGGCTGGAACGGCTACTGTTTTTTACCGGCACGGGGAATGACAAGGGGGGAATTTAATGGAGCATGGGTAGATGATTTTCTCCATTACATAAAAGTAGAACGGGGATTGAGTGAAAACACTGTCAATTCGTATAAAAGAGATTTAAAGGCTTACCTTTTATTTTTAAAAGAAAGAAACAACATTGCAACGTGGGATGAAGTACGACGAGCTGACATTACGGAATTCCTCTATCTATTGAAAGAAAAAGGAAGATCCCAGGCCACGCTGGCCAGGACCACGTCTTCCATAAGGGCGCTTCATCAATTCTTGCTGAGAGAAAAAACGGCTTCCAGTGACCCTTCAGAGCTGATCGAAACACCTAAAGGGGACAAGAAGCTTCCCGAGGTGCTATCAACCACAGAAGTAGAGTTATTATTAGATGCAACTGGCGGAGCTGATGATTTTTCCAGGAGAAACCGGGCGATGCTTGAACTTCTTTATGCTACAGGCCTGCGAGTTTCTGAAATGTGTGAATTAAAAAAAGGCGATGTTCATTTATCAATGGGGTTTGTCCGCTGTACGGGAAAAGGAAACAAGGAAAGAATTATTCCGTTAGGAAAAGTTGCCATTGAAGCTTTAGAAATCTATTTGCAAAAAGCACGTCCTGGATTAGCAAAAGAAAAACCACACGAGCAGTTATTCGTAAATCATCACGGGAACCCTTTATCACGTCAAGGTTTTTGGAAAATATTAAGAGGAATAGCCGACAAAGCAAATATAACAAAAGCGCTGACACCTCATACTCTTCGTCATTCATTTGCCACTCACTTACTGGAAAATGGTGCAGATCTGAGAGCGGTACAAGAGATGCTTGGGCATGCAGATATCTCAACCACACAAATTTATACACACATATCAAACAAAAAACTAAAAGATATTTACAGTTCGTACCATCCCAGAGCATAAAAGAAAAGGACAGGCTCACAATAAACAAAGATTCTATTTCAGGCCCTTTGATAAGAGAGGTATTCTTATGGGGGCTTTTGGTTTGCTTACAAAGCAATGAAAAGGGAGAATGAACAGTACATAAAGGAGGAAATGATATGGCGGAAAATATACCTTTTAAGAGAGTCTTCTTAATTGTGATGGACTCAGTAGGGATAGGGGAAGCTCCAGATGCTGCAGAATTCAATGACGTAGGAGCTGACACCCTCGGCCACATCGATGAGAAAACAGGCGGTCTTTCTATGCCAACTATGGAAAAGCTAGGACTAGGGTGGATTAAGGAAACGACGGGGATCCGAAAAATAGATGCTCCTCTCGCTTCTTTTGGAATTATGGAAGAAGCTTCAAGAGGAAAAGACACGATGACAGGCCACTGGGAGATTATGGGGCTGAGAATAGACGAGCCGTTTCGCACGTTTCCTGATGGATTTGATGAAGGGCTGATTAAACAGCTTGAAAAGGAAACAGGAAGAAAGATAATCGGTAATAAAGTAGCCTCAGGAACAGAGATTATCAAAGAATTAGGGAAGGAGCATATGGAGACAGGTGATTTAATTGTTTATACGTCCGCAGATTCTGTGCTTCAAATTGCGGCTCATGAAGAAATTGTCCCTGTAAAAGAGCTCTTTGAGATATGCGAAAAAGCCAGAAAACTTACGTATGAACCTCCCTATATGATAGGAAGAGTGATTGCTCGTCCGTTTATTGGTGAACCAGGAGCTTTTGAGCGTACAGCAAATCGTCATGACTATGCTTTAAAGCCTTTTGGCAGAACAGTTATGAATGACCTGGCAGACCAGGGATTTGACAGTTTAGCCATAGGGAAGATCAGCGATATTTATGATGGAGAGGGTATCACCGAATCCTTGCGGACTACTTCGAATAGTGACGGAATGGATAAGATCATTGAAACAGCAAACCGTGACTTTACAGGACTGAGCTTTTTGAACCTTGTAGATTTCGATGCTAAATTTGGACATCGCCGAGATGTAGACGGGTACGCAAAAGCCCTTGAGGAATTTGACCGCCAGCTGCCGGAGTTACTGGAAGCTTTAAAAAGTGATGATCTCCTGTTACTTACCGCTGACCATGGAAATGATCCGACACACCACGGGACAGATCATACGAGAGAAGTAGTGCCTTAATCGCATATTCTCCTTCTCATTCAGGGGGCCAGGACCTTGGCGTGAGAAAGACATTTGCTGATGTAGGCGCTACAATTGCTGAAAATTTCACATTGAAAGCTCCTTCCCATGGAACGAGTTTTTTATCCGCTCTTAAGAAAGGATGAGTAAAACCATGAGTCAAGAAGTGAAACAAAAAGAAGCATTTTCTTTTTGCGTGGACAGATTCAAGAAACACCCAAGGCAGGCTTAATTTTAGGGTCCGGGCTTGGGGTGCTGGCAGATGAAATTGAAGAGAGAATTGTCATTCCTTACAGCAAGATTCCAGGATTTCCTGTCCCAACTGTTGAAGGACACGCCGGTCAACTGGTTTTTGGCAGACTAAAAGGCCTCCCTGTTGTGGCTATGCAAGGGAGATTTCATTTTTACGAAGGCTATGCGATGAAAGAAGTGACTTTTCCCGTACGAGTAATGAAGAATTTGGGCGTGGAAACGCTGCTGGTGACAAATGCAGCAGGCGGAGTGAATGAATCCTTTGAAGCCGGAGATTTGATGATTATCAAGGATCATATTAACCTCATGGGGGATAATCCCTAATGGGAAAAAATAATGAAGAGCTGGGTCCTCGTTTTCCAGACCTCTCTTCAGCCTATGACGAGAAACTAAGGACAGTGGCAAAAGAAACTGCTCAATCCCTGAACATGTCTATTCGTGAGGGCGTGTACATAGGCAATACTGGCCCTGCATATGAAACGCCTGCTGAAGTGAAAATGGCAAGGACTTTGGGAGGCGATGCTGTAGGGATGTCTACGGTCCCTGAGGTTCTGGCTGCCAGACATGGCGGTATGAGAGTACTCGGTATTTCCTGCATTTCTAACATGGCCGCAGGTATACTCAATCAGCCTCTGAGCCACGATGAAGTTATTGAAACAACTGAAAAAGTGAGAGAAGAATTTTTGTCTCTTATGATAGGGATTATAGGACGAATGAATGAGGAGGAACTATAAATGAATATGTCTGCCAAAGTAAAGGAAGCTGCGTCTTATCTTAAAGAACAATTTAGCGTAAATCCAAAAGTGGGCCTCATTTTAGGATCAGGACTTGGTGATCTTGCAGAAGAAATAGAGGATGCGATCTACGTTGAGTACCAATCTATTCCTCATTTTCCTGTTTCTACAGTGGAAGGACATGCAGGAAGACTTGCCGGGGGGACTCTCGAGGGAAAAGACGTTGTAGCGATGCAAGGACGTTTTCATTATTATGAAGGCTACAGTATGCAAGAAGTGACGTTTCCTGTCCGTGTCATGAAAGAGCTGGGGGTAGAAACGATTATTGTTACGAATGCTTGCGGCGGAATGAATCCTTCATTTAAGCGGGAGATCTTATGGTAATTGAAGATCATCTAAATATGACAGGGGCCAATCCTCTCATTGGGCCAAATGATGAGGAGTTAGGACCGCGCTTTCCAGATATGAGTCAGGCTTATGAAAAAGGTTTACAGGAAGTAGCTCAGAGGGCAGCTGATAAGCTGGGAATTTCCATACAAAAAGGTGTGTACGCCGGAATCTCAGGTCCTGCTTTTATGACTGGCGCTGAACTTATTATGCTTCGTAAGCTTGGAGGTGATGTCGTAGGGATGTCCACGGTTCCTGAAGTAATTGTTGCACGACATGGAGGACAGAAAGTTTTGGGCATTTCCTGCATCACAGATATGGCAATCGGTGAAGAAATTGAAGGTGTAAGCCACGAAGAAGTAATAGAACGGCGACAAAGACGAAGCCTCGTTTTATTTCTCTCGTTAAAGAAGTATTAAAGACAATGCCATAGGGCGAGAGGGGGACGATTTACTATGCGTATGGTAGATATCATTGCAAAAAAAAGAGATGGGGAAACCCTTACAAATGAAGAGATTAAGTGGTTTGTTGAAGCTACAGCCGAGGGGAAATCCCAGATTACCAGGCTTCAGCTTTTGCCATGGCTATTTATTTTAAAGGAATGACTCAGCAAGAGGCGGCGACGCTGACATATGAAATAGCAGCTTCAGGAGATCAATTAAATCTGACGGAAATTGAAGGAATTAAAGTAGATAAGCATTCTACTGGAGGAGTAGGAGACAAGACTACTTTGGTCCTTGGGCCATTAGTGGCCGCCCTTGGTGTTCCAGTTGCAAAGATGTCAGGACGAGGGCTGGGCCATACAGGAGGCACCATTGATAAATTGGAAGCCTTCAATGGATTTCGGACAGAATTAGAGCGTGAGGAGTTCATTCGTCTCGTGAACGAAAATAAAATTGCTCTCGCCGGACAATCTGGAAACCTGACACCTGCTGATAAAAAACTTTATTCGCTCAGAGACGTAACGGCTACTGTTGATTCGATTCCCCTGATTGCAAGCTCGGTAATGAGTAAAAAATTGCAGCCGGAGCCGATGCGATTGTCTTAGATGTTAAGGCAGGCTCAGGTGCTTTTATGGACAAGGTGGAAGATGCAAGAAAGCTGGCGAAAGCAATGGTTGATATTGGTAACTCTCTGGGGAGACAGACAATGGCAGTCATTAGTGATATGAATCAGCCCCTTGGCCGCCTTGTCGGCAATGCACTTGAGGTCAAAGAAGCTATTGATACGCTAAAAGGTGAAGGCCCGGAAGATCTTCATGAGCTTTGTCTGACACTTGGAAGCCATATGGTAGTGCTGGGAGGAAAAGCAGACACTGTTCATGAAGCTAGGACCATGCTTGAGCAAGTGATTCAAAACGGAAAAGCTTTGGAAAAAATGAAGACGTTCATTGAAGCACAGGGGGGAGATCCGGCTTCCGTTGAAAGACCGGAGACCCTTGTTACAGCTTCCTCTTTCATAGAGGTAAAAGCTGATACAGAAGGCTTTGTCCATCGAATGGATGCTGCTCTGATTGGAAGGGCAGCAATGGTATTAGGTGCAGGCAGAGCGACAAAGGAAGATAAAATAGACCATGCAGTAGGAGTTGAACTAGTAAAGAAAATTGGGGATTCTGTGAAGCATGGAGAGACTTTGGCCGTTCTTCATACAAATAAAGATGAGAATGAAGCTGTCAAAGATATGATTAATAGAGCGTATGAGATTGAAGAGAAGCCTGCCTCAGCCCCTTCTTTAATTTATGATACGATTGAATAATCCACATGAATTCCTATCCTTTCTAAAGGATAGGAATTTTTTTATTCTTCCATTGTCCTGGCAGTATGAAAGAAGAAATTTATGGAAACTCTAGTAGTAAAAAATCTGGAGGTCCTGTACTATGAGGGGATTATTAAAAAGAAGTACATCTATATTTCTTGCTTGTTTGCTAGTCTTATCCGTTTCTCAACATGCGTTCGCAGAGGAGAAACAAGCTGAGCTTGCTGAAGAGGCTGCAGCTGCTATTTTGATGGAAGCAGATACAGGTAGAGTATTATATGAGAAAAACAGTGAGGAGTCCCTGCCTCCGGCGAGCATGACAAAAATTATGACCATGCTTTTAATTATGGAAGCGATAGACGAAGGAAAAATTGACTATGAGGATAAAGTGGTAACGAGTGAGTATGCGGCTTCAATGGGAGGATCACAGATCTTTCTTGAACCTGGCGAAGAAATGACTGTAAGGGATATGCTGAAAGGAATTGCCGTTGCTTCTGGAAATGATGCTTCTGTGGCAATGGCCGAACATATTGGCGGGTCAGAGGAAAAGTTTGTGGAGATGATGAATAAAAGGCTGAAGAATTGGGCCTTGAAAATACTCACTTTACGAACACCAACGGCCTGCCTGTTGAGAATCATTACACGAGTGCAAAGGATCTGGCTTTAATGGCTAGAGAGCTGTTAAAACATGAGAAAATCACATCTTTCACCGGAATTTATGAAGACTACTTAAGGCAGGGCACAGATGATGAATTTTGGCTTGTAAACACAAACAGGCTTGTAAAATTTTATCCAGGAGTGGACGGGTTAAAAACGGGATTTACTCAAGAAGCTAAATACGGCTTGGTTGCCACTGCGAAAAAACAGAACATGCGCGTTATTTCAGTAATAATGGGAGCCACAACACCCAAGACCAGAAATAGTCAGACAACATCGCTCCTTGACTACGCTTTCAATCATTATGATATCCAGCCTCTTTACGATAAGGACCACGTCATAGATCGTGCAGCAGTGGAAAAAGGCGACGCATCCCATGTGACGGGAGTGTTAGGAAGCAGGATAAGCCTGCTGATTCAAAAAGGCATGAAGCTTGAAGATATAAGTGAAAAAGTTGAAATGAACAAGAATTTAAAAGCACCGATTAAAAAAGGAGAAACGATCGGGAAATTTGTAGTAGAAAAAGATGGAGAAGTATTGGCAGAAACGGATATCGTCGCACGTGAAGACGTAAAAGAAGCCACGTGGTGGGGATTGTTTAAACGAACTTTGGCGAAGATGTCCGGCATAGATGCAGGCAGTAATGAAAAGGAAAGCGAATAGCTTCTTCTTTACACGATTTGCCACTAGTTTTGTCAGTGGGAAAGGAAGAGGAAGGTGTAAGGAGAATATATGTTTCAGAAAGATGCTAGTGTTTATCAAGAATGAAATGGGAGTGAGAGCCGATGAGCCTTTCGATTGATTTAGAACGAAAAGGAGACGTACTTTGTGTCCGTTTAAGTGGGGAATTAGATCACCACACTGCCATGATGTGAGAAATAAGGTGGAACGAGCGTACGAGCCTGAAGAAATAAAGCATATTCTTTTAAACCTGGAAGACTTGACCTTTATGGACAGTTCAGGAATTGGAGTCATTTTGGGAAGGTATAAACAAGTGATAAATAGAGGGGGCCAAATGGTTGTATGTGACATTTCCCCTCCTGTGAAAAGACTGTTTGAAATGTCAGGGCTATTTAAAGTTTTGCGTTTGGAAGAGGGAGAATTTGATGCTTTACGAACTTTGGGGGTGGCGTAACAGTGAAAAATGAAATGAGACTTGAGTTTTCCGCTGTTAGTGAAAACGAATCTTTTGCCAGAGTTACTGTAGGAGCTTTTGTGACACAGCTTGATCCAACGATGGAAGAGTTGACAGAGATTAAAACAGTAGTATCCGAAGCAGTCACGAACTCAATTATTCATGGTTATGGTGAAAACCCTGCAGGCACGGTTATTATTATGGCTAAACTTGAGGAAGATACAGTGGAACTTACGATAAAAGACGACGGACAAGGGATTGGAAACGTTGATAAAGCAAGGGAGCCATTGTATACAACAAAACCAGACATGGAACGGTCAGGAATGGGTTTTACGATCATGGAAAATTTTATGGACTTAGTAGAAGTGACCTCAGAACCGGGATTGGGGACCACTGTTTATTTAAAAAAGCATTTATCTAAAACCAAAGCGTTTTGTAATTAAGGGCAACGCCATGGGGACAGAAGTAAAAAAGAATAAACAGTTGAGTGATGCCAAGCTGAGGGAACTGATTGCAAAAAGCCAAAGTGGTGATTTTGAGGCAAGAGAGTTGATTGTTAACAGTAACACCCGTCTTGTCTGGTCGGTCGTCCAGCGTTTTATGAACAGAGGGTATGAAGCAGATGATCTTTTTCAAATTGGCTGCATTGGTTTAATTAAATCTGTAGACAAATTTGATTTAAGTTACGACGTTAAATTTTCCACTTATGCTGTTCCGATGATTATCGGGGAAATTCAAAGATTTATCAGAGATGACGGCACGGTGAAGGTGAGTCGTTCCTTAAAGGAATTAAATAATAAGATCAGAAAGAAAAAGGAAGAAATGACGAAGGAATTGGGACGAACCCCTACTGTGAATGAAATTGCTGCTGCTTTAGAGATTGCACCAGAGGAGATAGTGTTTGCCAATGAAGCGACAAGGTCACTTTCTTCCCTGCATGAGACCGTCTATGAAAATGACGGCGATCCTATCACGCTTATGGATCAGATTTCAGATGAAAATGAACAGAAATGGTTTGATAAGATTGCTCTTCATGAGGCGGTAAGCCATCTTGAAGAAAGAGAAAGGCTGATTGTGTATCTTCGTTATTTTAAGGATCAAACACAAGCAGAAGTGGCAAGAAGACTTAGTATCTCCCAAGTTCAGGTTTCTCGTTTAGAAAAGAAAATACTGGATAAAATAAAAAGCCGGATGGATGAATAAACCATCCGGCTTTTTGTATTTTAACAACAACTAATATTTTTTTATTAAGAACAGTGGGCGTCCTTGTTAGAGGTTTCTTCTTAGTAAGATGAAGTATTTCCTCAATTTTAGAATGAGGAAAAAAAAGGCGTTCATACTAAAAACAACTAAGATCTCCTGAGAGGAGGAACAACTTTGGATGAAATCATTTATATAAAGCTTAAAAGCAGAATCCAAAAGAAGCTGAACGAACGAGTGCTGGTCAAAGATGTTGCTTATCTGGAAGGTCAGGAAAAGATTAAAACGGCGATGGGAGATCTCGTACTTTATGAAGTAACCAAAGCAGATAAAACCCACGTGGTGATAGACATTATGGACGTGCTTTTCCTCCTTCGAACCCGGCATCCTGACCTTGACGTTCAGTCTCTTGGCCCGGTGAACACGATTATCGAAGTGGACCGGGGGAAGCGCCCTCCATCTCTTCTTTTTGTATCCTTTGTTTGGTTTCTTCTGTTTGTTGGAGCAGGACTTGCCATTATGAATTTTCATGAAGACGTGAGCATGCTGGAAGTCCATCAGAAAATTTTTATGATCATTACAGGAAATGAAGTATCGGCACCCTGGCTTCTGCAAATTCCTTATTCCTTTGGGCTTGGGCTTGGAATGATTTTATTTTTTAATCATTTATTCCGTAAGAGAATAAACGAAGAGCCAAGTCCCCTTGAAGTGGAAATGTTCAATTATCAGCAAGATATGGACCGCTACGTAATTATGTCCGAAAAAGAAAAACTGTAAAGATGACTATTGAACCTTTACTGTCAATTCTCGTTGGTTTAGCAGGGGGGCTGGCTGTCGGAAGTGGTTTTGTAGCTTTTATTTCCGTGCTTGGAATTATTCCTCGTCTAGTCCAGCTGACTCGGTCTTATCATCTTGTACAGCTGTATGAGTGGGCAGTGATAACAGGTGCCATTGCCGGATCTGTTTTCACTCTTCATCAGCCTCATGCTCATCTGCCTTCATTTTTAGCAGTCCCGGTCGGGCTTGCTGCAGGAATGTTTGTAGGTATGCTGGCAGCGGGTCTGACAGAAGTGCTCAACGTGTTTCCCATTCTCTCAAAACGAGTAGGATGGAGAATAATATCCTAGTTTTACTGATGGCGCTAGTGTTAGGGAAAATAACGGGATCACTCTTTCATTGGCTTTACTTTGTTAACCATTAAATAAAATGAAAGGAAAGGGAGAAGCTAGTGAGTAGGAAAAAGCCAGTAATTTTTATAACAGATGGAGATTCTGCTGCCGTGAAAGCAGTAGAGTGTGCTGCAGGAGAATTACAGCTCCCCTTTCTTACAGCTTCAGGAGGTAATCCTTCTCCTCCTAATACAACAGAGCTGGAGGAAATGGTTAAAAGCGCAGAAGGGGAGCCGGTTTTGCTGTTGTTTGATGATGCCGGGCAGCAAGGATAGGGCGGGGAGAAGAGAAGATGATAGCCTTAACAGAGGCAATACAGTTGATGTATTAGGTGTCATAGCTGTGGCATCCACCTCGAAACAATTTGACTGGACCAATGTTGATGTATCAATAGACAAGTTTGGGAACCTTACTTCTTATGGAGTGGATAAAGAAGGGATAGAGGACCTTGAAATTGGCCGGCTCAAAGGAGATACAGTGTATTGTATTGATGACCTGGGAGTTCCTGTCATCGGCGTAGGGGATATAGGCAAAATGGGAGGGTGGGATGACCCTGAAAAAGGCTCGCCGATAACAAGAAAAGCTATTGAAATCCTTATCGAACGGAGTGGTTGGAATTGTCGCAACAAGTAGAAGAAAAACAGTCTCTCTTTCCACAACTTCATAAAAATGAAAAATTACTAACAGAACGCCTGGGAATCGGGACAAGTTACGATGTAGGAATTCGAAAGCTGAACATACTTGGGAAAGAAATTCAAATTTATTACGTAAATGGACTTTCAAATGATCAATACGTAATTGAGATTTTACGAGAGCTTATGCTGCTTGAATCACGTGGCAGGGAAGTTCACGATGTTCAAAAAGCAATAGAAAACCATCTTACCCATGTTCAAGTAGAGTATAAAGATACCTTTGAGGATTGTATCACAGAGCTCCTCTCCGGTCTTGCTGTTATTTTAATGGAAGGTAAAGCCGAAGCCTTCATAGTAGATGTAAGAAACTATCCAGGACGAGGCCCTGAAGAGCCAGACACAGAGAAGGTCGTGCGTGGAGCAAGAGACGGATATACAGAAAACATCGTAGAAAACACGGCCCTTACAAGAAGAAGGATAAGGGATCCAAACCTTCGCAATGAAATGCTTCGGATAGGAACGAGATCGCAAACCGACGTCTGTCTATCCTATATAGATGGGATTGCTGACCCTGCCTTGGTGGAGATCGTGAGAAAAGAACTGGAATCCATTAATATTGACGGTCTTTCTATGGCTGACAAAGTAGTGGAAGAGTATATCGTTAAACAGGGAAACAACCCTTTTCCGCTTGTTCGTTATACGGAAAGGCCTGACGTGGCAGCTACTCACCTTTTAGAAGGGCATGTTGTTGTCATTGTGGATGCTTCCCCTAGCGTAATCATCACACCAACGACAATGTTTCACCATGTCCAGCATGCAGAAGAATACCGGCAGGCCCCGGCCATTGGGACGTTCTTTCGTTGGGTTCGTTTCCTCGGAATTCTTGCTGGAGTCTTTCTAGTTCCACTTTGGCTGCTAATGGTGTTGTCTCCGGAAATGCTGCCTGAAATGCTTGATTATATAGGTCCCGACAAATGGAGATCAAAATGTTCCTATTTTTGCTCAAATTCTAATCGCTGAATTTGGTATAGAA
Source organism: Thalassobacillus sp. C254 (assembly GCF_001310615.1). Taxonomy (NCBI): domain Bacteria; kingdom Bacillati; phylum Bacillota; class Bacilli; order Caryophanales; family Bacillaceae; genus Thalassobacillus; species Thalassobacillus sp. C254. The sequence continues at coordinate 13,712 of NZ_BAXQ01000011.1, read as the reverse complement.
CTTCTGAGGATGGCTGCCATCCATACTCCTTCTCCTTTGGCAACGGCTCTTGGGTTAGTCGCAGCACTTTTAATTGGGGAAATTGCCATTGAGGTCGGGTTGTTTACCGCAGAAGTTATCTTATATATTGCCGCAGGGGCGGTAGGTCTCTTTGCCACACCAAGCTATGAGCTGGGTGTTGCGTTAAAGATTTCCAGACTTGTTCTCATTGTTCTCGTCTTTTTGTTTGAAGGGCCAGGCTTCATTATTGGTACCACGATCATTTTCTTGTTGGTATGTGCCATTCGTTCCTTGAATAAACCTTATCTTTGGCCGTTTTTGCCGTTTGCACCCAAGGAATTCTGGCAGATTATTGTACGTACTACTGTACCAACTCTTCGATTCAGACCAAAGATTGTTGACCCTCAGGATCCCATCAAGCAATCATAAAAAAAGAGCCAGGCTGTTGAGAAAAGCGTCTCAACAGCCCTTTTTTGCTTAAGATAAACCCAGTGTAATTAGTACTTTAAAATAAACTCACTCCATGCCCGCGACCCTCGTTTGCTATGTAGGTTTAAACGAGTATAGTGCCGACTTTTAGAACTCTATCACTATGATAAAAAACAAAAATTTCTCAACAACCTCGAGCAGCTATGTTGCTGCTTTTTTTATTGGCTTTTTGCTGAACATGATTTAACGTTACATTATATAGTAAGGTTTAGCTACTGGCATAGGGCAAAAATACAATTTCAGGGAAGTGGACTCTTTTTCTTTTGCTAATGTATAAATGATGATAAAATGGACACATTGATTTAAGGGGTAAGGAGAGAGAACGCTCATGTATTTACATGGAACGAGCAAGATAAATGAAAAGGGCCATCTGGAAATTGGTGGAGTAGATACTGTCGCTATAGCCAAAAAATATGGGACCCCTGTATTTGTATACGATACAGCATTAATTCGTAAACGGACTGAGGGCTTTCAAAAGGCTTTTATAGAAGAAGGTGTGTCCTATCAAGTGGCGTATGCCAGCAAAGCATTCAGCTGCCTGGCAATGATACAGCTGGTTGAAGAACTAGGCATGAGCTTGATGTGGTATCAGGAGGAGAATTGTACACAGCTAAACAAGCGGGATTCCCGATGGAGCGTGTCCATTTCCACGGTAACAATAAAAGCGCTGAGGAAATCCGTATGTCCATAGAGTTAAATATAGGCTGTATTGTTGCTGATAACTTTTATGAGCTTGACTTAATTAAAGAAGAAGCGAAGAGTCAAGGGAAAACTGTGAAGGTGCTTCTCAGGACCACTCCTGGAGTAGAAGCTCATACTCATGATTACATTTCAACTGGCCAGGAGGATTCGAAGTTTGGTTTTGACCTTGCGAGCGGGCAGGTTGAAAAAGCAATGGAAACCATTCTTTCTCAGCCAGAAATAGAGCTCCTCGGCTTTCATTGCCATATTGGCTCCCAAATTTTTGATACAACTGGTTTTACAATGGCAGTTGAGAAGCTGTACGAGAGTATTAGAAAGTGGCAGGAGAAGTTTGACTATACCTGACGTATTAAATGTCGGCGGGGGCTTTGGCATACGTTATGTTGAAGGAGATGACCCTCTGCCTCCGGAAGAGTATGTAAAGGATGTAATTAAGGCTGTAAAAAAAGAAGCGAAGGCTTCTGGAATGGATGTTCCTGAGATTTGGATTGAACCAGGACGTTCTATCGCAGGAGATGCAGGAACCACCCTTTATACAATTGGTTCTACAAAAGATATTCCAAATGTACGTAGATATGTTTCTATTGACGGTGGAATGACAGATAATATTCGTCCGGCTCTTTATCAGGCAGAGTATGAAGGAATTCTTGCGAACAGAGCAAACGAGAAAGCCGCAGATAAGGTTTCAATTGCAGGTAAAGCCTGTGAAAGCGGAGATATGCTTATTTGGGACCTCCCGCTCCCGGAAGTAAAACACGGTGATATTTTAGCTGTCTTTTGTACGGGGGCTTATGGGTATTCAATGGCTAATAACTACAACAGAATCCCCCGTCCTTCTGTTGTATTTGCAGAAGAAGGAAAGACTCATCTGGTTGTAAAAGGCGAAACATATGATGATTTAATTCGTAACGACCTTCCTTTATATGCCCCGGAACGAGTATAATAATAAACAGTGCCCTTCTTTGAAAGGGCCACTACATACAATGAGGTGAAGAAATGAAAAAAGGTACAATTTCTTTTGAAAACGGTGAGACAATCCATTTAGAATTCTTTGAAGAAGATGCTCCTGGTACGGTAGCTAATTTTGAAAAACTTGCAAATGAAGGGTTTTATAACGGTCTGACATTTCACCGTGTAATTCCTGGCTTTGTAGCTCAAGGCGGTTGTCCTCAAGGAACTGGGGCAGGCGGTCCTGGATATACAATCAAATGTGAGACAGAAGGCAACCCTCATAAGCATGAGAGAGGATACCTTTCAATGGCCCACGCTGGAAAAGATACGGGCGGAAGCCAGTTCTTTATCCTGTTTGATCGCCAGCCTCACCTGGATGGCGTCCACACTGTTTTTGGCAAGGTAACAGATGGACTTGAAACCGTAGACCGTATTCAAGGTGGAGATGTAATGAAGGAAGTTAAGGTGTGGGAAGAATAAGCACAGTCTTAAAGGCTTCATTGCATAAACTTTTTGGTTGTCTATAAGAGACTGGGATAAAACAGTCTCTAAAAAGGAATAAAAGGTGTCAGTTATCGATTTTCGATAGCTGGCACCTTTTTATTGATCAGAAATGGGTTGATCGGGCTTACGGGCGGTGTACTTTCTCAAGTTCACCGCCAGTAATGCAAATCCTATTTAGTTTTTCACCTGTTTTTTCCTCTCACCGACATTCGTATTCACTTCTATGCAGCTGGCAGGACTTTAGCTAACCGGGGAAGATTACTCCGTCCCCTACTTCTTACTTTTCAATAGAACTGGTTAGGCGTAATATCGGGACGTTTTTGTACAGCAATGTTTAAGTTTCCAATATCTAAAACGAACTGACAGAAATGGGCGCTGGAGAAAGATTTCTATGAATAAGTCTTCATTGTTGCTAGTTTGGCCGGATAATATGGTATACTAATTAAAAATTGAATATATCAAGCCATGCGGTTTGCCTTCGGGGTCGGGTGAAATTCCCAACCGGCGGTGATAAAGCGATATTCGTTTTTCAGTCCGTGACCCGTGTTTTCATTGAAGATACGGTGGATCTGGTGAAACTCCAGAGCCGACAGTAAAGTCTGGATGGGAGAAGGAAAAACCGTGTTCACCTCTTTGCACTTATTTTGCTTGTTTTTTATCAAGCCGAATATCCCAGGGGGAAGTCTGTCTATTTCAGGCTTATACCTTCCGGGAAAGAGGCTTATTTGAACACGTGTATATTACTTACGTTCCCTGAAGAAACCTTTTCTTCAGGGGGTTTTTATTTTGTATAAGCGGTGAAAGAGTGAGGGCCTTCTAGAAAAGCAAAGACCAATTGACCGCAGAAGGAAGCTTGATAGAAGGGGGAGCCATCCATGATAAATGATCAATCCTATATGAAACTAGCATTGGACTTAGCGGAAAAAACAGAAGGACAAACTTCCCCAAACCCGGTAGTAGGCGCTATCGTCGTGAAAGAAGGGCGTATTCTTGGAATGGGGGCTCATTTAAAAGCAGGGACAGAGCACGCCGAGGTGCATGCTTTAGCAATGGCTGGAGAAGAAGCAGCGGGAGCAGATATTTATGTAACCCTCGAACCTTGCAGTCATTACGGTAAAACCCCCCCCTGCGCGGATACAATTATTAATAAAGGAATTAAACGCGCTGTCATAGCAACGTCCGATCCTAACCCTCAAGTTGCAGGAAAGGGCATACAGAAATTAAAGGAGGCGGGGGTAGAGGTTGTCCTTGACGTGGAGAAAGAAAGAGCAGACTGGCTGAACCGGAAATTTTTTCATTTTATGAAGGCGAAAACTCCCTATGTCACCTTAAAGTCGGCCACTTCATTAGACGGAAAGACGGCTACAGTTACCGGGGAAAGTCAATGGATTACTGAAAAAGAAGCGAGGGAGGATGTTCATCATTCACGGCATACTCATGATGCCATCCTGGCAGGGGTTGAAACAGTGAAAAAGGATAACCCTTCCTTAACGACAAGGCTTCCTTCAGGAGGCGTCCACCCGATAAGAGTGATTCTCGATACAAATTTACGAACCCCCCTGCAGGCGAAAATGCTTCATGACGGACTTGCTCCCGTATGGATCATTTGTGGAAGCGATAACGATGAACAAAAAATGAAACAGTATAAATCATTAGGTGCTGAAGTCATTAAAATGAGTCATTCTTCTATCAGCCTTCAGGAGATGCTGAACGTTTTAGGAGAAAGAAATATTCAATCCCTTTATGTTGAAGGAGGCGCGACAGTTGCCGGGTCCTTTGTGGAAGAAAGGGCGTTCCAGGAAGTGATTATGTATATGGCACCTAAGCTGATTGGCGGCAAAGATGCTCCTACGGCTGTAGGAGGAGCAGGGATAGCAAATATTAATGAAGCCATCGCTCTTGATATCATATCAGTCGAAAAAGCAGGAGACGACCTCAAAATAACCGCCCGGCCAAAGGAGGCTTTTTAAGATGTTTACAGGTATTATTGAAGAAAAGGGAACGATAAGGTCATTACATCAAAGCGGCGAGGCGATCGTCATGAGTATCGAAGCAAGAGAAATATTAACGGATGTCGGTCTTGGTGACAGTATCGCGGTGAACGGAGTTTGTTTAACAGTTACTTCGTTTGATGACAGCCATTTTACTGTTGATGTTATGCCGGAAACAGTCAGAGCTACGAGTCTAAGGACATTAAAATCCGGTTCAAAAGTAAACCTGGAAAGAGCTATGGCAGCAGGCGGCAGATTTGGAGGCCACTTTGTTTCCGGCCATGTTGACGGAACAGGCGAGGTGCTTGCAAAGAAGCCGTTAGATAATGCCGTGTACTTTACCATTAAGGTACCAGCTCATCTAACACCGTATATCATGAATAAAGGGTCAGTGTGCATTGATGGAATAAGCCTTACCGTGTTTGGAATAGATCAGCAGGAGCTGACACTTTCCATCATTCCCCATACTCTTTCGGAAACAATACTAGGGGAGAAGTCTGCTGGTGATCCGGTAAATATCGAGTGTGATATGCTTGCAAAATATGTTGACCGGCTGGTGGAAACAAAGCTTCAATCACCGAAAACAGGAAATATTAGTGAATCTTTCTAGAGGAAAACGGCTTTAAATAGAATGGGCAGGAGAGTGAAAGACCATGACTGAAAAAATGTTTGATCCGATAGAGGAAGCGATTTATGAATTAATGCAAGGAAAGGTAGTTATTGTTTGTGATGATGAGGATCGTGAAAACGAAGGAGATTTTGTGGCTTTAGCAGAAAAAGTTACTCCTGAAACAATTAATTTTATGATTACTCATGGAAGAGGCCTGGTTTGCGCTCCAATTTGTGTGGATCGTGCAAAAGAGCTTGATTTGCAGACAATGGTAGACCATAACACTGATCCACACGGAACTGCTTTTACTGTGAGTATTGACCACAAAACAAATGCAACAGGAATCTCTGCCCATGAACGAGCTGATACGATCCGGGCTTTAATCGCTAAAGACACCAAGCCACATGATTTTAAAAAGCCTGGACATATATTTCCTCTTGTGGCCAAAAATGGCGGTGTGTTACGCAGAGCAGGGCATACAGAAGCTGCTGTGGATTTAGCCAGGCTCTCTGGAGCTGAGCCTGCAGGGGTTATTTGCGAAATTATTAAAGATGACGGGTCAATGGCGCGGTCCCTGATTTGAGGAAAATTGCAGACCAGCATGAAATTAAAATGATAACCATTAAAGACCTGATTCAATACCGCCATAAAAAAGATAAATTAATCAGAAGAGAAACTGAAATAAAACTTCCTACAGACTATGGAGATTTTAGAGCGGTAGGCTACACATCAATTGTAGATGAAAAAGAAAGCATTGCCCTCGTTAAGGGCCAGTTTGCTCCGGACGAGCCCGTTCTTGTTCGGGTGCATTCCGAGTGTTTAACAGGAGATGTATTTGGTTCCCACCGCTGTGATTGCGGACCACAGCTGAATGCTGCCTTGCAGCAGATAGAAAAAGCAGGAAAAGGTGTCTTGTTATATATGAGACAGGAAGGACGGGGAATAGGCTTAATTAACAAAATGAAAGCCTATAAGCTTCAGGAAGAAGGCTACGATACCGTTGAAGCAAATGAAAAGCTGGGATTCGGTCCGGATCTTCGTGATTATGGCATAGGAGCACAGGTTTTAAGAGATCTTGGAATTTCCAAAATGAAGCTGCTGACTAATAACCCCAGGAAAATAACAGGACTTAAAGGGTACGGACTTGAAGTTGTAGAGCGAGTGCCGTTAGAATTACCATATAACAAAGATAATGAAACTTATCTACGCACCAAACATTCTAAATTAGGACATATGCTGCATCTTTAGCAATGAAAGGGGAAATTGACATGGGAAACATTTATGAAGGTGAACTAGTGGCACGGGCCAGAAAATTGGTATTGTAGTTGGAAGGTTCAATGAATTTATTACGAGTAAATTATTAAGCGGAGCAGAGAATACGCTTAAACGCCATGGCGTAAATGAAGAAAATATTGATATTGCCTGGGTACCAGGTGCATTTGAAATTCCTTTTGCAGCAAAAAAGATGGCTGAAACAGGGAAATATGACGCCATCATTACACTTGGAACTGTGATTCGCGGTTCTACTCCTCATTTTGACTATGTGTGCGGTGAAGCTGCAAAGGGAGTAGGTTCTCTTTCTCTTCAAACCGGGATTCCTGTAATATTTGGTGTCCTTACCACGGACACAATTGAGCAGGCGATTGAGCGTGCCGGGACGAAAGCAGGAAATAAAGGGGCAGAAGCAGCTGTGACAGCAATTGAAATGGCCAACCTTGATAAAAGCTTAAAAGAAGAGTAAAATAATGATAGCGTAAATGGATAAGCAGTATAACATAAAAGGACAAACATTCTTAATGTGAGTCAAATTTCCTTGCCTGTAAGTGGTAAAATATGTCGTTTGAACCTTTTCTTTTGGTTTTACACAGGTATAATTGAGGAAGAAGGAACAGCATATTAAGGTATAAGATCAACATGAGCAATGAGGGATGAAAATGTTCATCAAGTACAAATCTTCGTATAAAAAGATAGCTATGGGTCTTCTTTCTTTTATGCCTGAAGAAAAGGAAGTCAAGAAACTGCAGGAAACCATTCGTCTTTATGAAGAAGAGGAAAACAGGCAGTTGTATCTTTGGAAAGAAAACGATGACCTTGTAGGTGTAATCGGAATTTATATGCATGAAGATGGAACACCTGAACTCAAGCATCTTTGTGTAAACCCTTCGTTTCGGGATGAAGGAATTGGCCGGAAAATGGTGTCTGTTCTTTCGCAACGCTTAGGCTGTGAAATGGTAGGTTCTGAAGAAACATCAGGTTTTTTGAGCTGCTGTGAAAAAGAAGTGAATCAAGAAGTGAATTAGAAGTTTGCAGGATTGTAAATAATAAGCATAATATAATAAGCATAAAAAAACGGAAGGCGTAAGTTACGCCTTCCGTTCCTTTTCTTTGACATATTGTTGTTTAAGGCGTTCCTCAATCACTTCGGAACGGTCACGGAGAGTGTGTTTATGAATAATCATACCATTTTCGAAGTCGCTGTCGGATCCCCAGAGAGTGCCGATTTCCAAGGATTTTTGCTTGCAATAGGCAAGGAGATCCAAATCAGCGATTGGGAGGTTAAATTCCTCATAGTCCTTATATTCATACATATCCGTTAGCCTCTGTTCAAGTCTTTGTAGTAACTCCTCATATTGTAAACCAAGGAGCTTTAAATTCTCCGCTTCTTTACTTAAAATGTTTATGGCGCTTGTCATCATACGAATGGCACCAGAGAAATTATTCCTTCTTTGGTGGTATAAGGAAACGGCCACTTGTATTAAACCCACCCAGTGGGGTTTTCTTTCTTCTTTATTATCTTTCTTCCAGTGCTCTTCAAGAACCTCGTGACATTCAAAGAAGTCTCTGGGCCCATGAAAGTATACCAGGTATTCGATATATGCGTTTGGATACATAGACAGCAGAAACTCCTTTCTTACAAAGAAAACCGATAAGTTTAGCATGGCAATTATTATAACACATTTAATCCAGCTTCAATAGCTGATTGCCTTTGTTAAGAAAGGTGTTATGTTATAATTTCAACAGTTTCAAGTAAAAACACGCGGTGTTTTGCCGGAAAAATATATTTTTTACCAATTATTTTTTAATCTTGTTCCATCTTGCTCGTCAAAGACGCTTGATAACACTTATAGGGACAAGCAGACACCGATTTATACATCCCTTCATTCTCGTTCCTCGGGCATGTGGTCTCTGATTCCTCTGGACCCCCCTGCGGGCTCGTGAGGCTCATGCATTCCCGAAGGAGTCGCTCTTTTATCTACAATGCCATGAATTGTGAAAAATTAACAGTCCTTTTTTAACAGAACCATTTTAAAAATCAGGTGATAAGACGTGAACTCATACAACGTAAAGATTGATGCTTTTGAAGGTCCCCTTGACCTCTTGTTACATTTGATACAGCAGGCAGAAGTTGACATTTATAACATTCCTGTTTCAGAAATAACCGAGCAGTATCTCTTGTACGTGCAGACGATGCAGGAGCTGGAATTGGATGTTGCCAGCGAATATCTAGTGATGGCTGCAACGCTGCTTGCTATCAAGAGTCAAATGCTCCTACCAAAGCAGGAAGAAATGATAGACGAAGAACTGACTGAGGATTGGGAGGAAGACCCCAGGGAAGAATTAATGAGCCAGCTGCTGGAATATAAGCGATTTAAAGAAGCGGCGGGCACTTTAAAAAATCGTGAGGAACAAAGAAATCTTACATTTTCAAAGCCCCCGAGCACGATAGATAATAGCCAGACTTTAGAGGAAGATAAAGAAATTGATACGAAACACCTTTCTTTATATGATATGATTCAAGCTTTTCAGAAGTTAAAAGAACGTGTCCGGTACAAAAAGCCTCGTCAGACGAAGATTCGTTCCGAAGAAATTCCTTTAACTCAAAGGATGGACGAAATTCGGACATTGTTATCAAGACAAAAAGAACCTACAACTTTTTCAAAACTATTTGATTCCCCTGATAAATCTCATATGGTTGTAACTTTTTTGGCGGTTTTGGAATTAATGAAAGCTCATTCCATCTCCTGCATGCAGATGGATAATTTTGAGGACATCATTATTATCAGCAGAGAGGGGGAGATACAAGATGAGTAACAAGGATATGCTGTCGGTGCTCGAAGGACTCTTATTTGTATGCGGGGATGAAGGCCTAGCTGTTCCGGATGCGGTAAAAGCGTTAGACGGAGATGCCGGGGAAGTGAAAGAAGCGCTCCTTCTCCTTTCAAGCAACTATGAAAATGAAGAACGTGGCCTGCAAATCAAGGAATTTGGCGACAGATTTTATATGATGACGAGAAAAGAACATGCTCCGTATTTTAAAAAACTGATTGACCAGTCAAGAAAAGGCAGTCTGTCACAAGCTTCTCTTGAAACATTGGCTATCATAGCATATCAACAGCCCATCACAAGGGTGGAGATAGAAGAAATCCGGGGAGTGAAATCGGAGAAGCCGATGCAGACCCTGATTAGCAAAGGACTGGTTCAGGAAGCTGGAAGAGCGCAGAGTACAGGAAGGGCTATTTTGTATCAAACGACCCAGCGTTTTCTTGATGTTTTTGAACTTTCCTCTTTAGAAGAGCTTCCTCCGTTGCCTGAGGGAAAAGAAGAAAGTGAGGAAGAAGCAGACCTCTTCTTTGAAAGCTTTGAAGATACAATCAAGGAATAGGCCATCCTGTCCTGGTGCCAGGCACCAACTTTGCTTGTAATAGTAGTTCCTGTGGATCAGGCGTGGGCTCTTATTTATGTTACAGCGTTCCAAGGTGCCAGGCACCTCCCATAAAATGGGAGGTGTCAATTTAAGAGAATGGGACAACTCCTCACTCCATAAGTTTTAAAATAGAGAAAGGAGTGAGGCTCTTGTCCCAGCGGGAAGAATGGAATGAGTATCTTTATCGTGTAAAAGAGTGGATGGATGATTTGGAAGAATATATATACCATTCAAGAGTAGATGTGCAAAGTGACGAGCAGGAAGAAGCGCCTATGGAAACGGAACTTTATCGCTTAAAAGAATCATGGCCGGAATCAATGGAAGAAGATAAGGAAAAGCTCGATTATTTCATAGAGCAGGTAGGAAGAACAGCAAAAGCATATGAACAATTTCAGAGCGGAGCAAGTGTAACGACGGAAAGCAGAGGGGAGACTCAGGATTACGTGCCCCCTGGAGAACACCGCCTTCCTCCTTTGCCTTATTCCTACGATGCGTTAGAGCCAGTGATCTCTGAAGAAATTATGAGACTTCATCATAGTGAACATCACCAATCTTATGTTGATGGACTAAATAAAGCAGAAGAAGAAATGCAAAGGGCAAGAGAAACGGGAGATTTTGAACTGTTGAGATATTGGGAAAGAGAAGCTGCCTTTAATGGCGCCGGCCACTATTTACACACCATTTTCTGGAATAATATGAGCCTGCTGGCGGAGGAGAACCTGGTGGTGAGCTCAGAGATTTCATTGATAGAGACTTTGGCAGTTTCGAAGGATTTAAAGAGCATTTTAGTGAAGCTGCAAAAAAGGTCCAGGGTGTTGGGTGGCTATCTTAGTGTGGGCGCCACGAGCCAGAAGACTTGAAATTCTCCAGGCTGAGAAGCATCATTATTTATCACAGTGGGACGTTATCCCTCTTTTAGTACTGGATGTCTGGGAGCATGCCTATTACTTACAATACAAAACAGAAAAAGGGAAGTACGTGGATAATTTCTGGCATGTCATTGATTGGGATGATGTGTCTGACAGGTTCGAAAAAGCCCGTCGTCTCCAGTGGGAGCCCTTTTAGCACGTCTCCACGGATAGCTCGTTGTTTTCCCCATTCCACTAGGTATAAATAACCCGTCTTCGTTGGAAGGCGGGTTATTTAATGGAAAAGTATGACGCGCATATTGTACTTGAATTATTCCATATTAAATAAGGAATACGATAAAGGAGTGAGATAGGAATGACCGTTGGAACACAAATTAAACAAACATTAGCAGGTCTCAAAAGTGCACAAGCGAGTTTGGAGACCTTTGCTTTACAAACTGAAAATCAACAAGCAAAGCAAACATATCAAAACCTTGCGCAGCAAACTCAGAATATCGTGGACAGTTTAGATATGAGAATGAAGCAGGTGGAACAGGAAGAACCTCAATATTCACAGCAATAGAATACAATGTGTCAATTACCCAGGCTTTCTCTAAAAGCTGGGTTTTTTATGTTTTTTCTTCTTGTAGCGTGGGGTAAAAAAATTTAAAACATATTACTCTCTTCTTCTTCTTCGCTGACTCCTGGTCAGATTGTTCCCTCCAAACCATTTCTTTTCTAAAAGACTTCTGAGAAAGACAGGGCATGGGCATGTTAAGACCATCCGAAGAGCCATCCAGTGCGAGTGAGCTTTTTACTCATATTTTTGTATGTGCAAAGGCAGGGACCCGTCCCATTCAGCATATAACACTCTTCTGATGTTAGGTATGCCGGCTTTGTTTAATTCATTCAAAATCTGGTCCTTAGTCCAGTTTATTTCTTTGAGGTTATCTTCCACCCACTCCCCATCTAGAATGACACTCATAGGAAGATAAGAAGAGGTTTTAGGTATATTTAAATCTTCTTTTGTTGGCGTGGCAGCACGATCTGCTTTCATAACGCTAACCGACCCATTCGCCTCTAAAATAGCATACTGTACATCTTTCAAGCTAAAAATATCCTTATCCCGGAGAAGGTGCTGCAGTTGGTTTAAGTCTAACTTATTGCTCTGTAACGCTTGATAATCTAATTGTCCGTTTCTAATTACAATCGTAGGTTTCCCTTCTAAAACATTTCTGGACCGTTTGAATTTCTGAGTGATTTTTTCAATTGTTGAAATGAGAACCGTCCAGACAAAGATGGCATAGAGAACGTATGTCACATGAATCTCTTTATCATAAATTGCATTTCCAACAAGTTCACCTAAAACCAAAGCAGAAATAAAATCAAAGGGAGTAAGTTGGGTAATTTGAGTTTTACCTAAAAGCTTTGTAACCACTAAAAGAGCAAAGAAGCCTATGAGAAGTTCAACGGTTAAAAATCCATAATTTGTATTCATATTCCATCAACTTCCAAAGTGTTTTTTTATACTATTTCCCTCATTTGCCAAAAAATACAGGATTTACTCAAGAGTTTTAATCGATGAATGGACACAGAGTGGCAGATGTAATCGAAACGCTGTTCTTCAGACCAAAAAGAACAGCCCATCAGTTGATTTACAACATCCTCCAAATAAGAAATACATAAATGGAACTGAATTTTTCATACTAAAAGGAGAAATGTAGAAGGTTGGAGGTGCAGGTCAATGAAATTGAAACACCTAACATGTGTACTGCTGCTTATCGCTTCCATTGTTTTTATGACTGCTGGCTGCCAGCAGCCTCCTGAAATATCCGGACATACTGAAGTGTCACCGCCAGAGCCTGTTAAAAACGCTGCGGCACCGCTCCAGGCAAGGGCCGAGGAAGCCAAAGCCATAATTCGGGCCATGGAAGAAGTGACAGAGGTTACAGCCGTAAGCTTTGAAAAAGAGCTTTATATTGCACCGCAAGTGAAGCACAGTGCCCGTTTACGTCTGAAAGAGATTAGAGAAGCCGGTCACAGGAAGCTCACCAAGCGCTGGCCTGGTATGACGATTTATTTGTCCACAGACCAGAAAGCCTTTATGGAGCTTGAGAAATTAGAAAGAGAGGTCCACCAGCGCCAGCTTACCAAAAGTGATATCAATAAACGATTAGGTAAAGTGGAAGAGTACATGAAGGGATAACAAGGGGGATAATAAGGTGGCTAATGAAAAAAGAAAAATCTTACACCAGCCCAGCAGGAATATCAAACACTGGCGAAAGGAAGAGAGCCTGAGCGGCCCGTTGTGCAGAACTGCATTCGTGCTTTTTGGGTTGGAGGCCTTATTTGCTTTGTAGGACAAGGGATTCAAACTTTTTTTCTTCATTTTTTTGATTTTAATGAGCGGACGGCGGGCAATCCTACTGTTGCAGTGTTAATTATACTATCAATTTTGTTGACTGGATTTGGTGTATACGATCGCTTTGCTCAATATGCTGGAGCCGGGACAGCGGTTCCTGTTACTGGGTTTGCCAATGCCATGGCAAGTGCGGCCATCGAGCATAGGACGGAAGGATATGTCCTGGGAGTCGGCGGCAACATGTTTAAACTGGCCGGTTCGGTAATTGTATTTGGAAGTGTCGCTGCCTTTTTTATCGCTCTCATTAGAACCATTCTTATACAGTGGGGGGATTGTAATGTTAGCTGGCCGCCAGTCATGGGTATTTGAAAGCAAACCGGCAATCATTTCAACAGGAGTCGTTGGCGGGCCATTTGAAGGAAAGGGACCGCTATGCAATGACTTTGACGCCCTTCATGAAGATTTGTGGATGGAAGAGGATTCTTATGAAAAGGCTCAAAAAAGTACTTATGGAGGAAGCGTTTCAATTTGCATTAGATAAGCAGGGTTT